>CALKRK010000082.1 GCA_937989675.1 uncultured Arenicella sp. | reverse complement strand
AATTCGCGCCTTAGTTGATCAAGCGTTACTGGAGTGTCTTCTACCGTATCATGCAGTAGGGCCGCAATGACCACGTCTGAATCTAGGCCAAGCTCATGCACTATCGCCGCAACCGCGAAAGTATGATTTACGTAGTCTTCGCCCGATGCTCGCTTTTGCCCCTGATGTGCATCAATAGCAAAATACGCCGCACGTTCTACCCGAGAGACCTCTTTCTCCGAGCGGCCGTCGGCGACGCCTGACAACCAGTTCGGTACGTCATTCGCGGGTAGCTCCATTTCGGAGAGTGATTTTAAAGCAACTTGAACCATGAGCTAAACGTACTGTCCGCCCCCCGACAAAACAAGTGTTTAGTAAATTTAATGTCTAGAATGATTTATTTTTACTTTGTAGACCATTGAATTTCAAGCCTTTTTAACTAGAAAAGGGATAATTCCCGGTTAATTACCTGATTACACTCGACGAAACAAGGCATCAGTCATCATACGGGCCTTATCTAATAGTTCTTGGTATTCCTCTTCGACTTTTGAATCGATAACCAAACCACCGCCAGCCGCGTAGCGAGCGACGCCATCTTTGACTACAATTGTGCGAATCGCAATATTAGTTTCCAAGCTCCCGTCTACACCAACATAGCCGATTGCTCCGCAATACAGCCCACGGCGGTTTGGCTCTAACTCTTCGATAATTTCCATTGCCCTGATTTTGGGTGCACCTGTAATAGAGCCACCAGGGAAACAACTGCGCAACAGGTCGAGCGAATGAAGATTTGACCGCAGCACTCCGGTCACCGTGCTGATCAAATGATGAACATTGGCAAAGCTATGTAATTTGAACAGGCTAGGCACCGCAACGCTGCCTAGCTCACAACAACGGCTCAAATCATTTCTCATCAAATCGACAATCATGACATTCTCGGCACGATCTTTTTCACTGTTCAACAGTTGCTTTGCAATGGCTTTATCCACCGCTGCGTTATGATGCGCGCGCGGGCGTGTACCTTTAATCGGGCTGGTTACAACTTCGCGATCGCGGCATTGAATAAAACTCTCCGGTGAATTCGACAATACCTGAGCAAAAGGCATATTAAAAAAGGCACCGTATGGCGCCGGACTCGATTCACGTAAATATCGGTAGGTAAGCCAGGCGTCGCCAGCTACCATTGCCGAGAAACGCTTGGTTAGATTAACCTGATAACAATCGCCTTCCACACTATAGTTTCGGACAGTTTCAAAGCACTTGCGGTAGACATCTCTGTCCATGCTTTCCTCAAGCATGCCACTGACGAGCCCGCCACGCTCGTGCGGGTGAAGCGCATGCGTCTCGTCAAAATCAAGTGTATCGTTAGCAAAATCAATAACCCACTCCACAAGGTCTTGCCACTCTTCTACGATAGCTTCTATGGCCTCACCTTGACCAAGTTGAACAATACGAGTTTTTCTAAGTTCATGGTCAATGACCACCACTACGCGATAAACACCCATCGCCATAGGGGGCAAACCTTCATCGTCCTCAGCTAGGTTAGGCAAATCTTCAAACTGGCGCGCTAGATCATACGAAAAATAGCCGATTGCACCGGGTAAATACTGGCAGTCTATCTCATCCAAGTTCTCCGCCTTTGGAATGGCGGCACGCAAAATCGTTAAAACATCACCATAAAGCCTGTCTTTTACTCCACCGGAACGAAAATGCGTTACCTCGCCATCAAACACTAGGGTTGAATGCGGTTTGATTGCCAATACATCGTAACCAGACTTGTCTGTGTCGGTAGCACCAGATGATGGGTCTTGCACACCCGAATCAAGGAACATCGCCCAGGGCTGATCGGCTACTTTGTCGAACAAATCAGCGCTATTTAGGTAAGGCAGGTCAGTAATCTGTATTTTCAAAGATCGCTCTCCGGCTCTGTCACCAATTCTCTGATCACGGATGTGGCGAATTGCCCTCTCGGTAAACTAAAGCGTAACCTCAATGCCATTTGTTCAAAATCCCAAGTAAGATCCACGACCTTTGAGCGAAGTGCACGGCGCCGATACTCCAAGCCTAAATTTTTAAGAGCACTAATCATTGCTTGATAATCACCAAGCCAATGGTTCTCGAGTTGTCGGAGTTCCTCGCAAGCCTCCATGACGCTTTTATCTTCTCGGCCAACAAGTGGTGCCGTTGGGTGAATATCCATTGACGCCACGCGTTGAGATTCATCACTTACCGCATTAAAAACACTGTTTGAACCATCTAAATTTGCTGGCTCTCCGGGATACAAACGCTGCCATGATCCACTCTCTACACGCTTTGAAACCACTTGATTAAACAACCAAGAGCGCGCCGCAGATAACACTAAACTGCGTAAGTTCCGGTTGTTAATTTTTTTACCCTCAAGCAACAAAGCTTCGGCTTGGCGCATATTGTCGCACTGCCGACCAAAGCGCTGCGCGCCAAAGTAGTTAGGCACTCCATTTTTTTGAATCAAGGCTAATCGGTCGGTGCATTCACCATGTTTGTCATCAAGGTTGCTAAGTCTGATGTCAAAGTAGTTGGCTTTATGTGTGCCACGCTTTATTTTTTTTGAGTGTTTGGTGATCTTTTGTAAACTAACGCCTGGCATCTCGAATGCGGCCCAATCTGGTTGTGCTCCCTTAGGCTTCCAAACACTAAACCATTGTTGCGTTACTGCCTGAAAGTCTTTCATGCCAGAAAAACCAATATCACGCGGTTTCACATCAGCAAATTTTGCCAAGGCGCGAGCAACTTGCTCTGTATTCTGACGCCGCTTTTTTACCCATAGCCATGTGTGTTCACCTTCACCACTTGGTACAACCTCCATAATTTCAGTAACAAGAAAGTCTTCGGGCGTTTCTTTGATTCGGGCGGTAACACTGGGCACACCATAGGCGTAGGCTTGGGTTGCCAACTGGCGCGACCAATCATTTGTCATTGTAAATACCCCAACCACCTTAACAGACACACTGTAAGCAAACTTGTAATGAATGAGTTGCCAACTTGAAATATAGTGGCATCGAACTCATATTATAACCAATCAATCTTTGATTTAGTCGATTTTGCCCTGCAGGTCATATGAAGTTGCACCTAGCATTCGTTCGTTTTCGGACAAAAGTGCAGGCTAAATTCGATTAAACTAAAGGTTATTCAAAACAAACAAATGGAGACAAACATGGAATTTCCCGCGATTATCGCCGCCGTTATCTTAGCCCTGATTATTGTCAAATCAGCACTCGTGATCGTACCTCAAGGATTTGAATACACCGTAGAGCGTTTTGGTAGATACACCAAAACATTAAGACCTGGCCTTTCTATTATTATTCCTTTCTTCGATCGCGTCGGCCAGAAACAAAATATGATGGAGCGTGTCTTAGACGTAATGTCGCAAGAGGTAATTACCCGCGACAACGCGGTGGTTAAAGTCGACGGCGTCGTATTCTTTCAAGTAATTGACGCCGCAAAAGCATCTTACGAGGTCAATCAGTTAGAGCTCGCGATTCTGAACCTAACCATGACCAACATTCGTACCGTATTAGGCTCGATGGACTTGGATGAATCGCTGTCCAAACGCGACACAATTAATTCGGCGCTGCTGACTGTGGTCGATGAAGCCACTACCCCTTGGGGCATTAAAGTAACTCGTATTGAAATTAAGGACATTGCCCCGCCGCAAGACTTAGTTGATGCGATGGCCAGGCAAATGAAAGCCGAACGCGAGAAACGCGCAGCCATTCTGGAATCCGAAGGCTTTAAGCAATCTGAAATTTTACGCGCAGAAGGTGAAAAAACGGCGGCCGTCTTAGACGCCGAAGGCCGTAAAGAAGCAGCCTTTCGAGATGCCGAAGCGCGTGAGCGTGAAGCGGAGGCAGAAGCCAAAGCAACTCAAGTCGTCTCGACTGCGATTGCCGATGGTAACGTACAAGCCATCAACTATTTCGTTGCGCAAGAATACATGGAGGCTTTGAAATCAATTGGTGGCGCGGAAAATCAAAAAGTAATTTTTATGCCACTAGAAGCCGCAAGTGTTATTGGCTCAATTGGCGGGATTTCTGAGCTGGCGAAAGAGGCTTTTGACAAAAAAACGAGCTAGAGGGCTAATTTATGAACGACGAACTCTATAACCCAACTTTCTGGCACTGGCTAACGCTCGCTTGCGTATTCTACGGTTTGGAGATACTGGCCCCAGGAGTATTCTTTTTGTGGCTAGGTTTCGCAGCGACGGCTTCAGGCTTACTTAAACTCGTCTTGCCTGAGCTAGGCTGGATGCCACAATACGTTTTATTTGCCATCTTCTCAGTGCTTTCATTAGTCTTATGGAAGAAATTTGCAAAACGTGGCTCTCCTGAGGACACCGATCAGCCCCAACTTAATCAGCGCAATCGACGTTACTTGGGGAAAACATTGGTGTTGTCTGAAGCCATCGTAAATGGGGTTGGCAAAGTTACGGTTGAAGACAGCCAATGGAAAGTATCAGGCACCGATGCCGCGGTCGGATCAAAAGTCAAAGTGGTCCAAATTGAAGGCAGCCTCTTTCATGTGGAGCCTGTGCAATAGAAAACAATAAACGTTAACCCGTCGGAAGGCGTATTCTAACGAGTCGCCTTTCGCTATAATTCTTAGCTTCGAAACCCTAATGCGGGCTCTCTTGTCCGTCATAAGTAGTGCCATATGCAATTCTCTCCAGTTCAGTGCTTGAAAGAGCATTCAAAGCTCGCTTTTGAATCAGGCAAAGCCACACCTCTATTTATAATCGTCGCCCTTATCGCCATTGGTATTGGCCTATACGTCCAAACTGGGCAAAAGCAAAATTCATCCCAGCTCGAGCTACAAAAAGCTATTTTGCTGCCACAGACCAAAGACCTTGGCACTGTTGATTTCCTTGACCACAACAACGAAAACTTCGGATTAAGCCAATTACAGGGCAAATGGAGTATTCTCTTTTTTGGATTCACTAACTGCCCAGATATCTGCCCATCGACCATGCAGACACTAAAATTGGTAAAACAGCGTGTAGAGGAAGCAGGCGCTTGGGGCAAGTATCAGGTTGTTATGGTATCGGTTGATCCAGAGCGTGATACGGTTGAACGACTCAACAGCTACGTGCCATATTTTGACCCCGAATTTATTGGTATTCGAGCTGGAGTCGAACATACGACAGCATTCGCTAAAAACGTCGGTATTTTATTCTTTAAAGGCGAGACCTTAGATAATGGCGGCTACGATGTTGATCACGGCGCGTCTCTAATACTTGTTAACCCGCAAGGTGAATACGCTGGCGTAATTAGCGCACCACATAAAGTGGAACAAATTTCGGCTGACCTTATCGCTCTCGCAATTAGCGAAGGCGGCGTGGTAACCGCTGGCACTAATGCAAATGCATCAGTTCAAGAAGCAGCGGAGGTAGAAACCGAAGCTGCCAGAACAAAGCAATCGATCACATTTGATAGCGCATGGATACGCCCAGCGCCTCCAGGAGCGACAAGCATGGCGGCTTATTTTGAAGTGCGGAATGATTCCTCGGAAGATATCGTCATCGTCGATTCAGATAGCCCTGCGTTCGAAATGACCATGGTTCATGAAACCGTAATCGAGAACGAAGTCGCAAGTATGCGCCATCTAGATACATTGACGATTCCCGCCGGCGAAACAGTCTCGTTTGCACCACTGGGCACACATATGATGCTCATTGGCCCAAAAAAACCACTCACACTAGGCGACACAGCTGAGCTGACTTTGATTGATCAAAATGGCAATCGCTATACGCAAGTTGTTTCAGTAAGGCAGATTGAGCAGCCTTAATGGCACTTAAATATAAAATTGTTCCTGTTACACCGTTCACGCAAAATTGCAGCGTTATTTGGTGCAGCGACACTAAACTCGCCGCGATTGTTGACCCTGGCGGTGAGATTGAGAAGGCGCAAAAAGTTATCTCTGACAACCAGCTTGAGCTCGATAAAATCTTAATTACCCATGCGCACCTAGACCACGCCGGTGGCACCGCTGAACTGGCTCGCAAGACCGGAGTGCCTATTATCGGGCCGCACAAAGATGACCAGTTCTGGATAGACTTACTGCCAGAACAATGCAAACACTTTGGTTTTGAAGGTGAAAAATTCAAGCCTGATCAATGGCTGAGTAATGGTGACTCGGTTACCTTAGGCAAACTGATATTCGATGTGGTGCATTGCCCTGGCCATACGCCAGGCCACGTGGTATTCGTCGAAAAAACCCATGCACTCGCCGCTGTTGGCGACGTCTTATTTCAGGGCTCAATAGGGCGATCAGATTTTCCGAGAGGCAACCAAAAAGAACTAGTAAACTCAATTCGAGATAGATTGTTCCCCCTAGGCGACCATATTCGCTTTATTCCTGGCCACGGGCCAATGTCTGATTTCGGCCACGAACGCAGAACAAATCCTTTTGTAGCCGATACACGGTTTGGATGATTTAGAATTAAAAAAGGCCTACAGTGCAGGCCTTTTTTGTTTTCCATCGACTTAGCAATAAGCTTGCTATATATCCCAATACATAGCCTCTTCAAGCTGCTTATCTGCTTGCTGTAGACTCTTGTTATTGCGGCTCATTATGATTAAGTTGCCGCCACGCACGGGTTTGACGCGAGTCACATAGCCTTCGTAACCAGCATCCAACAACTCACCAACAGACTCACCTCTAATATAAGCAAATGTTACTTGGCCAGAGTCGGTCTCTAAACTCGCATGTAAGCCTCTGTATTTTCCCATCGGGCAGATACGGCTAAACTGCAAATTTTGTAAGAATTTCAACTTCATTTCACCATCGTAGCTAGCTAATAAGGCATTCGCATCCTGGTTAGCACGCTCAGGGCTCCACACTGGAGTCATCGGTTGCTCATTCATATGCTCTACAACCCCAGACAGCAAAGTCTCATAATCTTGACCAATTTGTTTATTAAATCCAAATTGATTACTGGCCATAAATCCTGCGACAAATAAAGCTAAGGCAAAGCTTGCGGCAATGGCATAGCGACGCGTTGATCCGACAGCCTCATTTGATTGGCTAATCTCTTGATTAAGTTGTAAACGTGCGACTAAATCACTAGGAACAGTAACCTCTAGACTGCTCGCTAAATCGCTATCCATCTGGCGCACACTGCCAACGTATTTCAAGCATTCAGGGCAACTCTTGCTATGCTCAACAAAGCTGTGATCTTTGCTATTCGGGTCTGACAATGCCAGCCTTTTAAAATCTAAACAATTCATGTCTGAAAAACTCTTCTATAAAATATTCATTTGAGAATGAGGGTGGTTCATTACTACTCCCCGACAACACCCAGTTTAGGCACTGATTCGTGCCCCAAAATCTGGCGCATTTTCTTACGCGCTCTAAATAATCTCGTCATCACCGCACTGGCCGAAATGTCCAAAATACTGGCAATTTCATCGCACGAAAACCCGCCTAAAACCTGCATCTCTAAGGGCTCTCTGTAATCATCCGGCAATCTCTTCAAAGCGTTTCTTAAAGCAAATGCTTCGGGTCGATCATCGTAGCCCATTTGATTGTCAGCGATGGTGTCCATCTCTTCGACATCTTTGTACTGGAATTGCTTCCGTTCAAATTGCCTAGCATGTTCACGCCTAAAGATCGTAAACAACCAACCCTTTGCGGCCTTTGCCTCTCGTAAGCTATCTAATGACTTCCAAGCACGCAAAAAGGCTTCTTGCATGACATCTTCGGCCATATTTTTATCTTTACAGAGCCAAAGCGCGTACTTATATAGGTCCTGCGAATGCGCTTCGATCAGTAGTGCGTATTTTCGTTTTTTATCCATCATGTCGTAATTGACCTGACCCGGGTGAGATTCATTGCTCTTTTCAGTCATTTTTTTCACCATCTAAGATAAATTTTTGCAAAATATTAAGTACAACCTCTGGTTTATCGGCATGCAGCCAATGCCCGGCTCCAACGACACCATACAAACGGGCACGACTAAAGTACTGGTGAATTCGCTCTTCAAATGACAGTACGTAGTCCGACTCTTCACCATAAATGAAAGCCGCGGGAACCGAACTACGCTCTCCAACAAAGTCATCATGCGGGAAACCAACAATTTCTGGCATCCAGGCATGCAAAACCGGAACATTAATCCGCCAGCGAAACGACCCTGGAGAACCGCTCAAGCTTTGCAACAAAAACAAGCGAATACTTGTGTCCGAAATGGCCTCCTGGAGAGCACGGTCTGCTTCTCCTCGAGAGGTTAAACTCGCCAAATCAATCTGCATCAAAGCTTCAAGAAATGGGGCATGACTATGATCATATTGCACCGGTGCTATATCTAGCACCGCCAACTTCTCAACCCGTTCGGGATAACTAAGTGCAAAAGCCATGGCCACTTTTCCACCCATACTATGACCGCACAGTATCACTCTTTCAAGTTTATGAGCATTTATTAAGCTGAGTAAATCGTTGACCATATCCGTATAGGAATGTGAATCAGCGTGTGGAGATCGCCCATGATTGCGTTGATCAATCACTATCACCGTTTGCGTTTCACTCATTTTTTTGGCAAAGCCTCGCCAATTTGCAGTGGAGCCAAATAGGCCAGGGATGATAATCACTGGCGGCTGTGCCAAACCTGAAATATCAATGTTTTCAGGATAAATCTGTGAATAGAGTTCCATAGCTGGGAGTTTAACAAGTTATTGCTACTCTCGGGCGCGCTTAATAGATACAATCCGCCGATGTTAGAACTTCTACTCCTCTGTGTTACCGGCGTCGCTACTGGCTTCCTAAATGTAATGGCTGGCGGCGGCTCTATGCTGTCAGTACCAATTATGATCTTTTTGGGAGTGCCTGGAGCAGTCGCAAACGGTACAAATAGAATCGCCATACTGCCCCAGAATGTATCCGCGGTTTGGGCGTTTTATCGCAAAGGGTTCTCGCATTTCAAGCTTAGCCTCTCTCTTGGGGCATGCACCATCCCTGGCACGCTGATCGGTGCCACACTGGCTACACGAGTACCGAACGACCAATTTAATACACTGCTTGCGATTATCATGGTTATGGTTCTCATTATCATGGCATTGCCACAGCCAAAAACACTTGAAATCAATCAATCGCCATCGCGAAATCGTTTGATTGCGGGCCACATATTGATGGTCGCTATAGGTTTCTGGGGCGGATTTATCCATATCGGCGTGGGCTTTCTCCTCATGCCAGTGCTTAGCCGCGTCATGCAACTCGACTTAATATCAACCAATATGCACAAAGTGTTTATTGTGTTGTGCTACACAATAGTCGCGCTTGCTGTCTTTGCATCCGAACTTGAATTGATATGGAAGTACGGAATCGCGCTGGGCATTGGCACCTGGACCGGGGCCTGGATAGCCGCGAATATGCAAATTAAACAAGGCATCGGGGCAATAAAAGTGACGCTTAACATCGTTATTGTTGCGTTTATTATCAAATTGATATTTTTCTAATGAGCGACCTTCTGGATTTTGACCAAAACCATATATGGCATCCTTACACATCTGCCACTAACCCTCTTCCAACTCAGCTGGTTGAAAGCGCTCAAGGCGTAAGACTCAAACTGCAAGATGGGCGAGAATTGATCGACGGCATGGCATCATGGTGGTGCGTTATCCATGGCTATAACCACCCAAAGCTTAATCAGGCTGCAAAAGACCAAATTGATCGCGTAGCGCATGTCATGTTTGGCGGGTTAACCCATGAACCTGCCATAAAGTTGTGTCAAACACTCGTAAACATTACGCCAGAACCACTTCAACAGGTCTTTCTTGCTGACTCAGGCTCAATCAGCGTTGAAGTTGCAATCAAAATGGCGATTCAATTCTGGCAAGCGAAGGGGAAACCTAGCAGACGGAAAATACTGTCACTACGTGGCGGCTACCATGGCGACACTTTCGCGGCCATGTCAGTCTGTGACCCAGATACCGGCATGCACCACCTTTTCAATGAGACTGTGACTAAACAAGTCTTCACAGAAAGGCCCAACTGTCGTTTCGATAAATCTTACAACCCCAATAGTATTAACGATTTCAAAAGGAACATCGAAGAACATCATCAAAATCTTGCTGCCGTCATCTTAGAACCCATTGTTCAGGGCGCTGGTGGAATGTGGTTTTATCACCCGGAGTTCCTTAAGCAAGTCAGAGACCTGTGTGACAAATATAATGTATTACTGATCGCCGATGAAATTGCCACCGGATTGGGACGCACAGGAAAATTATTCGCCTGCGAATGGGCTGGCATTTCACCAGACATTCTTTGCGTGGGCAAAGCACTGACTGGGGGTTACTTATCCCTAGCCGCAACCCTTACAACTAAGGTAGTGGCCGAAGGAATCTCAGAGGCTGGTGGGGTATTCATGCATGGACCAACCTTTATGGGTAACCCGCTGGCATGCGCGGTCGCCAACGAGAGTTTACGTCTTCTAATAGAAAGTGACTGGCAGCCGAATCTTAACCGTATTGAGTCGATTTTGACGCGCGAGTTAGCTGCGGCAAAATCATCCGCGCGCGTTGCCGATGTGCGCGTACTTGGTGGCATCGGTGTTATCGAGATGCATCAACCTGTTGATGCTACCGAAGCTCAACGCTTCTTTGTCGAACGCGGTGTTTGGGTGCGCCCATTTGGTAAACTGGTATACATTATGCCGCCCTATGTTATCTCCGATGAAGATTTAACTCGCGTGTGCCAAACAATGGTTGAGTTCACCGCGTAATTCACTGATCTGCCTGTTCACATACGAACGTACCTAGGCGCGCGACCGCTTCTTCTTAAGCTCACTAAAATAGTCAACCTCAGTGCTCAAACCCAAGACCTCTCGCCGCACCAAATCCATGGCAATAGCTGACGCAGTTTTTTGAAACGCCAGCCGCGCGACTGGGAAGAAAAATCGCCGAGCCTTGATTGCTCCTGCCCTACCCCATGCCATCCAAACCGTGCCAACGGGTTTCTCGGCTGTGCCTCCGTCTGGGCCGGCAATCCCAGAAATGGCCAAACCAATATCCGCGCCCGATTTTTCTATTGCGCCGATGACCAACTCCCTTACAACTTCTTCGCTGACCGCACCATGGTCAATCAAGGTTTGTTTACTTACCCCTAACATGGACTCTTTAATTTTGTTTGAGTAAACCACGTAACCCGCTTCGAAAACCTTCGAGGAACCGGCTTCGCTGGTAATGCCAGACGCAATCAGCCCACCAGTACAAGACTCAGCCGTAGTAATAACGAGGCCCTTTTCATGCAACGCTTGATTAAGCGCCTGCGTTAAGCGAATACCATCGACGCCGATAACATAGTCAGAGAAGTGTGTACGAAACTTATTCGCCCATAACTGATTCAGTTCAACCAGCTCATCACCAATAGTCGTAAACTTCACTTCGATTACCGGCATTTGCACACGAAAACCCAATTCAACGTTTGCTGGCCAATTCGGAAAAACCTCATTAACCGTATCTTGCAGACCTGACTCAGTAATCCCAAAGACTCTCAAGCGAGTAATATGGCTCTTAGCTTCAATAGCACCATGTTCACAAATAAGCGGCAACAGGTGGTTCTCCACCATCGGTTTAAACTCACTTGGAACACCAGGCGTGCACAAAATCAAGCACTCATTGAAAATACAACGAAAACCAACAGCTGAGCCGCGAGGGTTATCAATAATCTCGCAGACCTTCGGTAAGTTGACCTGCTTGAGGTTTGACTCAGTGATAACAAACCCACGCCGATCAGCCCATTCGGCTAACTTGGCGTAAGCATCTGCATTTCGCACTAATGGGGACTCAACAGCCTTTGACAGTGCTAACGATGTTAGGTCGTCTACCGTAGGCCCCAAACCGCCGTTCACAACCAAAACATCTGACACTTTGGATAGCTCCTGAATCGAATCAACCAGTAAGGTTAAATCATCACCGACCACCTTTTTAACGTAGGGCACCAAATTAATGTCTTTAAGCGATTGTGCAATATAGGCCGAATTCGAGTCGACTGTATCGCCACTCATGAGTTCGCTACCAGTTAATAACAGAGAAATTTTCATTTAGAACGAGGCCTTTAAGTGATCCGACTAGCTCGTAAGTTTGACGGCAGCGGCATTTAACCGCAAGTTGTTTGGCTGTCATTCATTCAATACTCAGGCTAAAATCAGCGCCAGATAAAACACCCTGGCTTGCAACATGAAAAAAATTGCCTTTACCAGCATTTTAATTTTATTTACGTACTTGGTTATTGAGCTTTTTAGCTACGCCGCCTACCGTATTAAGTTTGGCACATACCAAGTACATGATTTGCAGCAAAGCAAAATCGAGGCCGCCAACTCACGCGATAAAAGCACAGTGTTCGTGCCAGCTAACGCGCCACAAAATGGAATCGTTCGCAAACCAATTCTCCACCCTTATTTTGGCTTTTCGCTCGATGCAAAACGCGAGATACCCAATTGCGAGCAGGAAGATAAAACTCTATGCTTTGAACGTATTAAGGTAGATACCGATTACCCTCTCGCTAAACGCTCGGACAAAAAGGCCGTAATAGGAATTTTAGGAGGCTCATTTGCGGACGGAACAGCTCGTGGTGGCGGCCGTGGTTACTTTAAACAAGTAATGGAACGCCTGCCCATGTTCGAAGGCAAAGAAGTGGTGATCTACAATATGGCTAGAGGTGCATACAAACAACCTCAGCAGTTAATGCAGCTCTCCTACTTTCTCTCAATGGGTGCCGAGTTTGATGTTGTTATTAACCTAGATGGCTTTAATGAAATGACGGCGACTTACTATGGCTGGCGAGACGCGGACTTACACCCAGCTTTTCCAAAATCATGGAATCACAGAGTAAACTCCACCCTTAGCCGCGAACACCTTGAGGCCTACAGCAAGAAATTCACCTTGCTCGAAAGCCGATCAAGTTTGGCAGAATTCGCGAGTGGCTTCCCTACTAGATGGAGCCCGATGGTTAACTTCGCATGGCGCATACTAGATCCTGGCTATGTCCGGCGCGTAGCCAATGTAGACGAACAAATAAACAAACTGAGCTCAATTGATAAGAATAATCGCGATTTCGCGTACGAAGAACTTGGCCCAGACCACAATCTTGACGATTGGCAGCAAGTAGCCGACTTATCCGCAGACATCTGGATGAACAGCTCACTTGCAATGAGAGACTTAGCCGAGGGGCACGGCGCTCGCTATTTTCATTTTCTACAACCCAACCAATATATTGATGGCGCCAAACTGCTTAACGACGAAGAACGTAAAGTGGCCATCCTAGAAAAAGGCGGCTACGGAAACGTTTATCGGCAAGGCTTCCCGACCTTGTTGCCTCGCGTGAAAAAACTCCAAGACGCTGGGGTGCACTTCCATGATATGACCTTCTTGTTTAAAGACACGCCCGACACTCTCTACGTCGATAATTGCTGCCACCTAAACCCCAAGGGTTACGATATGGTAGTGAGGGCATTGGCAAAAACAATCACCGACGATTTCTATGATTTATAAATCATGATTTAGGGTCACGATAACCAAAAAATGGTCGCTCAATGTAGGAGTAAGTGATAAGTGCCATTATGTAGGTTAGGAAAAACGCTTGTATCACCAATGGCCAAGATCGTTGCAATGGCTCACTCACTCCAAATATTGACTGTTGGATATTGCTCGCCAAATCTATACCCAAACCATGTAATAAATAGAAACTGAAACCGACTACTCCAACCGATCGAAATAACGGGTTAGCGATAACTCGGCTTACTAATGTACCTTTCACTTGTAGGGTAAGAATTATAATAATGAGGCTGAGCAAACACTTTCCCCAGAATGGGTTAATGAAATAACTCGCCCACTTCGGTGGCATCAATGGAGCGGACCAGACAATCGTCAGAACAATAAGCACCATTAGGAAAACGCTAAGTAACAAATTCGCGCTACCACGCATCAACTTACCAGCAAGCAAGCCGAAATGAATATACGCACCCGCAACCCCCAGTAAGAATGCATATAAGTAAAATTGCTTGAAATAACGTCCATTATAAAAAGGCTCCCAGTCGGACATAAAAACAACCCAAAGAACGGAAGCGGCTAGTAGCACCGTTACAGGAAGTAATCGGTGCAAACGCGCTAGTGCGGAGGCGCATAACAAAACGAATGGCAGACATATATAAAACATGAATATCTGCGTCATTGGCCATAGATGCCCAGAAGCTTCTACAAAAATAAAGTTACGCAGTGCGGTGTCAAATTGATAAGTTAAGACATACGTGATGAAAACAAAAAAGTAATACATCGGCAAAATTCGTTTAACGCGTTTTACCAAATACGTTTCAACAGTCGCCCAACGACTTATCCGCGCAGAGTCCAGCACAAAGGGCTTGGACAATAAAAACCCACTGATAACAAATAATATTGCGATCCCGACGTTAACCGCCTCAAAACCAGGCGCCGCGTGACTAAACAACACTAGCAATGCAGCTAAGCCTCTTAAACCATTCACGGAATCAAATTCATGGTGCGACGAAATTTTATTGCCGAGAGACATGTCCTGAAAGGCCGGAAGTTGTCTCCATTGATGTGATCGACAAACAAGCCAAGCCAAAAATGCGAGAAATAAAGAAGGCAATACAGCCCAACCCAAAGATGCCTTTGTTAAGGGTTGCCTCAGCTCTAATCGCGCCATACCAGTGTTTTTATCCGGCTGAATAAATGAATTGTCATCACC
This sequence comes from uncultured Arenicella sp., assembly GCA_937989675.1. GTDB lineage: Bacteria > Pseudomonadota > Gammaproteobacteria > Arenicellales > Arenicellaceae > Arenicella. Next base: position 4,390 of record CALKRK010000082.1, on the reverse strand, counting down.
GAAAAAGGCCTCACTTTGAAACACCTTCGATAATTGCCTTTTCGAAACAACACTCAAGCCTGAAAATGGCTGCTCAAACTGGATGTTATAGATGTTAATGACATCGCGCTCTTGCAATATCTCGCTTTGAGGAACATTGAATTGCAACCATAATTTTCTATAAGGCGCATTAAGCCTAGTCGTCCCTTTTCGTTTAATGACATTATGGGCTTCATTGCCTAAATGAACTGTCTCGGAGAGAACCGCACCCGACTTATTTTCAAAATAGACAGCTAGGCTTGTCCCTACTGGGAACTTGCCCTCAAGAGTCATACGGCCGATCGTTCTAGAATAGTGGCTATCTAACACATAGAAACAACAGGCCCCAACTAAGACCGCAATCAACAGGGGAAAAACAGTATTTTTCGACGTCTTTTTGGACATGGCTAAGAGGTTCGCGATAAGAAACAAATGCAGTATAACCGCGCTTTGCAGAGACTACACAAACATTACATCTTGTGGCTTTATTGGCGTGTTCGTATAAACGTCGCTGAGATGGAACAAAAACCGTACCTGAAACGCGTATCGATCAGTCCGTTAATCGATGTTTAGACTGGTTACCATATATCTGGATATATTCGAAAAAACGAAAACAATTACCACTTAATCATCAAGCAAAATATCTAAGACTGGAGAGATAACGAAGTCCACTTCAGGCTCAATAATATTTTTCAGCCGCTTATCAAACCAAGTTTCAGCAATCACTAAATAACCACGATCAGTCGGGTGAAATCGTACCAAATTGCCAGATATACGACCGATTTCTTGTTCTAGCAAACTACGCCAACCAGTAGGTTCAGCGACAAATCGCGCGAAATGGTCCACGACAAAAGCACCCTCCTGGTTCGCTGCGCTTACTATTTTTGAGTTATATGGCGATACATTGAAATCGTCTCTTGGCGTTAAGGTACCAATGATTGGCGTATAGCCAGCGGACTTAGCTTTTCTGATCATCTCTACGGTATTAAATCGCGTCATCGAGGTACTGATATTGGATCCAAAATCATTGGTCCCATACATGATCAAAACCAGATAATCCTTTGCAGGAAAGTCGCTCTTAGTTTGATTCAACTCTGAGCTTATGCGCTGAACACCTCTCTCAGAGGTTGAACCACCTAAACCCCAATTCGCGACAATGACATCCCTCGTTTCACTATTTGCGTCCAATATTGGTGACGATATGCTCTCTGTTGGGCAATCCTCGTTAGCGCTTCTGGGTTCTTCCTTGAGCAAAATATTCTTCAAATAGATTGTCGGGCACCCACGCTCCGTAGTGCCTCCGGCCACACGAGGATCTCCAGGGCTATTACCTGCGTAGTTGCTATTGAAACCCAATGTAATGCTATCGCCAAACAAAACAATCACTGTTGGATCATTTTGGCCGGCCACCGCAACCGAACTTAAACAACAGCTCACCACCGCGACAAACACGGTAGTAAATACTCTTTTAACTAGCTTTTTTAGCTTTAACTCATACATAAAAATATCTAGTAGAATCAGCGTAGAAGTTACTCGACAATCACTGACTGCGAAAGTTTGTTGTCTGGAAAATGGAAAATGCTGGCGCGGTTAGAGGGCAAAAAATTCGGCAGTGGAATATCTTCCACAAAAACATCACCATCCTCTTCTAAATCACCGTCTTCATTCAGCGAAGGTTTATAACGACTTTTCTCCGACTTATCAAGCTTAAAAAGCCGTTCGGCATCTATGTATTGACCAACGGAGAAATCATAGGTTTTCCACTCTACTAACAAGTCTCCATCGCTCAAGATCTTCGTTTTTGGACGAAAGTCAGGAACTTCATTTTCAGAGTTTACTCGCTGCGGTTTTGACCAGCCGCCGTTCTGGTTGTTTACATAGTAAATATCGTCTAAATCTCCTTGATTGGCGGCCCAAAACACCCATTTGGTGCCATTCGGATCAACGATAATTGAGACGCCTAGATTTTCAACGCCGAAGTCGCTGAAAATTACAGGCTCAGACCAAGCGCTGGTAATATCGAGCTTCTCGCTCTGCATCAAAATAGACTTATCATCTACCAATTCACTCCATATCACCAACTTAGTACCATTAAGATCGGTAGCAATGGCTGGAGACGTGATCGGGTGTTTTCTACTTAAGATGGTTGATGGCTCTGCCCAATTCTTACCATCATAGCGGCTCATATTAAGAAGATGTCCATCCGTCGACGGTTCAACCCAAAGTGCTTCGACAACGAGTTGCTTATTCCCATCCGCAAGTACTGGCCAATGAGTATTTATCGCGAGCATTAACAGCGCCAGCATGTAATGTCGAAACAGCACCTTTAGTGAACCGTTATCTGTTGCAGTAAGTCACGCGCGGCATTCTGCATGCGCGTTCGTTGCCATAAAAGCTTCAACTTGCCGCCTTCTTTTTGTTGCCACAGCACAGCGGACCTTAGCGCGGCCAATAGTAGGCTGCGAATTTTCGGCGGAATGGTGGCGTTTTGCAGATACTCGGACTCTCCCTGCACAATGATTTGAGGTTGCAGCACGCTGATGTGTGTTTGATATACATCGGAACAAGCCTCTATCAAATCATCTTGGCTAAAAGAACTGAGGCGCTCAACTGCATTGGCGAACGAACTAAACTTCTGATCATCACGAAACAACTGAGATTGCAAAGCTAGCACCGAGGCGACATAGCGCAACACCTCAACATTTAGAGCTACCGGCGAAGTAATAATACCTTCCTCAATAAGGCGTAGACCACCACTGACCCCTTGTAAACCACCATATACAGAAGGCGTGTTCATCGCATCCAGTACCAAAACAGACTGCAGACAAGCATCGAAACCAGCGTCATCCGCTCGCCCATCACGTGCCAAATTCTGCACCTGTTTACATGCCTGAATGATGCCTGCCAAGGCAATCGTTCTCTCTTCAATTAGATTCATATCGGTTTGAAACCTGTTTACTATCCCAATGCTGCTTATGGTTGCCTTTCTTAGCTACCTTAAGACCTTTCGGTAAAAAGCCAATTCTTTTGACCACGCATCAATATTATTGTCGACCATTCTAAAGCCATGGCCCTCATCATCATATTCTACATACGAGTGCTCAACATCGGCGCTTTTTAACACATCAATAACTTCCTGAGCAACACTCGGAGGAACAACTTTATCCAACAACCCCTGAAACACGATCATCGCGCTCGTTACCTGATTCATCTTATGTATGGGTGACCGTTGAACAAAGCGACTGCTTTCCTCTCGAGCAGATTCAGCGGCAAATTTTTCGCCAATTAATCTGTCTGTGTAATATTTTTCGAACTTATGCGTAGTCTCAGCAAGGGTTACCAAATTACCGATCCCATAATAGCAAGCCCCTGCTTTGAACTGATTTGGATACTCTGTTAAAGCGCGTAATACAGCATACCCGCCAGCGCTCTTGCCTCGAATGCATACTCGCTTCGGGTCAACTCTACCGGCTTTCACTAAAGCACTAATACCTTCGATAATGTCGCTGGTATCCAGCTTTCCCCATTGATCGTACAACGCATCCCGATAACGCCGACCATAACCTGAACTGCCACGATGATTAACGTCAAACAACGCAAACCCTCGTGATGTCCAAAACTGCTTTTGAATATCAAAATGGCCGTATGCACGCGCTGTCGGGCCACCATGCACCATGACGATCAATGGCGGTTTGGTATCAACATTGGTTTTTAACTGGCAGGCTTCGTTCTGCGGAGGGTAGAAAAAGCCATACACGTTACCACCGTCTCTACCTACGTAATGAAAATGCTCGGCTTGGCTGACTTCTTCTAGCGGCGTATCACTCCTTGTGAGGGCTAAGAACCCAGAGAAAGAACGGTTATTCCCTAGCGACGCAATTGCCAGGCAAGGGGCTGCGTCACGGGCCATGCGCTCAACAATAAGAGTTCCAGAACCATCACTGTGCAAATGCTGAATGGTGCCATCAAATGAGTGTAACTTCGTAACATTCAAAGACTCTTGATTGATCAGAAAGAGCGAATCCCCCGTAGGGCGGCTCCCTACGGCGACCAAGCTGTCGTCTGTCAGCTGAACAATTCTCGCATCCCCGTAAACCCAATGAGGATAGCCAAATTCCAAGTCAACATCAGTGACGCTAGTTACTTGTAAGCTATCAGGTTCCAAACAGTGAATATTCCAAAAATCACTATTCCCGCCTAAACTTGGGTAGTCCGCTGAGAAAAATAAGCGTCCATTAGAAGCAAACAATAGCTGACAAACACTGGCCCCGGGCGCGAGCGAGACTCTTTCACTTTGCGTTAGGCTGGCCTGCACTCCGGGTAACTTACCACCATCAAACAAAGTAAGATTAGCCACCCATAACTCAGTTTC
>CALKRK010000081.1 GCA_937989675.1 uncultured Arenicella sp. | reverse complement strand
TTCCACAGCTTCAGGCGTCATTGAAAATCAATAGTTCGGATATCACGGTGTTTGAAAACAATGCGCATTTTCTACCTGAAGAAATTCCGAGTGTTCTTAGTGGAAAAATTCGCGCTTTCATTTTAAACCCCAGCAGCTAGCCGGGGCTTAAAATGAATAGTGGCTAATTGTAATCTGGCAAATACGAGTGCTCGCGGCCATACTCTAACATTTGCTCAATAAAGTCAGCAGGGTAGGTAACACTGACGTCGATTACTTCTCCTGAATCGTTAGCGACCGGTACCAGTTTGGCATTAATGAACCCTGAGTAGGGCGCCACGTTTAACGGCTCGAAGCGATTAAGCACTTCTTCGTGCAACTTTTTGTCCACCTTCACACCGTAATTTTCAATCAGGTCACGCCCGGCTTGATAGTCCCCTTGCGATTTTATTCGTTGAACTTCTTTAAGAAGTTGCCCGAATAAATCACGCAGTTTTTGGTAGTCGTTGATGGTAATGTAGGTCTTGCCATCGCGGATGACCTTGCTAACCACATTGTCAGCTGCGCCTTTTTCAAGAACCCATGAAGCGATCATCTGACGGTTGCGCATATGCGCTTGTTCAATGTTCTTGCCTAGTTTGATGCGTTGTAATTGCAACATCAAGCCATTCAACATAAAGCTATCATACGCTGCGCGCCCGACCTCTAAGGAGGGTATTAAACCCAGCTCGACAAGCTTTTCGTCCATAAGAAAATACAGCGCAACTAAGTCGGCGCGAGCCTCTTCGAGAGGAGAGGAATAATTTTTCAGTGTTTCCTTTGGTGTGCCTACGCCGGCTTCGAGTTTGCCAGATGCATGACCGATGACCTCGTGCAGAGCGGTGCGCATTTTTCCGGCCAGTTCTTTATGTGCAGTGCTGCGCTCAATCTGTGCTTGGTCAAACGCGAACTCTTTGAGAATGTTGGGGTTGCTAGATTGGTTATACGCATTGACGATATTGCCCAAGCTTACCGATTTGGAACCATGGGTCGCGCGTATCCAATTCGAGTTAGGTAGATTTACGCCGATAGGTGTGCTGGGTGATGCGTCGCCAGACTCGCCAGCGACGCTGACTACGTTATAAGATATGCCAACAACTTCGTCCTTTTTATGTGCGGGGTCTGTTGTTGAATTATCTTCGAACCATTGCGCATCGGCGGCCACTTTCTGCATCCGCCTTGATGCGTCGAAGTCTTTGATCTGCACAATATTTTCAAAGGCACCTTTGTAGCCTTTCGGATCTTGGTATACCTCTATAAAGGAATGAATGTAGTCAACATCACCTTCGGTGGCGCTAACCCAGGCAACGTTATAATCGTCCCAGGTTTTAAGGTCACCGGTTTGGTAATACTTGATTAACAATTTCAGTGCATCTGCCTGCGCTTTATTTTCGGCCACGGTCACGGCTTTTTCGAGCCAGGAGATGATGACTTTAATCGATTCGCCATACATTCCGTCGGCATACCAGACTTTTTCTACTAAATTGCCGTCGGCATCTCTCACTACTTTACTGTTCAGCCCATGGAGTACCGGTTGGGTACTCTCATCTGACATGGCTTCGTAGAAAGCCGTTACTTCCGCATCTGTAATATCGGGCGCATAAAAATTAACGGCGGAACCTTTTACTAAATCTTTGTCGGGGTCTAGGTTGATTTTTTTGGCGTCGAATTCTGGATCAAACATCGCACGTAAAGCTTCGTCGCTTAGTTTGCCACCGGCTGTTTCAAGCAGGTCAACGAAGTAGGCTTGCGAAAATTTTGGTGTGAATTTGTCGCCAGAATAATGGTGATGGATGCCGTTTGCAAAAAACATCTGGCGGGCGTACAAATTCAATGCTTCCCAATTCTCACCGCTGCCTTGCGGGCCACTTAACACGGCTTCAACTGCACGGCGGATGCTCAAATTATGTCGGTAATTTTGATCCCACATAATGTCACGGCCGGCCAGCCCAGCTTGAACCAGGTAATACACGAGCTTGCGTTGGCTGGCAGAGAGCTCGGTAAAACCAGGCACCTGATAGCGAACAATCTTTATGTCTGCGAATCGCTCTGTTGCCCATTCAAAGCCATTGTCTGAGGCTTTGGCCGCTTCATTGTTGGCCTCCATGGTTGCGTCTGACGGAGTTGATTCTTCGGCGGGTTTATCACCACAGGCGGTGAGTGCCAAGCTAAGCGCACACGCGGTGGCGAAAGAGTGTAATTTTTTCATAAGGTGCCAACAGGGAAAATGTTCATCTTGTCTAGAAGCAAACTACCTTGAACTGATTGTTCTGTAAAGCTTAGCGGCGTTTCGGTAACTCTGAATCCGTGCTAGTGTTGCTGCCGAACCAGTCTCACAATTAACCCTTTCGCCTATGAATTCACAGAAACACGCAGTCTACTATGGGTTGGCAGCGGTACTCTGTTGGTCAACCGTAGCGACGGCGTTCAAGCTGAGTTTGATGTATTTGACGCCTATTCAATTGATTTTAGTGGCGTCGTTTACTTCCTGGCTCTTCTTACTGGGATATTTGGCGTATAACAAACGCGTTGGGGAGTTATTTTCTCAAACGGGGCGGTTCTATTTAGCATCAGTGGGTTTCGGTTTGTTGAACCCCACGCTTTACTACGTGCTGTTGTTTTTCGCTTATGATCAACTACCTGCGCAAGAAGCTCAGGCGATTAATTACAGCTGGGCTATAGTAATGTCGCTACTGGCGGTGCCTTTGCTGGGGCAAAAAATGCGATGGTTTGACTTGGCTGCGGCCGCCATATGTTATTTAGGTGTGCTGATCATTGCCACGCGTGGCGCCTTGCTTGAGCTTGAGTTCAGTAATGGTGTAGGGGTACTGCTAGCCGTGGCAAGTACTGTTGTTTGGTCTTTGTACTGGATCTTTAATAAGAAGTTGGAGCGCGATCCGGTAGTTGGCTTATGTTTGAATTTTAGCTTTGCATTGCCTTTAATTGTGTTAATTGCTGTGCATCAGGGTGAATTTAGCCGCGTAAGTTTGGCGCAATCTTGGCACGGCATACTCGGGGGTGCTTACGTGGGCTTATTTGAAATGGGTTTGGCTTTTTTGCTGTGGTTGAAAGCCATGCAGCATGCTGAAAATACCTCGCGGATCGCTAACTTGATTTTTATATCGCCATTTTTGTCGTTGGGTTTCATCGCCGTGTTTTTAGGCGAACCGATTCTATTAAGTACCTTAGTTGGCCTTGTGCTAATTATTTCTGGTTTAGTCTTACAACAAGGCTTTACGGCTCGAGCTGAACAAGCTATTGAGCTTTAATCACACAAACAGTTTCTATGAAGAAAGATACATTACTCGTCTCAGCTGGCCGCGCTAAACGCTTCACCGGTGCAGCGGTTAACCCAAGATTGGTAAGGGCATCGACCATCGTGTTCGATAGCGTCGATGAAATGCTTGAGGCAGGCGCTCGAAAAAACGAGGGTGCTGAATTCTATGGGCGCCGCGGCACATCGACCACGTTTGCGTTTTGTGAAGCCATGTGCGAGTTAGAAAACGCCGCAGGCTGTTATGTTTACCCGTGCGGGACATCGGCGATTACCGCATCTCTCATGTCGTTTCTAAGTGCCGGTGATCATCTATTGATCGTCGATTCAGTATACGAACCAACGCGAGAATTCTGTATTGGCACATTAGCCCGTTATGGTGTGGAAGTCAGTTTTTATGACCCTATGATTGGTGCTTGTATCGAAGCCTTACTTCAGGAAAATACTCGCGTTATTTTTCTAGAATCGCCAGGCAGTTTAACCATGGAAGTGCAAGACGTGCCAGCGATAGTCGAGGTGGCGAAAAAACATCAATTGGTGACCATGATAGATAACACTTACGCTTCACCGGTGAATTTCAAGCCATTGGATTTCGGTGTGGATATTTCCATTCATTCGGCAACTAAATATATCAACGGGCACTCGGATGTGATGATGGGCGTTGCAAGCGCCAACCAAGCATGCTGGCCACAACTGCAAGCGCGTAGCTATGAGTTAGGTTTATGCGCGTCGGTCGATGACATCTATACGTCACTTCGCGGTATACGAACTTTGGGTGTGCGTTTACGAGAGCATGAGCGCAACGCTCGGATAGTCGCTGACTGGTTAGCTCAGCGCGACGAAGTGGATCACATGCGCAATCCGGCTTACTCAACTTGCCCAGGAAGTACTGAATACCTGCGAGACTTTTCTGGAGGCAATGGCTTGTTTTCGGTAGTTTTAAAAGAAAATAACCAGTTCGCGATTAACGCTCTTTTAGATGGAATGACCCATTTTAAAATGGGGTTTTCCTGGGGTGGCTATGAGAGTTTGATTTTGGCCGCGAGTGATTTTTCAGAGCGCCGTACGGCGACCAAGTGGGATGAGTCGAAAGCCTTGATTCGTCTGCATATTGGTTTGGAAGACCCGCAAGACTTAATCGCCGATTTGCAGGC
>CALKRK010000080.1 GCA_937989675.1 uncultured Arenicella sp. | reverse complement strand
GGGTCGAAGGTGTAGCTAATCGTAGACTCATCGCTCGTATTGCTATACCCCGTGAGCGTAATTGTGCCGTCTATACCGATAAGCGACTGGTTGCTAATCGCTAGATTTTGTAACTGAGTTAAGGTCAGATTAAGTTCATTGTTTTGTTCATCAGTTAATTGCAATGCTACGCCAGTGGTCGCAAGCCCTGATTCAGCGTTAACAATGAATGTGCCAGTAGTACTCGAGCCTTCAGCCACCGACTCATCACCCACCGCAACGCCATTATTGTCGGTAATGGCTATCTCCGGCGGTTCGTCTTGACCCAAAATAGTTACGGTTAGTGTGCTACCGCTGGAATCACCATCGGTATCAACCAGCGTGTAACTAAAGGTATCGGTGAGCTCTTGACCTGTGCGCAGAGCTTGAATGGCGGCGGTCTCATTTGACAACGAATAAGAATAGGTTCCGTTTGCATTGATGGTTAGATTTCCATGCAAACCCGTAATCTGTTGGCTATCACCGACACTGATGTCGTTGATTGTGAGAGGCGTATCCGCACCGCTAATATCGTTGGATAGCAAGTCCCCGCTTACGGTGGTGGAAGCTGCGTCTTCCGTCACGGTATTACTATCAGCCATCGCCGAGGGTTGAGTGTCATCGATGGTGATAGACAGAGTATCGGTGTCAGTGTCGTCTTCATTATCACTCACGGCGATAGTGAATTGATCAGTAACCGCCCCCGTGCTGTGATCATTGGCGGCACCATCTTCGGTATAGGTATAGCTAAATGTACCCGTGCCGGTGTTAAAGCTGGTTACTTCTAAGAGGCCTTCACTGCCGGTGATAGTGACAGTTTCGGTAGACGCATTAGTTATATCCTGGCCGCTCACGGCTAGAGTCTTTATACCGGCTTCCGCGGTGGCGGTTACCGTGCCATTTACACTGGCACCAGAGCCTTCAGTGACCGATTGTTGACCGGCTGCGCCACCGTTTAGGTCGGCAACTGTGATGGTTGGCGGCGCGTCATCTACGCCATTGATCGTAACAGTAACATTGCCGGAATCAGTATCGCCATCGGCATCCGTAATCGTGTAGGTAAACACGTCGGTGACTGATTCACCATTTTCCAGGCCTTGAACCTCGGCCGAAGTATTATCAAGTGTGTAGGTATAAATGCCCGCGCTGTTGATCACAAAGGTACCGAACCCGCCATTTAAATTCGTGCCTACGGTGCCATCAGTGGCACCGAAGTTTACGTCTGTGACCGGGTTAGCGTTTACATCAACAATGGTATCTGGATTATCACCTGTCGCATTTGCGGTGGTGCCAACGGCATTACCCGCGATGGCCGATTGGCCCTCGGGGATAGAGCGAGCATCGTTGTTCGCGATGGGCGACGTATCCAATACATCGATCAGCAATTGCGTATCAAACGGCACAGCAATTCCAGAATCTATGGCGCTAATAGCAATTGTGTCTGTGAGTGCGTCATTTATGGCGGATGAGTGGTCCTGCGCAGTTCCTGTAGGGTCATAAGAGAAATTCAGCACACCCGTCAGTTCGTTGAATCCAGTAATCGTGAACTCACCAAATTGTTCGCCAGTGATGATTAACGCAGACGTGCTGGATGTGTTGAGCTGCGCTAATGTAAACGAGGTGCCATTGACCTCTAAGCTTTGCAGCCCGTTAGGGGCAGTAATAGTGAACTGGGAGTCTAGCGTTTGGTTCTCGAGCACGGTAAACGGTAAGTCTAAACCGACAAAACTAACACCAATTTGCCAAGTGATGGTGGCGGTGTCTGCCTCACCGTCGTTATCACGCAAGGTGTAAACGAAGGAGTCTTGGCGATTACCCAAATCGACTGGCGGCGTGTATTGAAAATCACCATTAGGTTGAATCGAAACGGTGCCGCCAAGTGCGGTTGATTCGTTGATCACTTCAACAACTTGAGCGCCGTCCAAAATGGTATCGCTACCGCCAACGATGTTAATGACAACATTGTCTTGAAATACGGCATTACTTGGTAGTAAAAAATCATCATCGATGGCTACGGGCATGCCATTTACGCGAATATTAACGGTGGCGTCATCACGCTGGCCATTGCTCGTGGTCAGGCTATAGGTGAAGGAGTCTGCGCCAGTAAAGTCGATGTTGGGTAGATACTCAAACGAACCATCAGGGTTTAGCGTTAGAGACCCATTATTGACGTTTTGTAGCAGAGTTAAAGTTGGGCTTAGCAATGCATTATCGTTCGCTAATACGCCTGCGGCGGCATCTACACTGAATAAGGTGTTTTGCTGGGCCGTGTATGAATCGTCAACCGCTAATTCGTCTTCATCGAGCAACAACAAATTAATTGAGGGGGCTAGCTCCGCGGCACGTTGTGCTCTGAGTCTATCGGCGGTTTCCTGAGTTAGGGCGCTAACACTATTGCCTTCGATGTTAAACACATTATCCGCAACAAATAGAGAGCCGCCGACCACACTAACCAGAGAAACTTTTTGAATTTTCTTCATACCCCTACCCAACCACTCTTTAAATTTTTAAATTACTAGTCGATAAACCTTAGGTGATGCGCGTTAATCTAAAACTGTAAATACTAGAAGTGTCCTGTACGACAAAACTATTACTGTTGTCACAATCTAACGTAAATGTTTGGTCGAGATTATTGGCCAAGTTACTGACGCCACCATGCGTTGGTGAAGCGACCGGGCTGCCAGTTGGCGAAGTGGACGCTTCACCGGTATTTAGGTCAATTGTGCCAACATCAGTGACTCGACCTCGGCTCTCGGAGGACGTACTACTGTTTATCACAAACACATCGGTGACCAAGGTAATTTGAGTACCAGATATTGTAATTTCAACCGTCGATTGTGGGTTGCCCTGATTAAAGCTAACGCCGTTTTCTTGATATTCAGACATCGACCAAGTGCTCACTCCGTCAATGCACAAACCAGACAGAGGCATGGAGGTTTGAGCGTGGGCAGGAAGCGCTATGCTGCTCACTACTGGCGTTAACCAGCGCAATGGCATCGCGACTATAGTGGTAGCGCCAAACGCCGAAAGTAGCTTTCGCCTTGAAGCTTTATTGTTTTTCATGTTCATGCAAAAACGCCGCCACCGCTTTGCCTATTAACCCTAGAATTATGTTAGCTTAAGGAGCGCTTTATTAATAGTGTAATCCCCCTTCTAACGAACAATACAACTTGCTTCCTTAAGATTTAAAAGAAGAGACAAGTTTAGTTGAGGGTTCCACAACAAAGCATACAGACAAAGTCCGCTTTAGCAATTTGCTGAGTCTATAAAAGATTGGCTTAGTAAATTAGTACCTAAATATTTACTCTTACTGTTATTAAAAGGCTTGATTCTCAAATTGCTAATCGAGCATCACTATTTTAATGTGATTTGTTCGATATGCTTCTCGTGATCAGATTGCAATGGAGTTGCGGCGATCCATAACGCACTCTCTTGGTATTCCATACTAACAAGTTAAGAGAATAATCGAAATTCGGCTGGAATACGCGAAACCAAGTACTCCTACTCTGTTAAAGAGTTTCGCTGGACTAAATAAAGTGAAAGCGTAATAACAGAGGTGCGTGTTTATTTAAGCATTAGTCATCCGTATGGTAATAGTATTCGTCCAGAGAATTCTCTAATTGACGTTTTTCCCAGTACTCTTCAATTTTTCGCCTTGCGTCGCGCTTTTTCTTTGTACGATACGAACTATTCTTTGATGGCTGTTCTTCATAATAAGAATTATCGTCAAAATCCAATTCGTCTATAGAGTCCGACTCGAGTTCATCCTCATAATCATAGTCCTCATACTCTCTCTGCTGTTTACCCATCTTTTTTCTCCGATCAATAGTTTGCGATTAAGCTTAAATGAGAATATGAGCAATTATTGTCTGCGTATGTAGACGTGTAAAACGAATAATTTTGTTCAAGTTGATCGGGATTTTTACTGGACAATCCTCTCAAGTTAAAGGTTTTCCACCAATTCCTGAATCAATGACGATTTTTCATTATCCTGATGAAAAATCGCATAAGCTTTGCGCTTAAATATTGGCGTATTCGGCACATAAAACAATTCACCATCATCGATTGATGCCTGTACAGCTGGCTCAGCAAGGTATGCAAACCCGCCTCCGCGTTTTAATTGACCAAGAGCTATCCTCCCTAAGCCGGTGGTGATTTTGCAACTTCTGATCTCAGGAAATTCAGCGGCAAACTGAACCGCGTAATTTAGCCCCCAATCCACATGGATGAACTCCTCCTCCCATCCTTCTGTAAGACATTCAACCGGTTCCGAACTCACTAGGCGAAGTCTTATGGTTCTTAATTGTCTAGAAACAATATTCAACCCTTGAGGGGCATCGTACAGAAATGCCACATCAATGGTGCCATCCAACACTCTGGAGTAAAGGGTTTCAGAACCATATATATCAGCCGATATTGCGATATTTGGGTGCAGGTTCGTTAACTCGTTCAACCAGTCCTGAAGAGTGATATCCCAAAGACCCGACAAGCCTCCAAATACCAATGTCTTACGAGTCCCAGAAGGTACAGATATCTCTTGCTTCGCCCTGGCCCACAAGGTCATCATGCTCTTAGCGTGCGTGATTAAGGCTTCCCCGGCCGCTGAAAGACGAATATTACCTCTTTCGCGAATAAATAAATCGACTCCCAGAGTTTGTTCCAGAGTCCGAATACGGGCGCTCACAGTTGATTGAGAAACAAATAACGTTTGTGCAGCCTGACCAAAATGACGGGTCTTGGCAACCTCCAAGAAAGTTTTAAGGGCATTGATGTCCATGGCTAGCGATGCTTGATTAAGTGCATGTGAACATTGTTATCATGTCTAAATAGCACTTAATTCGAAACCAAACCAGCAAAATTTCCATGCAATTGTTGAGCTGTTCCTGTAAGAGTAGGAACAGCTCAAGGATGCAAGTCTATAATATACAAAGCTAAAAGTTACCAAGCGGAACATAGCCACATGCAGCCGATTTTCCCTGTCGCCCCAATTACCTTAAGGCACGTGGGTCTCCATGGCGCATAATTCTCTTAAGACCACCTCCGACTCTTTATAATCAGTTATCAGAGATTAAGTGACTAATAAATGTCACAAGTTGCACCATAAATAAGCATTCTTAGAATCGATCAAGTTGCCGCTAGTGATCAGTGTCAGAATTGGTTACTCGGTAATTAATATGGCTAGTTTCGGTTGTCGACGTTTCACCAATTATTTTTACTGACCACTAACGACAATACAGATTATTAGATGATTCCAGTCGCGTGTAAAAGGATATTTTTTAGTCAAATTGATCAAAATTTTCGATTGATCATAGGCACATGGAATGTCGAAGTCACAGCTTGATGGCAGTGTAATCCATTACCGATACTTACGACCTCGATTCGATAGGCTTAGCGTGAGCCAATATGAACACCTTACGGCTGTTAAGCAGGGTGGTCACCTCTAAGTTATTCTTTTTTAACAGCGTTGGGCAGAGACTCTAATTTCGCATCAGGCTTAAAATTTTCGGCTAGCCCCAGCAAGAAACTGAAGTCAGATTTAACTGAGTTACCCTGCTCGTCTTTCACGGCAAGCGTTGCAAAGTTGTGGCAGCTGACACAACTGCCAGCGCCTTTAACTTTCACACATACACCCTGCTCCATTACGCAGGTGCCGGTTTGCAGATACGTTTCCATGGTGGTGTTGGATAGAAAATCAGGCACTGCGTTGCGCTCTACAAATGGCGGAGCGGTTTGTTCAATATCGGCGCCCCATTGAGTGCCTACCAGCGTGTAGTTTGCAAACACAGAGTTGATCGCCGTTAGTTTGTCATGCCATTGTTTATCAATTTCTGAAGTAAGGTCATAAGACTTGGCACACTGTATCACCTGAGTACCGTATTTTCTTTTTCCGGCTTTGTCCTTAGTTAGGTAGTGTCTAGCAAACGGTTCTTTCGAATCCCATAGATAAAATTTGTCAGTCCCGAGTTCAGGAGGCGCATTATTGGCGCAGTTTGTGCAACTGGGGTTGTACAGTGAATAGACTTTATCCGTCGCGGGTGAGCTCAGTGGGCAATTCGAATTTGGGTACTTACCATAGCTTGCGAAATCTATCGGGTCTGCCGGGTCCGTCGAAAGCGGGGCATTATCTCTATGCTCAAAGGTTGCCCATATCCATTGATCACGCAAATCCCCTCTTGTTGGGTTCTTTTGGATGATATGCATGCCGATTAACCCCAGAGTGACTTCCTTGCATATTGTTTGGCTATTGAACACCATGTCGCCAGAGACTTCCAACAAGGCTTTCATATTAAAAAATTTGTGTGTGGGCTCACCTGCCTGCAGAATCTTCCAAGCCGTTTTCATTTCTATGGCGCCGACCTTGCCATTCGCTTTATTGGTATTCGGGTTTGCCGCAACCAAATCTTCTCCGACTGGGAGTTGAAAGGCGATTTTCCTATCTTGCAAATATTTGATGTATCTCTTTTGACCGTCGACCGATTTCAGTGTGTAGACATAGCTCTTACCGCCGCTTTTGTCGATCCGCGGTTT
>CALKRK010000079.1 GCA_937989675.1 uncultured Arenicella sp. | reverse complement strand
CACAACGTGACCTTATCCGAAGCTTCGTTAGTTAGGCCATGAGTCATAACTTACTCCTTATTAAATCCAAGGCGGCAAAAAGAATAGGCATTAGATAAATGCACCGCAGAAACTTTATTAAATCCACTATCATTGGTATTGGTGCAGCAAGCGCAAGCCAAACCGCAACATTTAGTCAAACGATTGCAGCACGTCGATCAACTCTAGTTGATTTGAGCAATACCATAGAGCTACAACCGGCGTTGACCCAAACATGGCTCGGAACCGATTGTTGGGCAAATAGACTACAGGATTGGCGCCTTAACAACGGCCGAATCGAGTGCCTTGAAGGGGGGGCAGAATTTGAAGTCCGGACCGTATCCCTGCTCAGCCGCTTTTTGGAAGCTGAACATAGAAATGGGCGTATACAGGTTACTTTAGGATTGCTCACGCCAGGTAAACCTGGTTTCGCTGGCCTCTTACTTGGAGCGGGCGCAGGGGAATTGGAGCATCTTAGTTCAGCACTAACTCAACGCGCGTCTGGCGAGGGCGGCGGATTAATGGCTGTTGTTGATCATCAAGGGAATTTAAGCTTTCGCGACTTTAGTTCAAATGAGAAGCCTTTGAGTTACGCGCAGTTCAGCCCCAGCACCTCCGCGCAACAAAACTTCAAGCAAACTCCGAAATCATCAAAGTGGATACTCGACTGCCATATCGACGCAGTAGCCAATGATGCATATGATCTGCGATTGTCCTTATTGGATCAGTCAAGCGGTAATGAATTAAGCTTTGCAACGCTCACTGGAATCGAGCCAAAATTGTTACAAGGCGGGCTTATGCTGGTCTCTTCGCCAAATCAAAAGCACGCCGGAGCTCGCTGGTGGTTTAAAAATATTAAAACGGGGGGCGATAAAGTTGGTGTCTACCCCGACCGCCAACTTGGCCCAGTCGTCGGCGCTATGCACAGTCTGGATTGTGCAGACAACAACCTGAGCACATTACGCTTAAGCGTACAACTCATGCCAATCGCGCTTAGCAATCACCCCACCGTTACCTTAAGAGCTCGCAAACCTAATACGAAAGAGTGGCAAATATCGAAAACGTCCTCGATTCACGACGGTTTCGTTGCGTTGTTTGAGATTGAACAATGGGATGCGACTAAAGACTGGGAGTATCAAGTTAGTGTGAGCGAGCACCGCGATTCGTTCGTGGGCACAATACCGGCAGGAACCGGAAACGATCTTTCATTAAAAGTAGCGCTTTTCTCATGTATTTTACCGACCGCAAAGAGCCTCGACCACCTAGACTACAGTAAACTCATTCCGCAAGAAGCTGAAATTGGTCGTTACACAAAAGACAATATTTTATTTCCTCACACAGAATTGGTTGAGAATTGTCGTAGCCATTCGCCGGATCTTTATGTGTTTTGTGGCGATCAGTATTACGAAACCTACCCGACCAGAGCTGGTCGGCATACAGATAACGCAAAGCTAGACACGCTATATAGGTGGTACCTTTGGTATTTGAGTTTTAGAGAAGTGTTGCGTAATCGCCCATCAATTTTATTAGCGGACGACCACGATGTACTCCAAGGCAATCTTTGGGGCAATGCCGGAGAGGAGCAACAGGATAACCGCGAAGAGTCTGGCGGTTTCAAATGGGGCAAAGATCTAATCAAAATGATCTATCGCATACAACATGGTCACAATCCGCGGGCCTATGATCCAAGGCCTATCGCTCATGGAATTCCGGTAAGCTACTCGGCTTTCAAATATCGTGGAACAAGTTTCGCATTACTCGAAGATCGAAAATTCAAAACACCACCTGACTATGAATCAACGCCCAGCGAAACAACGGGAGATCTGCTAGGTAAAGCCCAGGAGGCCTTCCTGAAAGAATGGGCACATGAGGATACCCATCTACCTAAAATATGCATTGCCTCATCTATGTGGGGATCAGCTCAAACGGATGCTAAGGGAGAAGCTTTGCTAGATTACGACGCGAATGGATACCCACCTGATGGCCGCAGTCGCGCTGTTAGGCTCGCGGCCGAAGCGCAAGCTTTGGTCATTGCTGGTGACCAGCACTTGGGAATGCTCGCGCACCAGGGGCTAAGCACACATAACGACGGAGTCTTATTCTTTGCTGGCCCAGCCGCAGCGGCATTTTGGCAACGTTGGTTTGAACCAAAAGCCGAACTCACAAACCAGCGCGATCAAAACCGCAACACGGGCGACTTTGTTGACACTTTTGGTAACAAAATGCGCGTGCTTGCTGTCGCCAACCCAAAGATTTCCCATGCAGAGTTCGACGCAAGCACCGATCACTGGGGTAAGTTTATTGCTGATCATCGCCTTAAAAGCGAAGGCTTTGGCATTATCGACCTTGACTTTAAACGACATGAATTTGTTATCGAGTGCTGGCCTGGCAGTAAAGATGAAAATAACGGCCAACAATTCTCAGGTTGGCCATACCGTCACCCTTTCAAAAGAAACAAAGATTGATTTTAAGAGCTAGCAAATGCTCGGCCCCCTTACAGTGATGAATCCAGATATATAGTTCGTTTTTGTAAAAAGCCCTCTATGCCATAGATACCGTCTTCACCACCCAAACCACTGCGTTTGTGACCTGAGTGATAACCTTGAATATAACCAACAATCCCTCGATTCACGAAGATAGTGCCAACCTGTAAGTTTTCCGCCGCATGCATAAACTTGCGATAGTCCTCGGTATACAAATACGCAGACAAGCCATCGTCACGCGCGTTAGCAATATCAAGCGCTTCATCAAAATCTGAGATTTTGACAATCGGTAATACAGGGCCAAAAATTTCCTCACGAACTGCAGTCGAATTGCGATCGCAGCCAAGCAACACGGTTGGCGCATACCAATTGCCTTGCTCAAATTGACTTCCTTCAGGGCGCTGACCGCCCAAGGCTAGCTCAGCCCCTTCGGCAACAGACTTGCGGACAATATCCTCGATACGGTTAAGCCCGTTGGCGCTGGTCGATGGCCCCATGCCAATATTCTGCATCGGATCTCCAACATTAATTTCGCGAACTTTAGCCAGTAGCTTCTCGGTAAACTCATCCGCAACTTTGTCATGTACGAGTACACCTTCATTGCAGATACACACTTGCCCACAGTTTGCGTAACGAGCAATAACAGCGGCCTCGACAGCTTTATCAATGTTCGCATCGTCTAGCACAATAAAAGGCGCCTTGCCTCCTAACTCGAGTGAGAGCGCCGTAATATTTTCCGCGGCGGACGCGGCTATACCTTGCCCAGCGCGAATACTTCCAGTCACTGATACCAGCTGCGTAATTTTACTAGACACGAGCTGAGTGCCCGAGGCAATACCGCTGCCTGCAACCATATTAATAACCCCTTTTGGCAAATCCGCTTTTTCCACAAGACGACAAAATTCGGATGCGGTTATTGGCGTTAGCTCATGGGGCTTAATGACCATTGTGTTGCCTGTCACCAACGCCGGACCAACCTTTCGACCAATTAGCGCAAGCGGATAATTAAAGGCCATGAGCCCAACAGTCACACCAAATGGTACCTTTTGAATCCACAATTGCTCCCCTGGCTGATCGGAAGGAAAGTGTTTGCCTTCAATACGCCGCGCCGCTTCGGCCGAGTAAGTCATGTAGCGGATAGTATCGTCTACCTCAGCCAGGGCATCGTTTAACGGCTTACCTTGTTCTAGCACCAAAAGGCGCGCAAAATGTTCTCTTTCTTCATGGAGCAGCTCAGTAATACGATACAAATACCCAGCTCTTTCAACCGCTGGCAATGCTTGCCACTTAAGTTGAGCCTCCTTGGATGTCTGCAAAGCACTTGCTATCTCGTCTTCACTGCATGAATAAACCTGGGTAATGGATTCGCCGTTAGCGGGGTTTGTTACCTCGATACTTTGATCGCCAGGTGAACCCACCCACTCTCCGTTGATAAAACATGGGTAAAATTCTTTTAACTCAACTGCTTTCATTTTCTATCATCTCCAATGGTGATCTTTTCTCCAACACTGCGCGTCAAATATTCACGCAGCTAGTGCATGTCTATTAGGCTACCTTCCGCAAAACGCCGGCTTGCGTTTTTCAGAAAAAGCACTGAAGCCCTCATTTGCGTCTTCGGTGTCATACAAGGTATCTGCCAACTCTGTTTCCAATGCCAGTGCCTCGCTTAGATTCATCTGCGCACCTTGACGAATTGCGCGTTTGAGTGACGCAATGGCCAACGGAGCGCCGCTTGCTAACTCACTACAATAGCGATCAACTTGATGCTGAAACTGATCAGCGGTAAATATCTGATTTAACAAACCAATGCGGTAAGCTTCCAGCGGACCAATATTTTCCCCAGAAAGGCAGAGTTCCAAGGAACGAGCGACACCCACCACCCGCGTCAACCGTTGCGAACCGCCATTTCCCGGCATAAGGCCCAGCTTTACTTCAGACATCCCCAGCAAATAGTTGTCATTTGAACCTAAGCGCAAATCGCAGGCAAGCGCAATTTCAAGGCCACCACCTAAGGTATGACCATCGAGTATTGCGACATAAACCTTTTCACTACTCGCCATTTTATGAGTAGCGCTATTCGCCTGCTTAACAAGCAATTTATTAGTCGGCGTATCATTTTCGCCAAACACTTTGATATCCGCGCCAGCACAGAAAAAACGAGGTATCGCGCTTTGCACTCTAACCACCGTAACGCTGGTGTCTGCATTTAACTCATCAATCGCCAGATTTAGTTCATCCATAAACGCCAGGTCATAGGCATTGGCTTTAGGTTTACAAAATTCGATTATGCCGATACGCCCTCGACGATCGACTCGCATTGCTTCAGTCATTCGCATTCATACCTAGGTTACGATTAATTTGATCAGCGCACTGCGCCACAGCCGCGATTATATCTTCGCGCGAATCATCGCAAGAAGACTCGAGTGAAGATAGCGCCAAGACTGCAGGGCCACTGCCACCAATACTAACTGGCATCGCCACATCAAAAACCCCATCAGTCATGTCACTCTCTTGAGCAAGATACCCATCTTGTTCAGCTTGGCTAATCACCTGCTTGGCACGCGCTCTAAGTGCTTCTGGAATTTGCGCAAACCCTTCGTCCATGTCTAACAAATATTCACGCTCAGCCTCGGGCAAACTACCGAGCAATACTTTTCCGGACGCTGTGCGCCAAAGAGGAAACACTCCCCCTTCGCCAACCGAAAGACACAAACGCCTGGCCGGCGTTCGCTCTAACAACACTAAAAGCTCACCACCGTGTTGCATGCTCATATGACAAGACTGACCAGTTTTTTCAGCCAGCAATTCCATTGGTAAACGCGCCGCTCTGCGCAATTCGGTAAGCATATTTTGCGAGCGCCCAACCTGATACATACGCAAGGTCAAACGATAACTGCTGCCCTCTTTGCTTATGTAACCACGGTGCTCCAGGCAAGCCAGCATTCGGTAAAGCTCACTTTGATTTCTACCTAGCGCCTCGGCAATTTGACTTTGGTTTTTTGCTTCGGTTTCAACGGCCAAATATTCCAAAATATCCAACCCTTTATCAAGCGCCGGCGCCTGATAGCTCTGCTGTTTAGTTTGCTTGTTCATGGTGTTATCAATAGTCAGGTGTTTTTATTCGTATCAGCATCGATTGAATAACATTACCTGTTTATAAGTCCTTTTTTACGATATTGCTTGACAGCCCCATTGTCAATTGCATATAAATATTTTTTTCATATTTAAACCAATAGATTAATGAATAACACAATCACTCTACGCGGAATGACGTGGAATCACTCTCGCGGTTATACCTCGATGGTCGCTACCGCACAACGATTTCACGAGCGCTTTCCGCACGTAGAGATTCAATGGTCCAAGAGATCACTTCAAGAATTCGCGGATAGCCCTATCGACACATTGGCAGAACAATTTGATTTTCTGGTGATCGATCACCCTTGGGCTGGATTCGCTGCGGCCAGCGGCATATTGGAACCGTTGGAAACATTACTACCAAACGATTTTATGGCCGATCAAGCCGCGCATTCAGTTGGGCAATCTCATCAAAGCTATCAATTTGATGACTCCCAATGGGCCCTCGCCATCGACGCTGCTTGCCCGGTCTCGGCCAGCCGCCCCGATTTACTGCAAAAAGCAAACACTACTCTACCTAGCACCTTTGATGAATTGATCTCGCTCGGCAAGCGCGGCTTAGTATGCTGCCCTAGCATTCCCCTCGATGTCTATGGAAATTTCCTCAATTTACTTAAGGCTGCCGGCGAGACCATTTTCGCGACACCGGACGAAATAATTGGTCAGGAAGCTGGGCTTATCGCGCTTGAACAACTAAAAGAACTGGCATCGGTAGTTCCAGATATTTTCTTTGAACTGAATCCGATTCAAACTCTGGAAGTTATGTCGACCACTCATGACTTTGCATACGCTCCTTACACCTACGGCTACACTAATTACTCCAGAAAAAATTACGCACCTTATCTAATTAGCTTTGGCGATGTAATCGGAATGACCCAAGATAAACCCGGTTCGACCATGCTAGGCGGAACCGGAATCGCAATTACCAAGAACTGCCAGCACACCGAAATTGCCGCGCAATACGTTCAATACGTCGCTGACAAGTCTACGCAAGCAGGCCTATTTTTTGACGCCGGTGGGCAACCGGGGCATAGAAGCGCGTGGACCAACCCTGAACTTGATGCGCGTTGTGATCACTTTTTCTCCAACACGCTCGACACGCTTGATCGCGCATTCGTCAGGCCCAGATATTGTGGATACCTCGATTTTCAAGACAATGCCGGCTACCCTATTCACGACTTTCTGAGGAACGGCGGAAATGCTAAAACGCTGCTTGAAAAGTTAAACCAAATGTATAGAGAATCTCACCGAGCATCGGCATGAATTTACCACTGAGTGGCATTACCGTCCTCGAGTTTAGCCAGTATTTAGCTGGCCCCTACGCCGGGTTGCGACTAGCAGACCTTGGTGCTCGGGTGATCAAGGTCGAGCGGCCAGGTAGCGGCGATGCATGTCGTCAACTGGCGACCAAAAACATGACCGCCGACGGCGATAGCTTGGTATTTCATACCATTAATCGCAACAAAGAATCATACACCGCCGACCTGAAAAATCCTGACGACTTAGCAACCGTCAAGGAGCTGATTAAGCACGCCGATGTTATGACGCATAATTTTCGACCCGGTGTAATGGAAAAAATCGGTCTAGACTATGCAACCGTAGCGGAACTTAATCCGCACATTGTGTATGGCGAAGTCACTGGCTACGGAAAAACCGGGCCTTGGTCAACAAGACCTGGCCAAGACTTATTAGCGCAAACTGTGTCTGGCCTTACATGGCTGACTGGCGGCGCCGACGACGCCCCAATACCGTTCGGCATGGCTGTAGGAGACATGATTTGTGGCACACACCTTGCACAAGGTCTACTAGCAGGCCTATTACAGCGAGCACGCACCGGTTTGGGAGCACGAGTTGAAGTCAGTTTACTTGAATCCTTATTGGATCTTCAGTTTGAAGTGTTAACTGAATGGTTGAACAACAATAAACCACCTCAACGAAGCAAAAGCTCGGCTCATGCCCACGCTTATCTTCCTGCACCTTATGGTGTATTTACCACCTCAGACGGGCATATTGCATTGGCAATGGGGTCGTTAACTGAGCTGGCGAGTCTTGTGTCTCTTGCGGAGCTAAACTCACTCGCTAGCGCGCAAACACCCGACAGGCATGCAATAAACAAGCTGCTAGCAAATCATCTAGCAACGCAAACTTCAGACTATTGGCTTAGCCGCTTAGAGGCCGCTGACTTTTGGTGCGCTGAAATCAACGATTACAAAACGCTGACAACTCACTCGGCCTTCGAGGCTGCTGAGATGCAACAAACCGTGAAACGACCAAACGGATGCGAAATCACGACCCTCTGCTGCCCAATCCGTATCAATGGCCAGCGCCTCACCTCGACCACCGCGGCACCGAGTTTAGCAAATACCAATGAGCGTCTAGAACTGGAGCTCAACAACCCAAACTCTGATCTTCGCCGTTCTGCATTTAACAATTCCGTTTCGTCTACCGAAGATAAGGAGCTGCCCCTGCATGGCATAACAGTATTAGATTTTAGCCAGTTTCTTTCTGGCCCTTCCGCGAGTTTGCGGTTGGCTGACCTAGGCGCCAAGGTAATTAAAATTGAACAGCCAGTCACTGGTGACATTTGCAGGACACTCTACGCGGCGAACTCAGACTCCAACAAGGAGCCCTCATTCTTTCAAGCAATCAACCGTAATAAAGACAGCATTTGCGTTGACCTAAAAGATGCACAACAGAGAACAAAATTGCACTCGCTCATCGCAACCGCCGATGTAATCATGCACAACTTCAGGCCAGGCGTTGCTGAGCGGCTCAAGATTGACAGAGCAAGTTTGGCGCCCATCAACCCCAGGTTAATTTATGGAGAGATCTCCGGCTATGGTTACACCGGCCCATGGCGCGACAAGCCGGGGCAAGACCTTTTGCTGCAAGCCCTTAGTGGCATGGCTTGGCTGTCGGGTAATCGAGAACATGGTCCATTGCCCATGGGCCTTCCGGTCGTGGATATCTTTTCAGGTGCGCAGCTCGCCCAAGGCCTGATCGCGCAACTCATTCAAAAGCAGCGAACAGGCGAATGTGGTTCTACCGAGGTAGCAATGCTAGACACCGCGTTGGACTTTCAATTTGAGCCACTGACGCTGTATTTCCAGGATGGTGGTCAGGAGCCAGAACGGACTCAGACAAATGGTGCTCATGCTTACCTTGGCGCGCCGTATGGAATTTACGAAACGCTAGACGGTTATATAGCGCTCGCCATGGCAAACGTTCTGCAGCTCGGCGAGCTACTTGAATGCGAACCACTACTCCAATATTCAAGCCCTAAGAGCTGGTTTAATCAACGCGATGAAATTAAGCAACACTTAGCCAAACACTTGCGTTCGAAAAGCAGCGACGACTGGCTTGCCATATTAGTGCCCGCCGACATCTGGTGCGCGGACGTACACAACTGGGAGCAATTGCGAACGACAAGCGCCTATCAGCTACTAGATTTCGAACAAGAGGTAGTGCTCTCGAATAACAGCCGCTTTAAAACGACTCGTTGCCCAATACGATTCGATGGCAAGCTATTACGGTGCGACAAAGGGGCACCCGAATTAGGAGAGCATACACACCACTATCTAGTGAAAAGCTAAACCATATCCAATATAGGAGAGAAGCCATGAGTAACCATTTTGTTATGCGCAGTACAGATAGCGGCAGCACGCTTAGTCAACAAAAAGCGCCCGAATTCGAAGCACTCGATATCACCGGTTGGGGAGGCTTAACATTAGAAGACATTGGCTTGCATCTATTCATATTCAACATCGACGCAGACGCCGCCGAATTCCCAATCCACAGCTCTCCTAACACATGGCTAGCTTACGTTATCAGTGGTTCGGGCACACTGTTCGCTGGAGATACAACGAATACTAGAACGGACCAAATTGAATATCGGGCAGGCGACTTTATTACCTTCCACGCTGACACACCTCACGGCTGGAAGAACGGAAATGAAGCGGGCAAAATTTTGTTTTGTAAAAAAAACGCTGAGTAGTTTACGACTCTTGCAAATTAAGGTTCGATAGAAAGAAGAGCACGGGGCACCATTTATCCACGAGTAAGCCCCGTGCTCAAAGCTCTAAATCCATGAGCATCATATAAAACCCTATATTCCTGTAATAGGAAATAGGTAAGAGATCGGTATAGCCGAACGAAATTGCTCAGTTAGGGATACGCAATCTGAGCTTCTTCACTTTAGATACTTGCTAATACATAAGCATTAGCAACTCATTTTCGACGCTATACCTCTGTAAGGTAACCTCTCGAAACCGAATCTAACAAACGAACATTACCTGAAAATTGCACACGATTG
>CALKRK010000078.1 GCA_937989675.1 uncultured Arenicella sp. | reverse complement strand
TACCAGTCCGCAAACCGTTTCACACCTTCATCAATCGAAATTACTGGCTGATAGTCAAAATCGGTTCTAAGTTCGGTAGTATCCGCCATGGTTCGTGGGACGTCTCCGTCTTGCATTGGCATCATATTTAAATGTGCTTCTACACCTAAGTGCATGGCCATCAGCTCGATAAACTCCATTAGCTGAACAGGCTCTCCGCGGCCGATGTTGTAGATTTTGTATTTATCTTTCGAAACATCACTTTCAGCGATACGCATCACCCCCTCTGTAATGTCATCTATATAGGTAAAGTCACGAATCATTTCACCATTATTATAAACCGGAATTGGTTCGCCTTTTAGCATGCGTGACGCAAACCGAAACGGCGCCATATCGGGTCGACCCCACGGTCCGTAAACAGTAAAGAAGCGCAAACCTGTACATCGAAATCCATACAAATCTACATAACTGTGCGCCATCAATTCATTGGCCTTTTTAGTGGCAGCGTACAGCGAGACTGGATTATCAACTCGGTCTTTTTCACCAAATGGGAAATTCTTATTGGCGCCATATACCGAACTGGAAGAAGCATACACGAGGTGTGGCACGGAACTATGCCGGCAGCCTTCCAAAATATTGCCAAACCCAACCAGATTCGAATCAATATAGGATTGCGGGTTCTCGATCGAATACCGAACACCCGCCTGCGCCGCTAAATGAACGACCACGTCGAACGAGTTCGAACCAAACAGTTCCTCCATTTGACTTCGATCAACGATATCGATTTCATGTAATGCGAAATCAGCAGCTCTTGAATGCTTTTGCAGTTCAGCCAATCGAGCACGCTTAAGTGACACATCATAGTAGTCATTGAAATTATCAATGCCGATCACGGAATGCCCCGCCGACAAAAGTTTATGACTTAGATCAGCACCGATAAACCCGGCGGCACCTGTAACAAGAATCTGCATGAACCTGCTCGTTCCCGGCCACGAAGTTCGCGACCCGTAATTATTTACATCAATGTTGGTAGTATATATTACAATCGCTTGGCACAAACGGCCACAAGACGGCTTCTTTGTTAAGAAAGCGCTCATAAACTCGAAATGAAAAACGACCTTCAAATAATTTCAGCTCGCTGGGTAATACCAGTAGTGCCTCGCAATACCGTCTTAGAACACCACTCTGTGGTGTCTGAAAATGGGAAGATAATTGACCTTCTGCCGACTAAGAAAGCTTTGCACAATTATCCTCAGGCTGAGCACATCGAGTGCGGTAGCCACGCGCTTATCCCTGGACTGATAAACGCTCATACTCACGTGGCAATGAATCTCTTTCGCGGCATCGCAGACGATCTACCTTTAATGGAGTGGCTCAACGAACATATATGGCCAGCTGAACAACAATGGGTGAACCTAGACTTTGTGCGGGATGGCAGCGAACTCGCTATAACTGAAATGCTACTCAGTGGCACTACCTGTTTCAACGACATGTATTTTTATCCAAATGTCGTTGCAAAAACCGCACAGGAGATGGGCATCCGGGCTTTCGTCGGCATGATTGTTATTGATTTTCCTTCCGCGTGGGCGGCTTCTGTTGATGAGTATTTCGATAAAGGCATGTTGGTGCATGATGAGGTCCGCGCATTATCTCGGGTGAATACCACCATGGCACCACACGCGCCTTATACCGTATCGGACGATCCACTTGTTAAGGTTCGTACTTACGCCGATGAATTGCATGTGCCAATTACTATGCATATTCACGAAACCGAGCAAGAAATCAGCGATGCGGTTGCTCAAGATGGCCGCCGTCCGCTCGAACGACTCTATGAGCTTGGGCTGCTTAACCCACGTATGATCGCCGTGCACATGACTCAGCTCACCGACGAGGAAGTAAAACTCGCAGCTCAACAAGGTATACACGTTGTGCACTGCCCCGAATCGAACCTCAAATTAGCCAGCGGCCAATGCCGAGTTGCGGACCTCTTAGAAAGTGGCGCCAATGTGTGCCTCGGCACCGACAGCGCCGCCAGCAATAACGATTTGGACATGCTCGGTGAGATGCGAACAGCTTGCTTAATCGCCAAAAACCTATCAAAAGATGCGCGCACATTGCCTGCCTGGCAGGCCTTAGAAATGGCCACGATTAATGGTGCGAAAGCACTTAACGTTAGTAACGAAATTGGTTCACTAGAGATTGGAAAATCAGCCGATATAGTCGCCATAAACTTAAACCATATCTCAACTCAACCAGTCTATGACCCAATCGCACAAATCGTTTATAGTGCTTCGCGCGAGCAAGTGAGCGATGTGTGGGTCGATGGCAAACAACGCGTTAAAAATAAGCAACCCTTAGGCATCGATGTGGCACACATCCTTAAAAAAGCCGCCGAGTGGAGTGAACGAATCAAAACATCATGAGCAGTCAAGAAACCCAAAATGTAGACCCCAGCGAGATCCAAAAATTCGAGGAACTTGCTTCGCGCTGGTGGGACCCAGAAAGCGAGTTCGCCCCACTGCATGCAATTAACCCGCTACGCACTGAATACATAAACCTTCACTCGCCGGTAAAAGGGCTTAAGGTACTGGATGTCGGTTGCGGAGGCGGATTAGTTAGCGAAGCCATGGCAAGCTTTGGTGCGAAGGTTACTGGCATCGACATGGGTGAAGCGCCGTTAAGTGTGGCTAGGCTTCATTTATTGGAGAGCGGCTTAGATGTTGAGTATCTAAAAATAACCACCGAGGAGTTGGCCAAACAACGAGTTGGTGAATACGACGTGGTCACCTGCCTTGAGATGTTAGAGCACGTGCCTGACCCCGCTCTAGTCGTAGCCGCTTGCGCTAAATTGGTGAAACCCGGCGGCGATGTCTATTTTTCAACTATTAATCGAAACCCCAAAGCGTGGTTAATGGCCATTGTTGGAGCCGAATACGTTTTAAATTTACTTCCACGCGGCACCCATGAGTACGACAAGCTAATCAAACCTTCCGAACTCAGTGACTATGCACGTCAATCAGGCTTAGAACTGCAACGCATGATTGGCTTGCATTACAACCCATTTACCAAAGGCTATAAATTGGCGCCTGGGGTTGATGTTAACTACATGATACATACCGTGAAGCGCTAAAAGATATGGAATTAAAAGCTCTGCTGTTGGATTTAGATGGCACTCTGATCGACACCGCTCCAGATATGGTTGGCTCTTTGAACCGCGTATTGGCAAACCACGATCGACCAGCCGCAGATATCGCCGAAGCTTCAAAGTTGGTTTCTAACGGTGGCAAAGCTCTGATCGAATTTGGCTTCGGCGCATCACTGGACGAAAATCAAACACCACAATTAGTCGAAGAATTCTTAAAAGACTACAAAAACCACGTTGCTGATCAAAGTTATCTTTATAGTGGTATGCCTGAAACGTTGGAATTTTGCGAAGCCAACAACTTACGCTGGGGTGTCATAACTAACAAACCGCTGCACCTTGCGAAAGATTTGATGGACGGCCTTGGTTACCTAGAACGCTGCTCGATTCTTCTCGGTGGCGACAGCTTACCGGTTAAAAAGCCAGACCCTGTTCCAATGTTACACAGTTGCATGGTACTGAACCTGGCGCCCAGTCAATGTCTGTATGTAGGCGACCACCTCCGCGACATACAAGCCGGCAACGCAGCGGGCATGGATACCGCCGCTGCGCTTTGGGGCTACATTCAAGATACTGACGACCCACAAACATGGGACGCCAACTTTCTGGTCAATAGACCCAGCGGGTTATTAACTCTCGCAAAGGAAAGGCTTGCATTAGCTTGAAGTTTACGGCGTGAATCGCCATCATAGCGCCCTCTAAAAAATCCGCATTGCATAAATGATGACAAACTTCGAATGGCAAAACTACGTACCGCAAAACAGTGCTCTTAACGGTAAAGTTATTCTGGTAACCGGTGCCGCCGATGGCATTGGTAAAGCCGTGACCATTGCACTTGCCAAGCATGGGGCGAGCGTTTTAATGCTTGATAAGAAAGCACGCCATCTAGAGAAATTGTCCGATGAAATGGTCGAACGTGGCTATGCAGAACCCATTATATTGCCGATCGATTTGATGGAAGTCACTCCTGAAACAGCGACCACGTTGGCGCAAGCCGTGCTTGATGACATTGGCCATCTGGATGGCCTGTTGCATAACGCAGCGGAACTCGGCTCACCTAGCCCGCTTGACCAGTACGATATGGAATATTGGAATTCGGTAATGCACACAAATTTGCAGGCGCCATATGTTCTAACTCGTGCTCTGTTACCGCTTCTTAAGCAAGATCACACTACCAACATCCTGTTCACCTCGGCCGATGTCGGGCGTAATGCTGCACCTTACTGGGGTGCTTACAGCATTGCTTATGCAGGTTTAGAAGCGCAGATGACCATATGGGCCGAAGAACTCGAAACAGTATCAAACATCAAAGTAAACTCAATTGACCCAGGTGCTGTGCGTACAACTTTGAGACGTCGTTCTCACCCCGGTGAAAGCCAGGATTCGCTAGCCACTCCCCAAAGCATTACGCCAGCATATTTAAAACTGTTGGCTGGCGATCACGATTTTCACGGCCAGCGCTTATCCATTTAAATCGTACACGGGCTCATCACTGACCTTGCCAATTTCGTTACGGTCACTTTCCAAGGGCGCGAACCGTTTTTGCAGCTCGTTGCCACCCAAGCCACTTAACCGCAAATAGAAACGCTCGGTGCTGCTTAGTTTTGCGCCCTATCGCTTCTATTGAAAGGCGCAGCATCGCGCGCGCCTCAGTTTTCAAGTTTTGTAGTGCGCATTGTCGAGCCAGTAAGAACGCGGCTTTACTATAAAATTCCCAATCGGAATCTTCTATATCGCTCGGTCGATTCTCGAGCTGCATATAGCGTTGGGCATGGCGGAATATCTTAGCCTGAGCTAAGCAACGGTGTTGAAGCTTTTTAGCATCGGTCGAACCGTCTGCGCTTAAATGCTCATCGTGCTCACGCTGCACTGACACAAACTCATCAACATAAGCAAGGCGCCCACCGAGGCTCGCTATTCGACAATCATACTCCCAATCTTCCTCATTCAGCGTATCCAACCAACGGCCCGCTTTGTCGACGCAGGATCGTCGATAAAGAGGGGTGCTCGTACCCCACCAACGAGACCTCAGAAATAAAGGAAACATCGCTGAGTGTTTCTCCCCGGTTCGTTTCCAAGCGCGCCTTATGCCTTGTACGGATATTGATCGGCGTTCAGTTTTCCCATAAGCCACGTCACAATCAGGTTCGTGCTTCAATGCGGCAATCTGTAAGGTGAATTTATCAGGTAATAATAAATCGTCACTGTCTAAATATTGAATAAATTCGCCCTTTGCATTTATCCGCCCAGTTTCGCGTGCAACTCCCGGGCCTTGATTAGCTTGCGTAAACACCCTCACTTCCGGGTTTTCATTCGCCAGCATTTGCAATACCTCAGGCGTACGGTCTGTTGACCCATCATCTATCAAAATAATTTCGATTGGCCGATGGGTTTGTGCTAACACCGAATCCACACACTCGGCAATCATATCCGGCCTATTGAAAACGGGAATGATTGTGCTTACCAAATTATCTTGTATTAACAAACTCATTGGCGGCGAAAAAACTGCGGCAATTTAGCTCCAAATTTAACAAGAAAGTAGCTAACAGGGTTACGCCTCATGCCTAAGTTGCGCAGCGCCTTGTAGGATTCCCAATTGCCGTGCCACATGGTTCGAAAGCTATTGTTAGTAACCCCGCCCAATCGCATTCTGACCCATAACTTGGGAATATAACGAGAG
>CALKRK010000077.1 GCA_937989675.1 uncultured Arenicella sp. | reverse complement strand
TGTATCACCGAGTGCATTTATATCCAGTTTGGTTTTCGCCAGTATGAGTTTTTTCGCAACTATGAATTCAGCTGGTGAATTTATCGCATCTACCGCAATCACCTTGCCATCAAGTAAATAGAAAGCGGCGAATTTTCGTTGTTTTTGATCACCTCGAATAACGATGTTGTCGTAACCTTGAAACAAACCAGCCGTCTGCAATTTAACATCATATTGATCTGACCAAAACCAGGGTAGAGAATCGTAATCAGTCGGGTTTCCACAGATATTAGCCGCTGCAACTTTTGCTTGTTCTGTTGCATTAGGCACAGATTCGAGTCTCAGGCGCCGCGAATAAAAAAGGCTAGGGTGGTTGCTACAATCACCTATTGCATAAATGTTTGGGTCTTCGGTTTGAGTTGATTTGTTAACAACGATGCCGTTGTCGCAGCTCAGCCCTGCCATCTCGGCAAGCTCTGAATTCGGGATGACCCCAATTCCAACGATACAGGCGTCAAACGGTATTGCATTGCCATCGGCGAGTAAGGCTTGCGTTTTGTTGTTGGATCTTTCGAACTTAACTAAACGAGTATTGAGCTTCAATGTGACGCCTTCTTCGGTATGCAAGTTTTGGTAGAACTC
This sequence comes from uncultured Arenicella sp., assembly GCA_937989675.1. Classification (GTDB taxonomy): domain Bacteria; phylum Pseudomonadota; class Gammaproteobacteria; order Arenicellales; family Arenicellaceae; genus Arenicella. Next base: position 6,363 of record CALKRK010000077.1, on the reverse strand, counting down.
GGAAACAACTGGGCTTGTTACCCGAGCCAAGACCCGCTCTTGTGATTCCAAAATAGTGACGGTAAAACCTTGTTTGGCAGCCGATGCGGCAATCTCCAGTCCGATATAGCCTGCCCCAACAATGAGTAGATTGCCGCCTGTTGGTACCTCGTTTCTAATTCGGTCCACATCGTCTTGGGTGCGTAAGTAATAAATGTTATTGAACTCAGCCCCCACTATGGGAAGTTGTCGTGCACGGGTGCCGGTGGCTAGGATGAGATGTTGATAGTCGAGCCTCTCACCATCAGCAAGAATTACCTGCTGTGTTTCGCGGTCAATTTTATCTGCTCGCATGCCAAGCCGCAGTTCAACCTCATTTTTTTGATAGAAGTTTGCGGGGCGTAACAACAGCTTTTCTGGTTCGATCTCGCCCTTGTAATAGGCCTTAGAAAGTGGAGGCCGCTGATAGGGCAACGATAGTTCTTCGCCGACCAAGACGATGCGCTGCGTCCAGCCGTTTCGGCGCAGCTTGTTAATGGCATCAACTGCCGCGTGACTGGCTCCAATTATTACAACGGATTCCATCAAAGTCTCTCTATTGCTTGAACGAATTTAGCGTATTGTAGCGGGTTTTGAGAGTCAAAAGTTCTGCGACAAATGGAATCTCCTTGTTCATATAAGTATTGGCTATGATCACCGAATAAAAAACAATAACAAAATTCTATAAAACTATAGAATTATTTGTGTGTGTCACTATAATCCCGCACATGCAAAGCGCTGACAAACCAATTACCTTACAGATTGCGAATAGGAAGTATGCGCGTAAGAAGATTGTTGCCATTGAGGCAGCGGCGCTGGTTTTTGCTGAAAAAGGCTTTCATGGCGCAACAACGCAAGACATTGCATCTGAGATGGGCATTCAGCAAGGCAGCCTCTATTACTATTTCAAGTCAAAGGAACAAGCCTTACAAGAGGTTTGCGAATATGGGTTTGAAAATTACGTAGAGCGGATGCAGAAGATTGGTTCGAAAGAGCAACCTTTTGAAGCAAAAATGCTGGCGATTGTGACATCTCATTTGAGTAATTATCGCAGCAAAAATAATGCGATGAAGGTGCATAACGATCAGCGTTTGTACTTGCCGGTTGAGCGCCGCGCCCTGATCAAGAAGCTCGGCAGTGAATACCGCGAGTTATTAGAGGGCGTGCTGAAAGAAGGTATTGATGAGGGTGTTTTACGGCCTGATATCGATACCCATTTTATTGCGTACTCGATAATCGGGATTTGCAATTCGTGGGGCGGCAATCTTGTTCGTGATGACGCCCTGGATTTATTTGAAACAATTGAACAGTGCTCAGATTTGATTCTGTACGGCACATTGATACCAACTAAAAGAAATAAGCACGAGAAATAAGAAAGATGACTGAACAAATAGCCACCAACGTAACCTGGCACGACGGCGAAGTTACTCGTTCTGACCGTTTCAATCGACTCGGCCAAAAAGGCGTCACACTTTGGTTTACCGGCCTTTCAGGCAGTGGTAAAAGCACCGTTGCTGTTGCACTGGAGAAAGCCCTGCACAAACTAGGTAAGTTGAGTTACCGCTTAGATGGCGACAATATTCGCCTTGGTATTAATCAAAACCTAGGTTTTTCGGCCGAGGATCGGACTGAGAATATCCGCCGTATTGGCGAGATTTCGAAGCTTTACTGTGATACTGGAATTATCACGCTGAATAGCTTTATCAGCCCATATCGCGAAGACCGCGACCAAGTGCGTCGTATTCATGAGGAAGGCGGCTATAACTTTATTGAGGTTCATGTTGATTGTTCCTTGGAGTGCGCCGAAGGGCGTGACCCCAAAGGTCTATACAAGAAGGCGCGAGCGGGTGAGATTAAAAACTTTACTGGCATCGATGACCCATATGAGGCACCGCTGGAACCAGAAATTCATTTGCACACCGATACCATGACCTTGGAAGAAGAGGTTGAAACCATACTTAACTATCTGCAAGAGAATCGTTACCTGATTCTTTACCGATAGCATTTACTTTTATATTCGGAGATACCCGTGATCAAACCACATGGGGCTGATGCCCTGACCCCGCTATTTGTTGCGGACCAACCTGTGCGCGATGCTTTAACAGCAGAAGCGCAACGCTTGACGCAAGTAATAGTCAGTTCTGCCACGGCGGCCAATGCCGTTATGTTAGGTGGAGGCTATTTTACGCCCCTTAGCGGTTACATGACTAAGGCTGATGCGTTGTCTGTCGCCAGTTCGATGACAACTGCGTCTGGTTTGTTTTTCCCAGTACCGGTGCTGAACTTATTACCGGAAGCATCTTTTGAAAGAGGGCAACGCATTGCGTTACGCGACCCAAATGTTGAAGGTAACCCGGTTGTAGCTATTCAAACGGTAAGCTCTGTAGAAGAACTTTCAGAACAAGAATTACAAGACATTGCACTAGCCGTTTATGGCACCACGGATTCTTCTCACCCTGGTGTTGCCGCATTCTTGGCGCAAGGTAGGTTTGTTGTGTCCGGTGATATCCAAGTATTGAACTTTAGCTATTTTGAAACCGAGTTTACCGATACTTTCCGTACCGCAGTGCAAATTCGTGAAGAAATCGCTGAGCTTGGTTGGCAGAAAGTGGTTGCGTTTCAAACGCGTAACCCGATGCATCGGGCGCATGAAGAGTTATGTAAAATGGCGATGGACGCCACGGGTTCCGATGGCTGTGTCATACATATGCTACTAGGTAAACTAAAAGCCGGTGATATACCAGCCGACGTGCGTGATGCATCGATTCGTGAAATGGTGAAAAACTATTTCCCCGAAAACAGTGTTATGGTCACCGGTTACGGTTTTGATATGCTTTACGCTGGCCCGCGCGAGGCAGTATTGCACGCTTTGTTTCGCCAAAATATGGGGGCGACGCACTTCATTATCGGTCGAGACCATGCAGGCGTTGGCGACTATTACGGCGCGTTTGATGCACAAACTATCTTCGATACTGATGTGCCAGAAGGCGCATTAGAAATAGAGATTTTTCGCGCCGATCACACCGCGTACTCGAAAAAGCTTAACAAAGTAGTGATGATGCGCGACGTGCCAGATCATGAATTTGAAGACTTTGTTATTCTTTCCGGTACTAAAGTACGTGAGCTACTCGGTAACGGTGTTGCACCGCCTCCGGAGTTTTCTCGCCCTGAAGTGGCCAAAATACTGATGGATTATTATCAGAGCTTATAAGCCACATTAGCATTGCCAAAAAGCCCGTTTTGACAGTAAACATGGTCAAACGGGCTTTTTTTGTGGGATAATCGGATTGAGAGCATCTTGAGGTGTCAAGATGAAAGAAGATAGAGTTATAAAAAATTACAATTGCGCAGGGCACTGTTGCCGTTCAAAGCGCGTATTGCATGTTCTACCAGCTCAGTGAGTCGTTGCATTGAGCGCCACTATGAAAGGTCATTTCAGTGAAAAAATTAGTCATTAAGGCGAGCAGATTAGTGTGTGCCTCTGCGTTGGGTGTTAGTTTACTAGGTGTTGAATCCTATATCGTGGGCTCAGCCCATGCGGCTCAGCTTGAAGAAATACTGGTTGTCGCGCGCAAAAAGGAGGAAAGCCTCCAGGACGTGCCGATTACGATCGAGGCGTTTGACCAAGTGACCCTTGAGCGTCTTAACATTAATGATGTTAAAGATATCTCCGAGCAAGTTCCTACCTTCCAAATATTGCAGCGTGGCTCTGGGGCTGGCGCCGCTTTGTATCTTCGCGGCATTGGTTCTAATTCGAATGACCCAGCTTTTGACTCGGCTATCGCATTGAACTTCGATGATGTGGTTTCAAACAGCTCAAGGTTGATATCGCAGGGCAACCTTGACATGCAACAGATCGAGATTTTGAAAGGGCCTCAATCCTTGTATTTCGGCAAAGGCGCAACCGCTGGTGTGGTGTCGATTCGTTCGCAAGACCCTGGGGAAGATTTTGAAGGTTCTGTTCGCGTAGCGTACGAAACCGAAGAAGGCGGTACGACATTTGAAGGGGTTTTATCAAGTCCGATTACCGATACCTTCGGGGCTCGTCTAGCAGTGAGAACTATCGATATCGATGAGATCGCGCGCAACACAGCGCCGGGGGTTGCCAATGCCAAACGCGGAGAAGAAAACAAAGATGCTCGCCTAACGTTGGCGTGGGATCCAAGCGAACGCTTTTCGGCAAACCTAAAGCTTAGTCGCTCAGAATATCGTAATGATGGCTCTTTGAGTTTTGTTGATATCGGGTGTGTTGGCGCCTCGCCGCAGCCGGGAGTTTACCCACAGGCATCGGCCTTAGCGGTGCCAATCGTCGTGCCGAATGGCAATGACTGCGTGTTGGGCGATCAACGTATTCAAGTCGCTGATCAGAATGCCATCGTTAACCAGCAGGGTGGACAACCTGGCAATAATAACGGTGTGCCGTATGGGTCACAAGATTTTGATCTGGCGCGTTTAAAGCTCAACTGGCAGATTAACGACGCCCTGACCTTAACCTCGGTTACTTCGCAGTTTGACCTGGCCGAGCAGGGTTTTGATTGTTTCGCTTACGATACCAACGGCTCCAATTGTATTGTTACGGAAAATACGGTCGATGCTTTTGCGCAAGAACTGCGTTTGGCAGGTCGAATTTCAGATAACGTTGAGTTTTTACTCGGTGCGTATTATCAAGACCGCGATTTAGTTCACACCATTTACCAAGATGCGTTGTCGGTTCCAGTGTTGCTTTCATTTCTGGCGGGTAGCCCACTAGCCGCAGTCGACCCGTTCACCGGTTTCACAATCGACTGGATAAAGCGGCACCCAACTGCACATGAAACTAAGTCGTATTTTGGTAGCATTAGTTGGGATATTAGCGATCAGTGGAATTTGACAGCTGGCGGCCGCTACTCGGACGAAGAAAAGCAGAATATCTATTCCACGCCATTCGTGCATGCGGGCTTTGGCTTGCTGTTACCGGGCGCAACGGCAACGAGTGGCTTCAGTGTGCCTATTTCATTTGAAGACACCGAATTTTCACCGGAAGTGTCGTTAAGCTACACGCCTGACCAAAATACTAATTATTACCTAGCGTACAAAACAGGCTTTAAGTCGGGCGGAGTGTCGTACAGCCAGCTGCCGTTTTTGGCTGACTATTTCGCGCTTTTGCAAGGTGACTTTTCGGCATTATTGTTCGACTCTGAAACCTCAGAAGGGTTTGAACTCGGTATGAAGTCAACACGCTTAAATGGCGATTTGCGCTTAAATGCGGCTTTGTATCGATACGTCTACGAGGACTTACAAAACCAGCAGTTCAATTCAACAACTTTTGTATTTACAACCTTTAACGCCGGTGAAGTAGAGAACCAAGGCCTAGAAGTTGATGCGGTTTACAATGTAAGTGATGCACTTAGTCTGCGCAGTGTTTTTGCGTACACCGACACCGAATATTCGTCCACATTCGTAAATATCGTCGGTGCCGACTTGAATGGTCAGGCACGTCAAAACGCCCCGGAGATTGCTTTTAATCTTGGCTTTGATTACGTCAAATCGTTGAGCAATGGCTTGCAAGCATACCTGGGTGCCACCGCTCATTATACTGACGACTACACGACGTCGACCAGCCAGCAATCGTCGCCAGATCAGTTTACCCAAGATTCGTTTTGGCGTGCTGATGTCGTCGCTTCGATTGGTGCGGCCGATGATCGCTGGTCAGTGTCGTTGGTCGGGCGAAATATTTCAGATGAGACCTACACCGTGGAAACGATTGGTCGGCCCGGAGCCATTCCTAACGCCGCAGGCCAGCGAGATCAAGCACACTTCACCAATCGCGGGCGTCAAGTTTTTCTTGAAGGCCGTTTTCGGTTTTAAGGTTAATGGCTGCGCTGAAATCAAGCGGCACGACGCCTAGTCTGTTTACTCATTTTTTGCGTGTTCGCTATTCAGAGTGCGATGCGCAACGAGTCGTGTTTAATGCAAAATACGCTGAATACATAGACATTGCGGCGACGGAGTTTTCCCGAGCAATTTGGGGTGAACATGAGAAGCTGTTAGAGCAGGGTATTGATAATTTGGTTGTGAGCCTTACCCTGAACTGGCGAGCACCTGCTAGATTTGACGACGTGCTGGCAATAAAAATCAAACCAATAAAAATTGGCAATACTTCTTTTTCGTTGCAGCTCGATTTCCATCAATTGGGCAGTGACAACAGCTTGGCGGATGCCCAGATTACCTATGTTATGGTCGATGCCAAGAACTATCAAAAAATATCGATACCCGACGACTACCGGGCTGCATTAGAAGCTGGTGGAAATGGCAAGATCAGTAATCAATCCGGCTTACCCTCGGATATGCTGATCACGGCATGAA
>CALKRK010000076.1 GCA_937989675.1 uncultured Arenicella sp. | reverse complement strand
GGAGGTCATCGAGTATCATTTCTCTAAGCCATTTTATGGCACTGTCCTGATCAGTATTCTGGTGCCAATAAAGATGCGTGCCAAAATTTGAGATATTAAATGGAACAGGTTCGACAATCAGATCATCATCGACGAATTGTTCTGACATGCTTCTTGCAACGGTAAGTAATTGGTCGGATATTTTCAAAATTTTTGTGGCGGCAAAATAATTCTGACAGCGAATATTGCTGTTGCGAGTCAGGCCTTGGTTTTGAAAAAAGGTGTCCTCCAATGTCATTCCTATTGGCCGGTTTGAGACATTTATGTGGGATGCTGAAAGGTAGTTTTTCTTATTGAGTTTGCCGGTTAATGGGTGACCGCGTCGCATTAACACACAAAAATCACTGGACCATAACATTTTACTCCGCACCGATGGTTTTACTGGCATTGCGACATCCAGCGCGATATCAATATGGCCTGCGTCGAGTTCGCGGCTTAAATTGGTTCGATCGACTTTAACACTTGCATAGCTAACTCCGGGTGCTTGCCGAGCAAAGACTTTCGTTAACTTCGGTAAGAAGGAAGGTTCCAGTGCATCGTGCATTCCAATACGAAAGTGATGCTGGCTGCTTGCTGGATCAAACTCCCCCCATTGCTGCAATATTTGCTGTAATCGAGTTAAGTTATCGATGATGAGTGGTGCCATTCGTTGGCAGGCCGCGGTTGGAACCATTTGGTTTTGAGAGCGGCGGAAAAGAGGGTCTCCGAGCGCATCACGCAACCGCTTGACGGCATGGCTTACCGCTGAAGGCGTTATGTGCAAGGCATCCGCGGTGTGCGTCATATTGCGTTCTTCATAAAGGCTTTTGAACACCTTTAATAGATTCAAATCAAGTTGTTGAATGCGTTTATTGTCTAACATTGTTGTGAATAAGATTCATAGTTTATGTGTAGTATATTTCATTTCATTCATGTTTTTATAAAGTATTCTTGAACAATAACTAGAACCCCTTGATTAGGCTTAATTTGGCCGAGAGTACTTAATGAATTTTGAACACAGCGCGAAGACCCAAGACTACATTCAACGGATCAAAACGTTTATGCAGGACCACGTTGAGCCGTTTGAAATGCAACTCTATACAGAGATCCACGAGCTTAACCCAGATGGTGATTGGCGCAATTGGCAGGTGCACCCAAAAATTGAAGAGCTTAAAACCTTGGCGCAGGAGCAAGGGCTTTGGAACTTATTCTTACCTGATGATGAACTAGGCCAAGGGTTAACCACACTCGAATATGCGCCACTAGCGGAAGAAATGGGGCGCATGCTATTTGCTCCTGAGATATTTAATTGTAATGCGCCGGATACGGGAAACATGGAAGTTCTCTACCATTTTGGGAATGACCAGCAAAAGGAGAAGTGGTTAAAACCCCTATTGGCTGGTGAAATCCGTTCTGTTTTCGGCATGACTGAGCCGGACGTAGCCTCTTCAGACGCTACCAACATGCAAGCCACTATTGAAGAAGATGGTGATGATATTGTAGTCAACGGGAAAAAGTGGTGGAGCACAGGCTTAGGGCATCCGAACGCTAAGTTCACTATTTTTATGGGCTTATCGAACCCTGGCAACGACCGCCACAACCAACACTCAATGGTGATTGTGCCGCTGGACTCGCAAGGGCTTGATGTCAAACGCATGCTAACGGCGTATGGTGATTACGATGCTCCTTTTGGACATGGTGAGATGCACCTTACGAATGTTCGAGTTCCAAAAGAAAATTTGATTATGGGAATGGGTAAGGGCTTTGCTATTGCGCAGGGCCGGCTTGGACCTGGCCGAATTCATCATTGCATGAGAACCATTGGTTTGGCCGAGAAAGCATTAGAACTCGCGATTGATCGAGGTTTTAAACGGGAGGCTTTTGGTAAGCCAATAATTAAGCTTGGAGGCAATGGAGAACGTATTGCGCAAGCGCGAATTGCAATTGACCAAGCTCGTTTACTCACACTTAACGCGGCATGGAAGATAGATAACGTAGGTGTGAAAAATGCCATGACGGAGATATCTGCAATCAAGGTGGCGGTACCGAGAATGGCACAAGAAGTAGTCGATATGGCTGTGCAAATGCACGGCGGCGCAGGTATGTGTTCTGATTTTCCGCTGGCGCACTTCGCGGCTGGTGTGAGAGCATTACGCTTAGCGGACGGCCCGGATGAAGTACACATGGGCATGGTGACCCGCCTTGAGATTAAAAAATATATGACTTCACGATGAAAAAAATTCTAATTACGGGTGCCGGCTCTGGCTTGGGCCGAGCGCTGGCACTGCGCTATGCACAAGATGGTGCGGAGGTCTGCGTTGCTGATATTAACAACGAAGGCGCTAATGAAACTGTTGAGCAAATAATAAACTTAGGCGGGTCTGCATTTTTTCACGCGTGCGACATTACCAAGCAATGGGACGTCGATAAGCTGGCGATTGCCTTAGCCGAACGTTGGAAGTCCCTGGATATGTTGGTTAATAATGCTGGCGTTGCAACCGCTGGTTCTTTGGATTCTGAAAGTCTGGAGCAATGGCAGTGGGTGCTTGATATAAACGTTATTGGTCAAGTACGAATGACCAAGGCCATGCTGCCTCTGTTGCGCAATAGTAATTCGTCAGAAAGAGACATTGTTAATATCGCTTCGCAGGCCGGAATCACACCCGCACCAGGAATGGGCAGTTATTCGCTTTCTAAGGCCGGGATGGTCAGTTATTCCGAAACAGCTCATTTAGAGCTCGCGCACGAGGGAATTCACGTTAGTGTGGCATGCCCGGCATTCTTCGATACTAATCTGGCTGAGTCTTTACGCAGTGACGATGATGGTATGCATAGTGCTCTCAACAAGATGATCAAAAAGTCAGGCGTAACCGCTGACGAAATAGCAAACAAGATTCACGCGGCCGTAACTGCTCGAAAGTTCAAAATTGTGACGCATAAAGAGGGCTTGAAAGCGCATCGTCTGAAGCGTTTTTTGCCGATTGAAGTTTACTTAAATATAGTGAAGAAGCGGACCAAAAAGTTCGTTAAGAAACGTGGCTAATAGTAATGAAAGTAAGGCCAGTGAAAAACTGGATAAGGGCGGTGCCGTCAGGGCCGGTGAGGAACTTGATTTAACCACACTGAATCCGTGGTTGATTGCTCAAGTTGCGGGTATTTCTGGAGAACCAGATGTCACACAGTATTCAGGTGGCGCTTCCAATTGGACCTACTGCTTAGCTTACCCTGAGCGTGAGCTGGTACTGCGTCGTGCCCCAGCAGGCACCAAAGCAAAGGGAGCGCATGATATGGGGCGCGAACATCGCCTGCAAAAAGCTCTTAAGCCGGTTTACCCTTACGTGCCGGATATGCTCGCTTACAACGATGATGAATCCATGATCGGTGCCGAATTTTATGTGATGGAAAAGATTAGTGGCTGGATACCAAGGACGAATATGCCCAAAGGGCTGAATATGAGCGCAGAGCAAAATCGGCAGCTGTGTTTCAATGCGCTAGATAGCCTGATCAAGCTTCACAAGGTGGACTATAAAGCCGCTGGGCTTGACCACCTTGCGAAAGGCGAAGGTTATTCCGAACGGCAAATTTCCGGTTGGAGCAAACGCTACGAAAATGCCAAAACGTGGAATGTGCCAAGCGGCAAAGGCGTAATGAAATGGCTGGCTGAGAATCTTCCTCAAAAGGAAACTATCTGCCTGACACATAATGATTTTCGGCTGGATAACTTAGTGTTGGATGCGCAAGAGCCTACCAAGATTATCGGTGTGTTGGATTGGGAGTTAGCCACGCTGGGAGATCCTTTGATGGATCTTGGTAATAGTCTCGCTTATTGGGTTGAGGCGGATGATGATTTTTTTGCACAAAAGACGCGCCGCCAACCAACACACCTAAAAGGGATGTTAACTCGGCAAGAAGTGATTGATTACTATTTGAAGAACACTGGTTTTGAAGTTAAAGACTTCACCTTTTATGAGGTTTATGGCCTGTTTAGATTAGCGGGCATCGCACAACAAATTTATTACCGTTACCACCATAAGCAAACCGATAACCCGGCATTCAAACCTCTCTGGATCTTTGTACATTACTTGATGCATCGGTGCCGTAAAGCGATAAAGAGGGCCCAATAGTGGCAAGCATCTATCTGATTCGCCACGGGCAAGCTTCGTTCGGGCAAGAGAACTATGACAAGCTCTCCGAGCTTGGAGAGCAACAAGCAACGCGTTTAGGGCAAGTGTTAAGTCAACGTTTGCCTATGTTTGACGCGGTTTGCCTTGGGACAATGTTTCGGCACGAGCAAACTGCAAGCAATTGCCTAATGGAGTTTGGCGCTCGGCTTGAAGATCTGGCTCCAATATACGAAGCTGGCTGGAACGAATACGATCATCAAGACATTTTGGCGCAACTGCGTCCGGAGTTTGCCTCCGCCAAGGGCTTAACTAATTATCTGCGTAAACAAGCAAATCCCAAAAAAGTGTTTGAAGACGATTTCAACGCTGCGATTGACCGTTGGATTAGCGGGGCATATGACAAAGACTATTCGGAGTCATGGGCGGCATATACCTCGCGAGTTCATCACGCCTTAAAAAACACACTTGCCAATAATGCAGGTGCTAGGAATATCGCTGTGTTTACCTCTGGTGGCCCAATTTCCTTGGTCAGCCAGCATTTACTCGGTGTGCAGCCAGAGAAAATTATGCAAATGAACTGGACTCTACTCAACTGCGGCGTCACAAAATTAGTTGCTACGGGTTCACGTTTGTTTGTTGCATCATTGAACGAGCACACGCATTTTGAGGGCGCGGGTAACAAACACTTTATTACCTATAGTTAGCTTATCTAGAACTAGCGTATTACTAAAAAGAGAGGTTTAAGATGAAAAGACAAAATATATTGATCACCGGCGCCAGTTCAGGTTTGGGCTTCACCATGGCGAAGATGTACGCGGAACAAGGTCGAAACCTTGCATTATGCGCACGCAGAGTTGACAAGCTAAACGAGCTGAAAGAAGAGATCGCAAAGATTAATCCGAACGTTACTGTGTCGGTGAGAGTGCTGGATGTAAATGATCACGACCAAGTGTTCGAAGTCTTTCGTGCTTTTGCTGAAGACCTCGGTCATTTGGATAGAGTGATTGTTAATGCTGGGATGGGTAAAGGTGCGTCGCTTGGTACTGGGTATTTTCATGCGAACAAACAAACCGCGGTGACTAACTTTGTCTCAGCAATCGCGCAGTGTGAGGCGGCGTTAGAATTGTTTCGCGCGCAAAATCATGGTCATTTAGTCACAATATCATCAGTGAGTGCGGTACGTGGCTTCCGGCGTGCAATGACCGTGTATGCGGCAACGAAAGCGGCAATAACCTCGCTAACAGAAGGGATTCGCATTGATTTACTAGGTAGCCCGATCAAGGCAACAACAATTCACCCTGGCTTTATTCGCAGCGAAATTAACGAGAATGTAAAAAAAGTGCCTTTTATGGTCGACACTGAAACTGGTTGCCGAGCAATTCTTAAAGCGATTGAGAAAGAGGGCGCAAACTATTATGTACCCTCTTGGCCTTGGGCTTTGATGTGTCGGTTTATGAAAATAGCACCGTTAAGTTTTATGGCAAAGATGAGCTAGATACACCGTTTACCTGGCCTTGGCTAGCGGCCTGAAGTCTTAACGTTTCTCTAGTTAGTTCAATCTGCCGTTTTTTTAAAGCAAGCCGTTGCTGTTCAATCTCAATGAGCTCAGTTTCCAAAGCTATTCGATCCACCTTCGGTGATGTGTCTACCTTTTGCTTTGTACTGACGGCAGGCTTTGGTTGAGGCTTAGCTTGAGCTCGTTTTTGTTCATCGTTTTTACTTGCGACAACTGACTTGGATTTAGCGCTGCAAGCGTTATTCGCAACCTTAACTTTTTGGCTTGAGCACTCAGTAAAGTCCGGTGCAGCACACCATTTATTGGACTCAAGGCTAAGACGAATAATCCTTTTTTCGTTGGTATTTGAACAAGTTACCAATCTCTCTTTGTAAGTTTCACCAGAATTACCAGCGACTTCGTAGGAGGGGCTGATCGAACGAACCGACCCTGCACTGGCGCTCATGCTAGTGAAAGCGCTTACCAACGCAAGCTCTACAATTAGTGTTGTGCGTATAAAACTCATAATTAAACCAAAAAGACATAATGATATGCTTTTATATCATATTTTATTGGCTTTGTGGGTTTTCACACTTAAAATTTGGATAATATTTGTTTCTCTGAGGCACATAAGTTTGATGTCGATTTGAAATATTGAGCGCTTGATGCCGATTGGAAGAATGAATACGTATGTAATTAGACCGGATCGAGAATGAATACGTATTCAGTAAATTGAATAGATACAGTTTCGTTTATAGCCTTCATATTCCCTACAGTCATGCATCTCATTACAGAGGAGAATATGTTGAAACGTCTCATAATATTTACAACGCTTGTCGTTGCGCTTTGCAGTAACAGTGGAGGTGTGTTTGCGCAATCGCGCACCGCGTTTGTTCACTTATTCGAATGGAGTTGGAACGATATTGCGTTGGAATGCGAACAACATCTTGGCCCGAAAGGCTTCGCTGCGGTGCAGGTTTCGCCACCACAAAAATCGATTACCCGCTCAGAATGGTGGTCTCGTTACCAGCCATTAAGCTACGAGATTACCGGCCGCAGTGGAAACCGCAACCAGTTTAAAAACATGATCGACCGCTGCAAGGCCGTGGGCGTTGACATCTATGTCGATGCGGTGATCAACCATATGGCTGCCTTAGACAGGAACTACCCGGAAGTGCCTTATGGCGCCAATGATTTTAACGGGTGTGCTAGAGACATTAGTAATTATAACGATCGTTGGGAAGTTCAGAACTGCGATCTAGTTGGTTTGAACGATTTGAAAACTAGCTCAGATTACGTGCGCCAAAGAATTGCTGATTACATGAACGATCTGATCGGTTTGGGCGTGGCCGGTTTTCGTATCGATGCTTCGAAACATATGCCGTCGGGAGACATTGCAGCGATTAAAGCAAGGCTTAACGGCAACCCTTATATTTTCCAGGAGGTTATTGGCGCTCCAGGTGAGCCTATTCAGCCCAGCGAATACACAAGCGTTGGAGACGTAACTGAGTTCAACTTTGAACGCACGATGGGGTTCTATTTCAAGGGGCGAGGCCCGCTAAAAGACCTGCGTGGTTTGCGCAATTTCGATGGTTGGTTAGCGAGCCAAGATGCGGTTATTTTTGTTTCAAATCATGATGATCAAAGACAAAACACAAATAACACGCTCACTTATAAGGATTCGAATGCGGTCTATGAACTTGGAGAAATTTTTGCATTGGCTTACCCATATGGCTACCCCAAGGTTATGTCTAGCTATAAGTTCAATGACCACGACCAAGGTCCACCGGCAAATGGTGTACATTCGGGTGACGCTTGTGGTGCGAATTGGGTATGTGAACATCGCTTTCGCGGTGTAGCGAATATGGTCGGTTTCCGCAATGCCACTCAGACCGAGTTCACACTCACGAATTGGTGGGACAACGGTAACAGTCAGATCGCATTTGGTCGGGGTGGTTTGGGTTTCGTCGCGATTAATCGCGAGAATGGCCGCCTAACTCGAACCTTGCAAACGGGTATGCCAGCGGGCCAGTACTGTGACATCGTTAATGGCAATTTTAACAGTGATGCTGGCTCCTGTAGCGGCCCGACTATAACGGTTAACGGAGACGGCACGGCGCAGTTCGATGTAAAACAGATTGGTGCCTCCGCAATTCATGTAGGAACAAAAATGGGAGACGGGAATCCAGGAGGCGCTGTTTGGGACAATGCTTACTTTCGTGGTACCCCCAATTCTTGGTCTACTACTGCAATGACATTCTCGGATGGTTTGTGGAGAACGACGCAGACATTTGCGGCTAATAATCCTAGGTTTAAGATTGCACGATTCCAAAATTGGAATGAAGCGTATCCGAACCAAGACTTCGTCATTACCGAAGGTGCCGGCACCTATGACATCACTTTCAACGATTCCTCCAAGCAACTCACCGCGACCAAAACGTCTGGAACTGGCGGCGGTGCTGTTGACATTCAATTTGAATGCGATAATGGTACTACCGTGATGGGGCAGAGTGTGTATGCAGTTGGAAATCTGGCCGTTTTGGGTGATTGGAACCCCGCGAACGCTTTGATTCTTAACCCTACGAATTATCCGACTTGGAGCGCAACCATAGAGGTGCCGCAGGGTGAAAACGTTCAGTGGAAATGTTTAAAACGAAATGAAAACAACCCGAACCAAGGTGTGGTTTGGGAGTCAGGTTCAAATACTAGCTTCCCAGCTAATCAAAACAAAACGACTACCGGTTCGTTTTAGTTCATATAAAGGCCTAGTTTTAACTTTTGAAAGGGCTATGCGATTGGCATCGCCCTTTTGAGGCGAAGTTAGTCTGGTTAGGTTCTAAAATCCAGACAGATTTATTGCATTGAGACGATGGGAGAGCGTTCTCGATCAGGATTAAGGAGGATACTATTCACTGCATACAATTAGATTGTTAACAATCTTCTATATTATTGTCAACAATCTATTGTTTTTTATGGGTTGCCGCTATAAGATCATCGATGACGAATGGATCTTCGATTTTTCGTTCACACTACATAAAAAAATCTAGCCCTGCTAATTAAACCTAAAAGGAGAAGCAATATTATGAGTTTAAAGATTAAGCACTCAGACAGAGTGCCTGGTACTTCGTTTGCCCTTAAAGCTGTAGCCGCAGCCGTATTTGGTATGACAGTACCCATCGCCGCTGCTCAAGATAGTTCTAGCGCGACAGCATTGGAGGAGATAGTGGTGACTGGAATTAAGTCTTCATTGGCCAAATCTTCAGAACTAAAACGTAACTCGAAAGGGGTAGTCGACGCTATCACCGCTGAAGATATTGGTAAGTTTCCTGATTCAAACTTGGCTGAGTCATTGCAGCGCGTTACGGGTGTTTCAATTGACCGGAGTAATAATGAAGGCAATCAGGTTACCGTGCGAGGTTTTGGCCCACGCTTCAATTTGGTAACTTTAAACGGTCGCTCTATGCCGACGTCTCTTTCTTTGATTACGCGCGCGTTCGATCGAAGTTTTGACTTCAACGAATTAGGGGCTGCAAGTGTTTCAGCGGTCGAAGTTTACAAAACTGGTCGCGCCGATCTCCCAACCGGAGGAATCGGGTCTACTGTCAATATCCGTACTGCAAAGCCATTTGATTTTGACGGATTCAAGGCCGTTGTAAATGCCAAAGCTGGCATTGATACCACCAATGTAAAAGGTTCAGACTATACTCCGGACGTTTCAATGATCTTGAGTAACAAGTTTTTGGACAACAAGCTCGGGTTGCTTGCTGGATTATCCTATTCAGAGCGTGATAGTCGTCTAGAATCCGTATATCCCGACCCTGATCCATATCAAAATGGATTTAATGGTGGAGTTGAAGCTGGTATTGATACCAGTCGAAATACCAACCCTCAGGGTAATTTATATTTGATACGAAACCTTCAGTTCGAAACTCAGGATACTGAGCGTGAACGAGTAAATGGTCAGTTTGTTCTGCAATACGCACCGACAGACAACATTCAAGTTGATGTGGATTACACCTTGTCGCGCTATGACGAAAAGGCGGAGCGCCTTTCCACCGGTTTCTGGTTTGGCTTTGATGGGTTTCGTTCCGGTGAATCAGATGAAAATGGCTTGGTAAATCTCCGAGACAATGGCAACCAGATTGATATAGACGCATTTGGCTGGGCTCAGGACCTTTCTACTGAAAACGATTCAGTCGGCATCAATATAAATTGGGATGTAAATGACAATCTTAGTTTTAACTTAGATGCACATAACTCTGTTTCAGAGTCACAACCGGGTGGCAGCAATCAATTTGCTGAGAACGTAATAAACTTTAGAACACCGAATGTCGATTTGTTGACGCTGGATTTTAATGATGGTGACATTCCTTCGATTGGCTTTCAGGCGCCGTTTGATGTCTTCGATACAAGTTTACTTATTTCGGATATCGCAGTACAACGTGGTCGGCAGGTAAAGAACGAAATAGAGGAAGTTAAGCTTGTTGGTAAGTATGATTTTGGTACTGAGCAGGGGGTGACTAATTTAACCTTTGGCGCGGCTAAACATGACTACACGTATGACGCGGCTACAACCAACTTCTTCTTCTTTATTACCGGTTTGGACAACAGCCCGGTGGGTATTACGACCGTAGATAGAGGCAGTGCTTTTAATGACTTCACTGGTTCTGGCCCCGGTCTGTACCCTCGATTGTTTAGCTATGATGTACGCCAAGCCGTTGATGTGGCAACTGCCGCGGGCTTTTTTGGTACACCTGATGCATCGGTAGAGCGCGTCGAAGAAGAAACAACCTCGCTATTCGTTTCTGCTGATATTGATACGGCAATTAAGGAAATGCCTCTAACCATTAACCTAGGGGTACGTTACGAAGAAACGGATATTACGGGGCAATCCGAAACGCAGCCAATAGCTCGAACTCGTTTGGGCAATGGCGCGCAAATCGACCTAATTCGTGGTGAAGGCTCAGTTTTTGATACTCTTTCAGGCTCTTATGATTTTGTGTTGCCAAGCATTGATGTTAAATTAGATGTCTCCGATGAATTTGTTGTGCGTGCTTCATACAGCGAGACTATCACTCGTTCACCTATCGGTGCACTAACACCAACTACTGAATTTGGGCCTTTGCGGCCAAGCGCAGTGCCGGGTCAAGGCCTATTTACGGCTAATCAAGGCAATGCAGGTATCGAGCCTGCTCTTGCCGAGAGTTTAGACCTTTCATTCGAGTGGTATTACAAACCTGGAAGTTATGCGTCGCTCGGTCTATTCAGCAAAGATGTCAGTGCCTTTACTGTACAAGAAACCATTAATACCACGCTTCCCGATATCAACGGCAACCCATTGCGTAGCCCTGCAGAAATAACACCGCGTGCGGGTTGCCCTGGTCTCGAGTGTTTTGGTATTGCTTCTGACCCAGAAATCGTTTTTGAGGTGTCGCGTTTTACGAACTCTAATGAAAAAGGAAATGTAAGTGGAGCTGAGATTGCGCTGCAGCACGTTTTTGACAATGGGTTTGGGTTTATCGCTAACTATACTTATACCGATGGCGATATTGAATTCGACCTTAATGACTTTGATGGACAAGATCCAGCGCCACTTACTGGTCTAAGTGATTCTGCTAATATAGTCGCTTTCTATGAGAAGGGCCCATATCAAGTGAGGGTTGCTTACAACTGGCGCGATGAGTTTTTGTCGGAAGTCGATGACTTTGAGCCTGTATTTACTGAGGCTTATAGCCAAGTGGACTTTTCTGCTAGTTACGCCATCTCTGATACGTATAGCGTATTTGTTGAAGGCTTAAATATCACCGATGAAACAAGCCGTAGCCACGGTCGTTCAAGTCGACAGTTGATTCGCGCGACTAGTAGTGGACCGCGTTTCGCAATTGGTCTTCGTGGAGAATTCTAGCGCAGACTAAGTTCGCACGGTTTATTCGATAAATCGTGGGAGGTTTAAGTTTAATAAAGGCTTGTCATAAATTAGTATGACAAGCCTTTGTTGCTTTAGGTTGTCAGCTTCTCGGTCTCTATGTGACGGTTAAACTTAATTGTTAGCACGCAAGTCCAAAATCGGCATATTTTCGCCACCGACGTACTTTGGCAAGATACCATTCCAAGCTTCGATTTGCTTTAACTGGATATAGGCCGGGCTTTGTTGCGCCGCCTTGTTTATTTTTTCTATTTTGTAGGCCTCGGCGTCGGCTAATAAACGAATCTTTTGTTCTTCCAGTTTTGCAGCTTCAAATTCGGCGTTGGCTGTTGCAATTTTTTGTTCTTGCTCAGTCGTAAACCGCTTAAGCTCGGCCTTTTGTTTTTCGGCTTCCTGTTCGCGCCGCTTTTTGTCTTCAACAGCGGTGGCGATAAACGGCGGTAGCTTAACGTTGCGAATCAAGATGCCTTGCATTTCGATACCAATTGGCTCGAGTTTGTTGGTTAGTGCCTGCATCATTTCGACTTGCATACGATTTTGCACGGATTCTGAGTAGAATTCCTCGGCGTTCGCCACGGTTTTACCTTGCTCACGAATCAGTGAGCGGAAGTAGGGCACTACATGAATTTGTACTACGTCATTAGCTGTACCAGTGTTCTTTTTAACTTCCGGTGCTCGCGAGCCCATCAATCGATATTGTAGTGATACATCAAAGTGTGAGATTAACTGATCTTGAGAAGGCACTCCCATCTTGTCGAACTTAAGTGTTTTTTGACGTACATCGTATTCGTTCCACGCATAAAGAGGGTTTACAGGAAAGTGCAAACCTTCAGCGTAGACATTGTCCTGAACTTTACCGAACAAGGTGGCGACCTTAACGTGGCCTGCTGGGACTTGCTGTACGCAAAAAAGGGCGATGAATACCAATAATGCGGGTGCAACGATGGTTTTTGCCAAACCCCGAAATGCCCCTATTGGCGACCCCTGTCGGCCGATTACAAGAACAATAATCGAGGCGATAACGGCGATTATTGCGATTAACTGAATGTTTTGAAACATAAGTGACTCCTGTGTTTATAAGTTATTTTGCTCAGTCATTGAGATCCTTTCTATTCCCCTGTGTTTGATAATATGAGGGCACATTAAGGTTAGTTCATCTACTTATTTATGGCAATTTCATGGTTTGTGTTTTGATGGTGTTTCAAGGATTTGACTAGATTGGCCGGTATGGCTACGGCGCAGACGACATGATAGGTATCGCTAGAGTTCGCCATTATTTTTTTTTAATTTTACAGAATTTGCACGGCGACTAATTTAGAGTTCAAACGGTAGGGGTGATTATTATCTACATGTACCCGAGTGAGGTAGTTTGATGAGTTATCACCTATATATTAAACGGAGCGGTCAGCATAAGGATCGTGCTGGAGAAATAGCGCTAAGGGATTGGTTGGCCGTTGTTGAACGAGACGACGCGTTTTCATTTATTGTTAACGAGGGCGATAGTGGTTCAGCCATATTTGATGGCGCTAAAACTTCAGAACAAATGATTTGGTCAAACGGCAACATTGATGTCGACACACCCTCAAAACCCATGCTGAAAAAAATGGTGGAATTAGCGAATTCGCTAGACGCGAAGGTTGTTGGCCCAACCGGGGAATCTTATCGAGAGTGGCATCGTGATTGATTAGTCCCCTGATCGCTTTATTGGTTCTAAAGTACTGAGCTCATTTGCTTTATCAAGCTTGGTCGAGCTTTTTGTTGACGGTTTGCGTTAAACTAGTCAGATGAAAAAAGCTGTTATCTTGCTCGTGGTTATTGTTGTCTCGGGCCTATTTGTATCTAGCGCTACCACGGTTATTCCATTGGATGATCTCGTTGTAGTGATTCCTGCTCGAACGAATGAACCTCAAGGTGAGAGCGGCACACTGCCGTTTCTACGTGGTGTGAATTTGGCGGGTGCTGAGTTCGGGCCTGTGGTGTACCCGGCCACATTCGGGCGCGACTATATTTATCCAAACCAAGGAGAGGTGGACTATTTTATGGCCAAGGGCATGCGTGTGATTCGTCTGCCATTTACTTGGGAGCGTTTGCAGCATTCCAAACAAGCGGCATTCGACTCTCTTGAGCAGCAACGCTTGGTCGATTTTGTTACCCAAAGCACAGCCAAGGGTGCTTACGTAGTGTTAGATCCACATAATTATGCTCGTTATTATGATCAAGTTATTGGGTTAGAGGGTAGCGGTGTCGATAATGCGGATTTTGCTGATTTTTGGTCACGATTGGCACGCCTCTTTAAGAACAACCCTCGCGTTATATTTGGCTTAATGAACGAACCTCACGATATGCCAACCGAGGTTTGGTTAAGTGCTGCAAATTCAGCAATTGCAGCCATTCGAGCCGAAGGTGCAAACAATTGGATATTCGTGCCCGGCAATGCATACACGGGAGCTTTCACTTGGAGTCAAGATTGGTATGGAACCCCCAACGCCCAGGTGATGCGCGGAGTGCGCGACCCAGCCGAGCGATTTGTGATCGAGGTGCATCAATATTTTGATTCTAATGGTTCTGGTCGGTATCAGGGCGAGGGGTGTGTTAGCGATTCAGTTGGGCAAGATCGTTTGATCGAATTCACTGCATGGCTAAAGCAACACAAGATGAAGGGATTTTTAGGTGAGTTTGGAATTGTTAATACACCACGATGCATCAATGCAATGAGTAGTGCACTAGATCATATTGATGACAACACCGATGTTTGGGTTGGCTGGGCTTACTGGGCAGCCGGCCCTTGGTGGGGCGATTACCCCTTGTCAATAGAGCCGCGTAATGATGGCAGTGACTCTCCGCTAATGGACGCACTGGAGCCCTATCTCCAGTAGGGCTACGATTGTCAAGCTAATCGGCTATTTTGCAAACTTCAGTAGACTGTATTTTTAATTATTAAGATTGTTCATTAGCCTAGAGCACTCAGAAAAAGTATAATTTTCTCGGTTTTCCGCTTTTGTGCGGAGTAGGTGGGTAGGGAACTCGATGGTTTTGTTCGAAGCCTTTAACTATATTTATCGTTTGTTTTTATCGGCCGGTCTTGCGAGATGCAGGGTAAGGATTCTTTGCGCTATAGAATAGTTTAAAGGGCAATAAGGCGACCAAACTAACGGTCTAGTTATTATGATGTCTCGCCCTAGTTCCTGTGTGGCTCACCTGTAATTACCATAACTCCAACTTAGTAAAGGTTTAATCTATGAGAAAGATGCAATTTGGCCGTGTAATTTGGGTGTTGGCCGCACTGACCATAACACAAGGCTCGTTCGCGAATACGAATGGCGAGAAAGTTGCAACACAGCTTTCCTCGGCATTAAAGTCAGTAGGCTCGCGTGCCGGTGCGGTTTACCCTTCGATATCAGAGTTGGCCGAGGAGTTGCAAGACAAAGCGCAGGAAGGTTCTTTAGGAGCAACGCCCTTTATTATTGGTGGAACTCCAGCAGGGCGTGGTCGTTATCGTGAATTTACATTGGTTATTCTCACTGATGGACGAGGCAATATTACCGGGATTTGTGGTGGAACACTGATTGCTAGAAATAAGGTTCTTACCGCGGCACATTGCTCCGAGAACTCCGCCTCCAGCTATTTTCTTCTAACGAACTTCTATAGTTTTAATGATTCCATTACCGCGAATGATTTTTTTCGACTCAATCGCGTCGCCCGACACCCAGCTTACTCATCTGTTCGTTTTGACGCAGACATTGCTGTCTTGACGATGACTCGTAATAGTTTGGCGCCGAGTATCGGTATTCATGTTGGGAGTGATAAGTTTGTTGGAGAATCGACACGCGTTATTGGCGTTGGCTTGACGTCAACTAACCCCGTGACGGACTCGTCGGTGCTTCGAGAAACGTCTGCTGTTGTAATAAGTAATTCAGAATGTAATCGCTTATGGAGCCAGGCGGCTGGTATTACACCAATCACAGATAGAATGATCTGCGCCGGGCAAGCAAACAGCGGTCGCGGTTCGTGCAGTGGTGACAGCGGTGGCCCGTTACTTTTTAATATAGATGGTCGGACGACCATTGTCGGCACTGTGAGCTTTGGTTTTCAAACGTGTGAAGCTCAAAGGGGCTCTCAAGCGTATGCAAGAGTAAGTGCCATGGAGTCGTTTATTCGCAGGGAGTCTCCAGGCAGTATTTTTGTTGAAGCAGATCAGGGCGTGACAATAACGCCTATCTTGCCAATTATTCTGGACGAGTAAAACGTTCGAGTTTCAATCAATCGATTGTTAGTAGAATCGAACAAAAAAAACCACGACATGAGTCGTGGTTTTTTTGTAGGTAATAAATTAAATTTAGCCATCTGGCGTATTATTAAGGATGACGATAGTCACGGTAGCGGTGTCTGTATCGCCGTCGGCATCGGTAATGGTATAGCTGAAGACATATGTACCCGGCTCAAAGGATGAGCCGCTTATTGCTCCAGTATCTTCATCAATCGATAATGCAAACCCTTCGGGTACCGATTCGGGATCAAACGTTAGAGTTATGCTTGGGTCGCCTAAGACATCGTTATCTAGAATATTTGCTTCCAGTAGCTGGCCCATATTAAGTGTATAGCTGTCGTTGATCGCATCAACTGGGTTATCAACAATGACATCGCAATTGTCTTTTATGCCGATATTTACATCGCCCGTGAACGTGTCACCGACAGCAAAGGTTGAAGATGCTGGAGCGTCGACGACGATAAGATCAAACCAGTTTGATAAGCCAAAGCCGATGTTCTTGCCATTTGCTCCTTCTCCGATTTGAGGGATGCTATCGCGTAGGGTGGCGTTGAATACGACACCGTCATAGGTCGGATCTCCTGTTGGGCCAGCCAAAACACCACTAAAGTCAGCGAAGTAGTTCCAAGTGCTGGGGTCAACTGGGCCGCCTTGATCGGCATACGCTGCAGGGATAAGCTCAAGCTTAGGGTTGGCATTTACATCGGTAGCCTGAGTATAGTTCAAGGTTACCTCTAGTTTTGAACCATCATTATTGTCGACCACAGTACCAGATATACTGATATCACCGTTGTCATAGATGTCGACTTGCCCTGCTGGGTCGAATGAAAGTCTGCGGCTTGGTGTGTCGACTATGACAACAGAGTGACCATTGCCAGAAGATTGCCCGAACTCATCTGGTACTGCTGTCACAGAACATTGAGTTTTTACGATTTTTCTTGGGCATTCATCAGGCAAGTCAATGTTAACATCACCTGCTAAGGTTTGATCGATCGAGAAGCCGTCAGGCAGAGTGCCGGTAGCGGACTTGATCGTTGCATTAAACCAATTTGCTAAGCCATGATTGCCATTTTTGCCGTTAGCTCCTAGCCCAAGTTGCGCCAATGGCCCGCGTAATTCTGCGGTTAATTTCACACCATCCCAGATCCCATTTGTTCCGATAAAGGTCGCTGAAAAATGTGAATAGAACTCCCAAGTCGATGGGTCTATTGGGCCGCCATTTTCTTTATAGGCGCTGTTTTTCAGTTCAAGCTTTGGTGAATCGCTGTAGTCAGTGTAGCCGCTGTAGTTCAGCGTTACGTCAAATTGAATATCCCCATCAGCAACCGTGCCGAATATGGTCAAATCCCCATTCGGCAGTACACGACTAGTATTGGGCTGGCTCAAGAATTGAAGATTTTTTGAGATTTCCGGAATCCATATCGCGTGACTATCAGACCCACCATGCAACTCATCAGATAACGCGGGTTGAGGGCAATAACTGATTGTTTCTTTGATTGTTATTGTAATTGAAGCGTTCGATGTATCGCCATTTGAATCGGTGATTTTGTAATCTGCGACAAATACACCTGATGCTGTTGGAACGCCGCTTAACGAGCCGTCAGCGCTTATTGATAGCCCTGGAGGTAATTCGCCATCTATCTGTTCAGCTGTGGCAGGTCCATCGCCCGGAGTATCGTTATCAATAACATTCTCAGAGAATGCGATGCCAATATCGCCATGAAACTCGTCATCTACCGCTTCTGGCAGAAGGTTAGGTTCTTTTATAACGATGGTGACAATGGAATATGAAGCGTCTCCATCTTTGTCTCGGAGTTTGTATTTGATGTAATAAGTGCCGGCTTTGGTTGGTGTGCCAACAATTAGACCGTCGTAACGAAGGTGTATACCCGGGGGTAGTTGCCCGGCAACAATTCGTGTGTAAGCAGGCGCGTCACCCTGATAATCATTGTGTTTAACATTCCTCTGAAAGAATTCACCAACAAGGCCTTGGTAGTTATCGGCTCTGGCAACCGGGCGTAAGTCCATTCTGCATCCGTAATAACGGCACCTCCAGTACATATATTGTCGACTGGATTTATTCGAATATCGGTAAGCAGTGTGCTGACTATATTGGTAGCCATGGTGGTAATTGTGGCTACTGTGAATATAACTACTAACTCGATAAAAGGTCGCACTTGCAGTTGATTGAAAAAGTGTGCTGACGAGCAGCAAGAACCCGAAAAGCGCTAAGCGCTTGGCTGTGGTGGTCATATTTATCCCCCTCGTAGAATAAATGTTTGCTATTGCTAGCGCTTTCTAAGGGCGCCAATAGGGTGCAATATAAAAATATTTAACTAGCAAAAAATTACTCCGTTGAGTAAACGACACACTACAAAGTTACCCACTATTTTTGCCAACCCGCTTGAGCTGAATCTCTCTCAAGTGCGCGTAACGTATCACATTCACATACGTGATGAATAGATGAAAAAGCCAATTGTTTTAGTAAGCAGGCAGATAAATAATCATCCCTACAGGATTGGTGGTTATATAGTGGAATGGGTGTCTAGAAACGAAAATGTCTGACAAGGGGCTCGTGGTGGCAACTGATTCTGCGCGGCCATTAAATTGATCGGCTACTCAGCGTCTGTTTCTATATACACATCCAGCCCGCGTGCTTCGAGCTTGCGCTTAAGTCGAAAGAGCGATTCTAGAGAATCGCTACTCTTTATCTTTTTGCGTTCGCCATTTAGTAACCGCTCTATAATTTCGTCTTCAGGTTTGTGAGTCAACCTAGACAATTGTCGAATCGAGTCTTCGCGATTAAAGTTTAGCCGCAAACGGCCTTTTGAGTAGAGTACGTGTGGCACGGGTGTTAGATTTTTATGGTTATAGTTGAGTGGCAAAGTTAGACAGCTATTATCAATTTTGATTTGTTGCTGAGAATAGACTCCTTCAGTAGAAGAGTCCATAATGACGAAAATTGGGTAGTAATAGCAAAAATTGTCAGCGCTGCGTCGGAACTAATAGCCGCTTAAACTCTCGGTTTACTTGCGACGAATCAAGGTATAAAACATAGCGGCGGTTAGACCTGAAGAGGCAAACAGCATTAACATCACCATAATTTGATAACGGACGGCAATAAGTGGCGATACACCTGACAAAATTTGCCCGGTCATCATCCCAGGAAGGGAGACTAGTCCGACGGCGAACAGCGAGTTGATTGTCGGAATTAACGTGGCACGATAAGCAATATTGCGTGCTTTCTCATCCGAGTGCTGGCGGGATTCTGAGAAGTATCTCTCGGCAAACAGACTGATCGCGTTCATCCCCACGGCGAATACCATGCCTGCTAAAGGAATAACCAAACTTGGGTCGTACCAAGGCCTACTGACAAGCACACCCTGAGTGATCAATGCTAGAAGGCTAATGTTAACCAAGAAGGTAGCAAGCAAGGCCTTGAAGTACAGTTCTTTACGACGTTCAGGCACCGACCGAAGCGCGATCCAAGAAGAGATCATTAGCATTAGCGCGAGTACTGCCATAACCAGCCCAGCTAGCTGAGTCGCAAACAGGTACGTAAGTGCAAAACCAATTAAACACAGTTGCAGAATCATGCGCGCTAAAGCATAGATAGCCGTATTGGGGCCTGCGCGCCATCGCCACAAGATAAGCACCACAAGCAATGCGGGAACCAGAACCAGTGCTAAGTTTTGTACTGGTATGGTTTGCATGATTACTTGCCTTGAGTATTCTCTTTTAAGGCGTTCAGTTGTTGCTCAAGGTTTTCGATACTGGCTTTGGTACCAACTAACGTTTGCAGCAGTTGGTCATGTAGTTCTGGATGCTCAAGTTTCTTGAGATGCGCGTATTTGGCTTCATCCAAGTTGTTAATAACCACGGCAATAAATAAGTTGACTACCACAAAGGTTCCGACAATTACAAAGCTAACAAAGTAGGCTGCATAAAAAGGTGACAGCTCCATGGCCTTATACATTACGTCGGTCCAGTCTTCGAGCGTGACGATTCTGAATAAGGTAAGTACTGCGTAGCTTAAGTCGCGCCAATGGGTTGGGTCATGCTCATGAAATAGGTGGAAACCCAATACCGCATAGATAAAAAACAAAAGCCCCATTAATATGGTGATATGGAACATTGACGGGATCGAGCGCACCAGTGTTTCAACAATCAGCCTCAGCTCGGGAAAGGCGTTGATAAGGCGCAGTACACGCAACAAGCGCAATACTCGACCCAACATGGCAAATTCGCTAGCAATCGGTAGCAATGAGAGCACAATTAAACTGAAATCAAAGCAGTTCCAACCATTTTTGAAATAGTCTTGTGGCCGGGGCCAGTTTGCTATTAACTTTATTGCTGCTTCAAGAATAAACGCCCCAAGTACAACTCGATGAGCCAGATTAAACCATGCCTCAATCTGCGGGTTCATCCATTGTGGAAATGCCTCAAAACCGATGATCGCAGCGGTGAACAAAATCAGGCCGATGATAATGTTGTCAAACAGCTTTGACGCTGCGAATCTTCTTATCGCGTTCATTGCTTTCTCGGTATACGTGCTTTTATCTCAGTTTAAAAATGCTTCGGCCATTTTAGCCAGTATTTCGTAGCCCTGTTGCTATCCCATTGATACTATCGAGTACCGGTTTAAGCCACTGTGATTGCATACGGTCGGGTTCGTTGGCGAGCCGGCCGAGTAGCATTACTTGGATATAGTTCAGTGGGTCAAGATAGGCATTTCGCCAGCGCACGGATTGGCCGATTTCAGGGAAGTCGGCCATCATTTCATCGACGCCGGTGATCTCTCGAATTTTACTGATAGCTAACTCATATTCGGTTTTCATCTGGCCATAAGTAGCGTCGGCTATCGCGCTGTCAGAACAGAGTTTTGAGTATTGCTTCGCAACGTCTTGATCTGTTTTCAAAATAACCATTTGGGAGTTGCTGAGTAAATTTTGAAAGTAACGCCAATCAGATTGCATCGCTTGAAGCGTGTTTAAGCCGCCATCTTCAATTGCTTGCTCCAGTGCACTTCCAAGGCCATACCAGCCCGGAATATTTTGTCGCGATTGCGACCAGCCGAACACCCAGCCAATTGCTCGAATTGACTTTTTAGAGTAGTCGGCTTTCTTTCGATGAGAGGGGCGAGAGCCGATATTGAGCAGGCCAATCTCGCTAGATGGTGTGGTCTCATAAAAATACTGCATAGTGGCGACATTGTCGTCCGTGAGGTCACGAAACGATTTTTCGCCAGTTTCAACTAGGCGCTCCATCATTTGAGTATGCTCGGCCTGATCGGTATTTTCATTGGCTGGGTCACTGGCTTTCATTAAACCAGTAATACCAACGGTTAACTCATACCGAGCTGTTTCTTTAAAATTATATTTGAACGACAGAACCTCGCCTTGCTCAGTAAACTTAATGCCACCTTTAACCGTGCCCTTAGGTTGGCTGAGTATGGATTCATGAGTTGGGCCACCACCGCGACCAATGGTTCCGCCGCGGCCATGAAACAACAAACAACGAATATTGTGTTTGTCCGTAACCGAAACAATGTTCAATTGGGCCTTGTACAAATTCCAGCTTGAAGCCAATATACCGCCGTCTTTACAAGAGTCAGAATAGCCAAGCATGACTTCCTGAGTATCATCGGTGAAAGCCAGTAGCTGTCGATAAACCGAGTTGGTAAACAGGCTTTCAAGTGTTGGCTCAGCGTGCTCCAAATCTTTAACAGTTTCAAACAATGGAGCAATGTGTATTTCACTTTGAATTGTGCCGTCGGAGTTCGCGTAAATCAGCCCCGACATTTTGGCAAGAAGTGCAACCTCTAGAAGATGGCTCGCCTCGTGCGTCATAGAGATGATATAGCTGCCAAAGCAATGCTCGGAGATCTCGTCGCGCATTTCGCTCATTAAGTCAAACACGGCAATAATATCCGCACTCTGAATGGTGATCTGCCGGCGATCAAACTCAAGCTCGTTAGAATCTTGAAGCTTTTCGGTTAACCATTTTTGGCGTTCGGCTTCGCTCATTGCGAAGTAATCAACCGGCTCATCGATGGTAGCAGCAATTTCGTGAATCGCTTGGCTATGCAAAGTCGACTCTTGGCGGACATCCATCTTAGACAGGTAAAACCCGCAGCTGTCTAATAGGCGCAGTAAGTCTTGCAAGCTGCCACGAGTCAGATTCGCCTCGTTATGATGAATTAGCGAATCGCGAACTAGAATAATCTCATTGCGAAATTGGTTTTCATTACGAAACGCCAGTGGGTCAAATGAAGGTGAACCGTCGTCCAAGCGTGCTTCGGCTTGGGCAATGGTCTTTTCCAAACGCAGCTTTACGAAGCTTAGCTTTCGGCGATAAGGCTCCTTAATATGTTTACGGCCAAAGTATTTGGTTAGGCGAACATGGTCGTCTTCCATTGATTTGATGAACGCTGGCGATAACTCAACTTGGTCTGCACTGTGCGTCATCACTCGGCTCAGGTCTTCGACTCGGCGCGCGTATTCTTTGAGTACTTCAATTTGCTGCATGCGAAGCGCATTTCTTGTGATTTCTGGTGTGACAAACGGATTACCATCGCGGTCACCGCCAACCCAGGTACCAAAGCGCACAATATTCGGTATTTCCAGTGCTTGGCCGCGTGCTTCTGGGTACGCGTGTTTTATGGCGTTTTCTAAGTCGCGATAGATTTCAGGCAGGCAAGTGAAAATGCTCTCGCGAAAGTAATACAGTGAGTTTTCAATTTCATCATAAACCGTTGGTTTAGACGGACGAACCGCTTCGGTTTTCCAGAAAATTTGGATCATTGCCTTTAGGCGATGCCTGATTTCAGACATCTCACCTTCACCAACTCCGCCCGCAGTTAAGCCTTGATATTCTTTGTGAATACGCTGTAAGGCCTCCAAAACAACCGGTCGTTTGGCTTCGGTTGGGTGTGCAGTAAAGGTGGGGTAGTAGTTTAGGTCACTGGTTAACTCAATAACCTCATCGAGTGACTTTCCGGCAGACTTAAACTCGTCCATGATGTCGACAAACGAGTTGCTCCAGGTCTCTCCGCGCTCTTCGAGGCCGGCTCTAGACTTTTGGTTGTCGTATTCTTCAGAGATATTTGCCAAATGAAAGAACGTACTGAACGCATGAATGACACGGTCCAGCGTTTCGATTTCCATGCCCTCAATGGCCGTCAATAGCTCGGCTTGTTTTTCAGAGCTCGAGTCTAGGCGCTGGCCAATAAAGCCTTGCCGAAGCAGCTCGACTGCATCAAATACGGCTTGGCCTTCTTGTTCTTTAATTACTTCGCCTAATAAATCAGGCAATATCTTTGCTTCATCGCTCAATGCGTTGATTGGGGGATTCACGGTAAAACTTCCTAAAGGTTGGTGGTACTCCGGTGACGAGATTATAGCATTTCATGACTCGCCGAACACTTTCAAAGTGGCATAGTAATGCGGCTACTTTGACTAAATTAGCCAAATTTATATACTTGATCACACCCAAACCCTACTGGGGAGACTCTTAAAGTGCTTTGCATCAGCTTTAAAAGGCTCAGTTTTGCACTGACTGCCTTTGTAACTTTGTTCGTCAACACGAATGCCCACGCCAACCCCAAGGTGATCGAAGGGGTAGGGTTGGCCGAGCCGCTAAAGGTTAAGTTGGAGTTTGGTGAGCATGATTATGTTGTTGTTACAGCATCGCAGAAGTCGGCGGATTATATTTTGTCTCTGTATTCAGAGAACGACGAAACGCCGATTAAGACGGTAAATATTCTTGCCGACAAGTTTTTTGATGAACTTCTATTGGCGAAAAAAAGTGATTGTGAAGTTTGTTTTGTGACTATCGAGGGAGCGAATAACATTGACCGAGATAGTCCATATTCGTTGAAAGTGGACTATCGCACATCGGGTGGTAACGGAATATTGCAACGAGATATTATGTTTCTTCAAGCGATATCTAGCGCCAGCGAGTCGAGGGCAAGATCATTAAATTCGGGTGGAGACGATGCTAAGAAATTTAGGGAGCTAGCTATATCGGAACTGGAGTTGGTAATAGACGATACACCGCAACATAAGTGGGCGATACATGCTAAATCGGTCTTGATGCAACTTCTTTCTGGTACTGGGGAGGTAAAGAGGACTAGCAAGCTTGCTTCAGAGATAGCTGATGCTAAAGGAGTTGGAAAAAGTAGATATCGCGTTCAGGCGCTATATCAGCTAGGGCGGTTTACTTCAAATATAGAAGAGAAAAGAAGCTTGTTTCTAAGAGGCATGAATGAGGCTAAAGAGATTGGAGAGTTAGTCGACTATGCCAAAGGAGCAAATTATTACGCGATTAGTTTAACAAGAGAGTCGAACTTCAGTGAGGCGTTAAAGTTATTTGAAGAGGTAAGTGCGATCTATGCCAGCGCTAATAGGTATTTTGGCTTATTAAACGCAACTGGTAACCTAAGCTGGGCCAACCAGAGGGCTGGTCAATTTCCCAAGGCTATTGCCTATGGCGCGCAACAAAAACTTCTAGCGGAAGAGTACTCTTTTCCGGTCTACGTAGTTTGGGCTCTCTATTATACTTCGATAGCCTATAGCAAACTTGGGGAGGGATACATCGCTGAGGAATTCCTTGACGAGGCTTTTAATCGGTTTTCGGCGATGACTATTGCAGATCAAGAGCGCAGCAGTAATCTCTACGGTTATCTATTGCGTGAGAGAGCGGAGAGCTCCGTTCGGCTCGGAGATTTTGATGCCGCTGAAAGCTATTCAGAACGAATGCATAATTTCTATTTGTCAAACAAAATGGAAGCACGGCTAGCGGCTTCTACGTTTCTAAGAGCAGAAATAGCGTTTGCTCAAAATAGGCCAGATGTAGCACGTAAGCTTTTTCGAAATGCGATTGAGTACGATAGAAAAAACGGGAGAGATCGGTCAGCGGGAAGAAACAATCTTATGTTTGCTGAATTGGAGCTGGACCAAAATCGAATTTTGGAAGCGGTACCACTAAATATTGCCGCGTTAAAATCTCTGTCTCAGACAGAAGACTACGTATTATTAGCTCAAAATTTTAGCCTCTCCGTTGAACTGTTGTCGTCCTTGGGAGCGTATAACGAGGCAGATCAACTTGCTACAAGAGTTGCTAAGTTTATAAGTCAACGAGGCCTTATACCGGATCAAGCGAAGTTCTTATTTCGCCGAGCGATTGTTGCACGAGGCGTAGGCCAAAACGAACGAGCACTAGTTTATTTGAGTAGTGCTCGCTCTATTGTTGAACAAGCTCTTCCTAAGGTTAAGCGACGTGATTTGCGTAGGCACTATTTTGCGCTACAAAAATCGGTATTTGCGTTGAATGTGGAGTTGTTGTTAGAAGAGGCGCGCTCCAATGAGGCTCTCAAGTTGGTTGAGTCTTATAAGGCTCGAACATTGAACGAAGTGATCCGGCAGGTGCATAACGATTCAGATGTCTCGTTAAATGTATCGAAAGCTCGTGATGCTATCCATGACAAGATATTGATTAGTGCCGCTAAGTGGTATCGAAATACTGAAAGCGACGGGGAGAGTCTAATAAATACTACGCGCGAGCTCAGCGCAGAATTAGAGAAAATCGAAACAGACTTGTTTGATGAAAGAAATATAGTTTGGCAACCGAGTACGGGCAATCAATCTTTAACTTTGCCGAAGGTCACCAGTAGTGATCAGTTGCTTGCATACTATTTTTTGGGGAGGGCTAAAAGCTGGTTGTGGCTAATTGGAGAAAAAGAAACGACCTTACATCAACTACCAGCACGTGCCGAGATTGAAGCACTGGTTGATGAAGCGAAGTGGCATATTACTAGTCACCCTAACCTCCGCGATAACTCAAATGCTTGGCTACAACGAAAAGCGATTATCGACTTGAGTGCGCAAGTTATCGAGCCAATTGCAAGAAGGTTAGAAAGAGAAACAATTGCTACATTGATTATTGTTCCTGATGGCCCGCTCAATGGTCTTCCTTTCTCACCGCTTATACTCGACGATTGGTCTACGCCCCTGATTGGTAAAGTAGCGATTACTTATGCGCCTTCTTTTGGATCTATTTTGGCAATTGAGGATAGGGCCAACACGAGACAATATTCGGCGGATAGAAAGATACTTGTTGTGGCAGATCCTATTTCAACTGTTGATGTGCAGGAAACCTTTGTCCGGTTGCCAAATACAGCAATGGAGGCAAAGGCGATACAAAAAATTGCAGGTAGTAATGTATCACTTCTAGTCGCTGATAGAGCAACCAAAGTACAGTTCTTAAAGAAAGTGGCGGAACCGCACTCTATCTTGCATTTTGCAACTCATGGTCTTCTCAATAGTCTAGAGCCAGCACTTTCGGGACTAATGTTTTCTAAGGTGTCGGAGAATGGTATCAATTATTGGCTATTACCAGAGATTAGTTCAGCTAAAATCAATGCGGATTTGGTTATGCTCAGTGCTTGTGAGAGCTCACTTGGCCGAGGAGTTGCCGGCGAAGGCTTGTTAAGCCTTAGCCGAGCTTTTATAGAAGGCGGAGCCAGCCAAGTCATTGGTACGCTTTGGCAAGTACAAGATAAAGCAACGGCTAATTTGACCGCTCGATTCTATTCTGGGCTATTAGATGATAGTCTAGTTGCGTCTGAGGCTTTGCGCCAAGCTCAGATAGCCGTGTATTCAGACAAAAATAACGATTGGAGAGACCCGTACTTTTGGGCCGGGTTTCAACTTCAAGGTGGGTTGGAAAACAGTAAGCTATGACAGCGCAAAATGCATTAACTGAGGCTCAGGTCTCCGAAAATTTGGTGGGCAGAATTCTTGAGGGTGACCAAGAGGCTGAGCGAGAAATGGTGCTCAGATATCAACGTGGCCTCGGAGTAATGCTATATAACCGAGCTCGTGATCACTCTCTGGCAAGCGATATTGCCCAGGAAACATGGGTGTTGGTGTTGCAGAAAGTGCGCGATAACCAACTTCGAAATAAGCAAAAGCTTGCGGCATTTATTATCCAGATAGCAAAAAATCAGCTGATAATGCGGCAACGAAAGCAAACCAAAAATCAAATGCTTGGCGAGGAACAAGCCGGAGAGATTGTAGACTCTGGCACGACTCCAGAAAAGGCCTTTGCCAATGGA
The DNA here is from genome assembly GCA_937989675.1 of uncultured Arenicella sp. Lineage (GTDB taxonomy): Bacteria > Pseudomonadota > Gammaproteobacteria > Arenicellales > Arenicellaceae > Arenicella. The sequence continues at coordinate 29,457 of CALKRK010000076.1, read as the reverse complement.
CAATTAAGCCAGTGTGTATCAAGGTTGCTGGATGAGTTAAGTGTTGAAAGAGATAAGCAAATTTTGCAACGTTTCTATTTAATTGGAGATAACAAGGAGGAGTTATGTCAGGAGTTTGACTTAACGCCAGCGCATTTTGACCGCGTGCTTTATCGCGCTCGAGAGCGGTTTAGGTCTCTTTGGGAAGAGAGTGCGGGAAATAAATACTTTTAAAAGTGAGAGAATACCGACCGGTTACGCACCATCGTTAAAAAGGTAGCTTATGAATATTGATAAAGATAATTTAGAAGCCATCGTCCAGCGCTACATACTCGACCAGCTGGACGAAGGTGACGCAGAAGAGTTTGAGGCGTATTTTTTATGTCGGCCCGATGTGGCGGAGATGGTAAGTTCGGCTCAAATGCTAAATTTAGGCTTGGGGCTAGTGAAACAGGATAATAGCGGTGCTAAAAGTGTGCCTCCACAAGGTAGTTCAGAGCCGTGGCTAAGTAAACTGAGTCGTATGTTTTCGGGGCCAGCACCTACTTTTGCGATGGCCGCTTTACTTGTTTGTATTGCGCCATTCGCTATAAAAGGGCTGTCAAAATCAGAGACAAGCGCTAACGTTGAACTAGTGAGTTTGCAGTCTGCGGTTGTTCGCAGTGCAAGTGGTTCTACCAAAGGTTTAGATCTTTCTGTTGTAGATGGTCAGGCGGCGGTGATCGTGCGAGTAAGAGACGTGCGTTACCCGCGATACTATTTAAGTGTGCGCTCGGCTGAGAGTGAAAAAGAAGTATGGCAAAGCGACGAGTTTGAGTTTGCCAGTGGCTCGAGAGACTCCTTAGTGTTACTGCCTGAGCATGCGTCAATTGCCGACGCCGAAGTGCAGCTTTACGGAGTCGTCGAGAACGGGCAAGACGAACGCGTTGATTTCTGTAATTACACAGAGTCGTGTTTTTAGTGGTCAATCCCCCCAAATTACTAACAACTTAGAACGAGGTTAACAATGAATCTTTCATCTGTCTTTACAGAAGCGTTGAAAAAGGGCAACTGGCCCATCTATTACATTGAGGAAAGCAGAAAGTTTTCAGTCGGCGACTATTTTGCTATTTCGGGGTCCAAATATCGGCCTATCTCTAAAATTGTGTTGAATAACGCAAAAGGAAAAGCAAAACTAGAATTAGTACCAATTAAGGGAACATTGAAAATGGAGGTTGAAGAAGATAATACTTTGACCCTAAATTTTAAATATGAGTGCAAGAAAAAAATAAACGTATTTTTTATGCGGTTTCACTTTTTTAAGTATGACCCAGCTGTATTCACGTTTCAGGATAACCCGTTTGATGAGGGGAATGATTGTGAGAAGTGCTGTTGCGAGTGCTGTTGCCCAAGTATTCAGGTTGTCGCTCTAGCTTACCAGAGTGGTGGGGATGGTGATCAGGGCGGCGGCGGTTTTCGAGCTAGATAACTTTCATGTTAAATGTACTCCTAAAGCCTAAAGCCGAGAATTTCTCGGCTTTTTCTTTTTTGTATCAATAAATTGTTATTTTGTTCAAATTCGGCTGATTTGCTGAGAGAAAATGAGCAGTTTGGACACTAACTAGTCAAAGCCTAAAAGTAACGTAAACGTTATTTTCAGCAGAGGAATCATCAACGCAGAGCATAGTGCTGGTGACCAGGGGGAGCAAGAACCTTCGCCAAATTGGGGAGCTGGATGCATTGGGTGGCGGATGGAATAAGGTTTTTGTTTTATGTTTACGATTAACACGTAAGCGCAGAACCAAGGAGCTTTTTGAGTCGAAGCTCGAGGGTAAGGAGATGTTCACTCAAGGAAGAGAACTTTTTTGAATGAATACGGTAAATGAACCACCGTTGCTTGGGGAGATCGTGATTAGCAACGGTGGCTCAGCCCTAAGACATTTCTCGAGAAACAATGCAGATCGATAGCGTCCTGCCAAAAATCATTATCCTAATGACGACCTGCACGAGAGAGTCTAGTTATTTAATCTTTAATCGACCTCATCCATTCGGGTGATTTTCCAGAACTCGTATATTTATGCCGATTCCTTAATGGGTTCTTACGCCAAAGCTAGTAAAATAGGGTGGTGTAGAATAGGTGCTGGCTCGAGTTTTCGATTTGTTCGTTGTATGAAAGAGATTAAAAAAGGTGGTTTGCGTCGGCGTTTTGCAGTTGGGGTTGCTGGGGCTCGAGGTGGTGTTGGGTTGCTATCATCGAAAGCCACAGGTTTTCTTCTGCCCAAAGAGCAAAAACGCCTGCACAATGAAATGGCGTTGGAGCGCGAGGCGATGCGCTTCGTCGTCGAACTTGGAAAGCTTAAAGGTGCCTATGTGAAAATTGGCCAGATGCTTGCTTTGTATGGCGAACACGTACTTCCGAAGGCTGTTACTAAGGCATTGCACACACTTGAGGCTCAAACTGAACCGTTATCATGGGGTGCCATTAAAAAACAGCTTGAGCCGAATAATGAACGACTGACCATCAAAGAAACCCCATTGGCGGCAGCATCGCTGGCACAAGTTCATCTTGCTTCAAGCATTCAGATTGATAAACCGCTTTGCTTAAAAATTCAATACCCCGGTGTGGCCGATTCTATTGAGGACGACTTCCGCAACGTACTGCAAATGCTAACGCTGGCTCGTTGGGCGCCTTCTGGTCGGCAATTTCAAGATCTCGTTTCCGAGTTGAAAGCTCATTTAGTGAGTGAAGTAGATTATGTGCGTGAGTTACAAACGGCTGAAGAAGTGTCCCGACTTCTTGCTGGAGACGACCGTTATCTAGTGCCTGGCTATTATCGAGAGTACTGTTCGACATCAGTGCTTGCTATGGATTACATCAATGGGTTTGAAGTGACGCATCCCAAGGTTCAAGCACTAAGTCAAACTCGGCGCAATAAACTAGCGGATGCGATGTTGAACCTTTTTTTTAAGGAGGCCTTTGAGTGGAGACTGATGCAAACCGACCCTAATTTCGGAAATTATCGAGTGTTGATTGATCCTCAAGGCGAGGACGACAAACTCGTATTGCTAGATTTTGGCGCTGTGCAGTCACTGCCAACTGGTTTTTCACGGGCACTCAAAGAGACAATTTTGGCGGCTCACTATGGGGACGAGGCTAAGACGGTTAGCGGGCTTATTGAGTTGAACTGTCTGCGCTCATCAGATAGCGACAAAGTTAAGCAGTCTTTCATCGAATTCTGCGAGTTGATTATAGAGCCGTTTGCTCGAGATTTTAGTGATGTTCCTAACTACGCAGTAACTGAAGGTGGCGCATACGATTGGCACGCATCGCGTTTGCTGAAGCGGGCAGGTAAGTTAGGAAGTAAAAGAATGTTAGCGAAAGGTTTCGTGGTGCCACCCTCCGAATTCATGCTCATGGTTCGTAAACTGACTGGTGTGTTTACCTTTGTCTCTACATTAAAGGCGCAAACCAAATCTTGTCATCTTTTGGAACGCTACACCGATTAATGCTTTAATGGGCACCAGAATCAAACCCAAATACGTAATCGGATAGTCAATGTCAGAAAATCAGTCGAACCAGCCATTCGTCACAATCAATGGTTTGTCAAAGAAGTACGGCAATAAGGAAGCGCTAAGAGATATAAATCTCACAATTGGTGAAGGCGAGATCGTAGGCCTAATTGGCCCCAACGGTGCTGGAAAGTCCACATTGTTAAAAGCCATTATGGGCTTGATTACATACTCTGGGAATTTGTCGATCTTTGGGCAAGACCCGTTTCGTAACCGAACTCGATTGTTAGAGCATCTGAGCTATATTGCTGATGTAGCTTCATTACCTGGATGGATGAAAGTGAACGATATGTTTCACTTTGTTGCTGACACACACCCTAAATTTGAAATTCAGCGCGCCAAGTCGCTGTTAAGTGATACACCGATTCGCCTTGAAGATAAAATCGAGTCGCTGTCAAAAGGCATGAAAACACGTTTACACCTTGTCACCATTCTGGCGATTAACACCGACTTTTTAGTGCTTGACGAACCCACGCTCGGTTTAGACGTGTTAGTCCGTCGTGATTTTCAAGATCGTTTGGTGCAAGACTATTACAACCAGAAGCGTTCGATCCTTATTACTACTCATCAGGTTGATGAGATTGAGAGCATTTTGACTCGCGTGGTGTTTATCAAGGAAGGGCGGATCACGCTCGACTTTAAAATGGCGGATCTGAAGAGCCGCTATTGCAAACTGGTAACAACGCAAAACGTGGTGTTTAGCGACCCAGGCATTCAACCGATTTATCAACGTTCACTGCCCGACAGCACTGAACTAATCTTTGCAGACGTAAGCGCTGACAAGCTCAGTCAATACGGTGAAGTAAAGGTGCCAAGTTTGGAAGACCTGTTTGTTGCCACAAACAGTTAAGTATGCCGCTATTGCTAACAATAACTCGTCTTAATTTGAAGGTTTGTCATGATCAATAAGTTAATTGCTCTCGTAAAGAGAGAAGTGTTAGAGCACAAAAATTTATGGCGAGTGCCGATTATTTTGATAGGCATTGCGGTCTTATTAAGAGTTTCAATGGCGTTTGGTAATCTGGCGATTGAATTTGATGTGCCAAGCGAGTTCGAGATCGATAGCAAGGTTGATAGCATTGTGAACGGCGTTGTTGCTAGGGCGCTGAACTTTATGAACATTATTGTGATGGTGGCGCTATTTGTGGTCGCGATCTTTTACTCCTTGTCTTGTCTCTATAATGAACGCCAAGATCAAAGCGTGTTGTTTTGGCGCTCTTTACCCGTGTCTGATGGCTTAACGGTGGCCTCAAAACTTGTGGTTGCCCTAGTGCTGATCCCTTTGCTTATTGTTGCATGTCAGGCAGCGGTATCGTTTATCTTGTTGGATGTGACTGCGTTTCAGTACCTAAGTAATTATTATGGGCACTCATTGTCAGGGCTCGCAAAAATTTTACTTTGGTCGATGGTGCCAACAATTGCGTGGTGTGTTCTTTGCTCTGAGATCGCCGAGAAAAACCCATTTCTGCTGGCATTTATCGCTCCAATACTGCTTGTGTTGGTTGATAAATTGTTTTTGAATGGTGTCGTTAGCGAAACCCTAATAATAAATCGGTTAGCGGGTTTTGATGACTACACGGTTATGCCGCTGGTCTGGGGTGGGCTGTTCTCAGCGGCTTGCATTGCGTTGGCGATAACCAAGCGGAGCCAACGTATTTAGGGGATTTTTGAATTAATCGATTTTGCCTCAGGGGGGAAAGAATGAAATGTGTCGTTTTCTTACCAGGAATCATGGGGTCGGAGTTACGCAACTCGGTTTCGAATAAACGGGTTTGGCCTCCAAAACTAAGCCAGATTATTCGCAAGAATATCAATGTTGACGATTTGCTATCGCCGGATTTGGTCGCCACTAAACCGATTGAAGATGTTATTCGTTTTTATTCCGTTTACCGCTGCATTCTTAAAGACATTCAAGCCTGTGGCTACGAGATAGAAGGCGCGGCCGATCGCCGCTTTATTCCCTATGCCTATGATTGGCGGCTTCCTAACCAGACGACAGCACGCAACCTTGCTGAACATCTATCGGCACAGGAAGCCTTTGATGAAATCGTCTTGATTGGGCACTCGATGGGCGGCCTGGTACTCCGTTATTTGCTAGAGAGTGGCGAGTTTAATAATGAACCTTGGTTCAACCAAGTGACTCAATTAATCACATTAGGTACCCCACATACTGGAGCTGCCGCCGCTTTAAATCAGGTGGCTGGTTTGGCTCACAGTACTGGAATGACGGCGGAAAATGTAAAGAAACTCGTGTCAGACAAGCGCTACCCCACAGCGTATCAATTGGTGGCGCCGGCGGGTTCGGCAATCACCTTAAGATCAACGCTGCGTGGAAAGATACCTGAAACGGTTGACCCCTTCGATGACGCCATTGTTCAGAAATACGGTTTAGAACCGGCGAACATTGAATCATCTCGGCAATTTTGGTCAAAGCTTGATGTGAAAAAACGCCCTGCCGCAGTTTCGTATTTCTCTTTTGTTGGGTCAGCACATACCACCTTATTTCGATTGGATTGGAGTGGGCGTGAATTGACTGGCGTTGAAGGCAAAGAGAGCGGCGATGGCACGGTTCCAGTTGCCAGCGCCTTGCATGTAGATATTCCGCACGCGTTCTCTGAAAAAAAGCATGCCACTATTTTTGAAGACCGCAGTTTGCGTTTTGCACTCTATAAAATACTTGGGGCTCCGGTGTCGGTTGTTCCGCATTCGGCGGCTGATGCAGCCGATGTTGGCGCGCCCAATGCACTTGGGCTGAGTACCGATAGAACAGAATACAAACTCAAGGATTCTATTGAGGTTGGTGTTTCTTACACGCAACCGCAAACTAATCCCACTTGTGTATTGCAATTGCTTTTATTAGACCAAGAGTCTGAAGAAGGCTTGATTGTTGAAGAAGTTGGCGACCCTATCCGTGTGAAATTTGACGGCGTCGATTTGCAGAACTTTCGCTTTACAATGAATGTCGAGTTTGCGGAAACCGGGGTGTATGAGCTTAAAGCTGCCGGCGAAGTGGATGACCCAGAGCGCACCGTATTCGTGGTGGCGGAGTAGGCAATGCCTCCGCGCCCCGACGATTTACACAAAGCGTTGTACAGCTGGTCTTTCTTGCACGCGGTATTGTCGGATGATGCTATGCGTGAAGCTGCGAATATGAGCGGCGATGCGAACCTAATACCATTTGACGAATCTCATGCGGAGTATTTTAGAACTCGCAAGATTGTTAAAATTGCAAAGACTAGGAAAGGGCGAATAACCCGCTTTTCCATCGCCACACGTTTGCCAATTGCTCGAACTAAGCGGCAGCGAATGATCAGCGACTTTGAGCGACATTTCAGCGATCTTAAGGTCAGTTTAGAAATCGTTGTTGAGAGGCCCTTCAAAATAGACCAAAATGTGCAGAGCACGTTTAATCCGGTTTATTGGCATAAGGGCCGTATTGCTTGCGGCTCATCCATTGGCTTAGGCAATCAACGCAATGCCGGCACCTTAACCGCGTTGGCAAAAAACAAAGCTGGTAAGTTAATAGGCATTTCATGTAACCACGTTACTGGCGGTTGCAATACCGCCAGCGTTGGTACGCCGATTGTTTCGCCAGGCATACAAGATGTTAGCCCCGATAACCATGAAATCAGTGTGATCGGCCTACATGATTCCACCGGGCCGATGAGCCAGGGTCTGCCGCAGGTGTTTGATATACAGCATAATTGTGACATTGCTTTTTTTGAGATATTGGATAAAAAAAGAGTGTGTTCAGTACAGGGTGAGGGCGCTAATTGTTACGACACACCAACTGTGTTTGCTGAGATTAGGGAGGAACTACGTGTTAAAAAGTGGGGCCGCTCAACCGATTGCACGCAGGGCGAGATTAGTAAAATAGTGAATGAACCTGAATCCATTGAATACAATGTGATGAGCTATTACGGGCCTGTCAGTTCTCAAACTTTTAAAGGCACGGTGTATTACCCTGAGTTACTCGAAGTACAATCAATGGGCGTGAGTGCGTTTTCGGCCGGTGGTGATTCTGGAGCCTTGGTTGTTACGGATGATGACGAACAAGAAAAAGTGGTTGGTATTTTGATCGGTGGCAATAAGGTAAAGAGTTACGTGTTACCCTTGGAACCGATCTTGAGCAGGCTGGAAATAACCCTGCTTAACAAAATTAACGACTGAATAAAACGTTTGGGCTAGCCTTAACGAGAGAGTAAACGAGTGAAAAAACTACTTCTCATTCGACATGCTAAATCGAGCTGGAAACACCATGACCTCGATGATCACGAGCGCCCGCTAAACGCACGCGGTGAACGTGATTCATTCACCATGGCGCGGTGGTTAGCTGAGTCAGACGAAGGTTTGGATGTTATCTATAGCAGCTCGGCGATTAGGGCCGTTACCTTTGCCGAGCGTATTGCTGAATTCGCTAACCTCAACTTGGTGCCAGATTTAACGTTTTATACCTTTGATGCTGATGAGCTTATCGAAATCATCTCTAATTTGCCTAGCCAAGTTCAGCGCGTTGGAATCGTCGGGCATAACCCCGCAATTACCCAAGCCTCTAACAAATTATGTGGGTCGGAATTAAAAAACGTACCGACAGCTGGCATAGTATCAATCGAATGCCCAATAACAGAGTGGTCGGAGATTGTAGAAGCACCATGCGAGTTACGTTATTTTCAATCGCCAAAGCGGCTAGGGCTGCAAGACTAGATTTAATGAGAGCCGCGAATATTCGTTATATGACAGCACCTAATACTTTAAAGGTTATCGGAAGAATACTATGGCCAAACTAGCGTGCGCTTCGCACATTTTGCTTAAGAATCAGCGGCAAGCCAATGAGGTTCGAAAGCGTTTGGATGCTGGAGATAATTTTGCTCAGTTGGCGAAGAAACATTCTTCCTGCCCATCAGCCAAGAAAGGCGGTGACTTAGGTGAGTTTCGCAAAGGGGCAATGGTTGGCCCTTTTGATAAGGCGGTATTTACCAAAGGCAGCGAAGATAAAGCATATCTAGGGCCGATCAAAACAAAGTTCGGTTTTCATTTCATCCAAGTTTTATACAAATCTTGATTCCGTCTATGGTCTCAGATAGTGGCTTATTAATAGAAATTCAGTAATGGTAGGAAAGTAACGATGTTAAATCACAACTTGATAAGAGCGGTCTTAGCTAGCCTGGTGTGCTTCACAATCGCCATATCTTCGGCGCACGCCAAGGCCCCTGTTTGGAAAGTGAGTGACGGTGATCACCACCTCTATTTAGGGGGCACTATCCATCTTCTGTCTAAAAACGATTATCCCTTGCCAGAGGCTTTTGAGAAGGCTTACGCCGACGCTGAACACGTGTGGTTTGAAACCGACGCCTCGTTGCTGACTTCGGCAGAAACTCAGGTGAAGATGCTCGACGTTATGATGTATCAAGATACACGTTCGCTTTCGACGGTTTTGTCTCGTGATACCTACGAAGCGCTATCCGAGTTAATGGAAAGTAGGCAAATGCCGATGGCGGCGTTTGAGAAATTCACTCCAGCTGGGTTAATGTTTACATTAACGGCCTTAGAACTTAAGCGTCTAGGTTTGATTGATGAGACCGCTGGCGTTGATATGCATTTTGAACAGCGCGCAAAACAAGATGGCAAAGACCGTTTACATCTAGAACTAGTAGACGAGCAATTGGCGTTTATGCAGCGTATCAATGAGTTAGACGCAAATAAACTTATTCGTTCTACCTTAGATGAAATTTCCAAGACCAATGAGACTTGGGAGGTGCTTCTTAAAGCGTGGCGAACAGGCGATATGGCGTTGATGAATGAGGCTGGTATTGCGCAAATGGAGTCTGAGTACCCTAAGATCTACGATTTTTTGCTGGTGAATCGAAATAATGATTGGTTGGCTGATTTAAAGGCAATGATCAAGACCAAAGAAGTGGAATTCGTATTAGTAGGCGCTCTGCATATGGCTGGGGACAATGGTTTATTGTCCTTGCTCGAGAAAGAAGGCTATGAAATCGAACAAATGGATTAAGCAAATGTCGCGCGCTCTTTTTCTTATATTTGCGATGGCGTTCGCTCATTCGAGCTATTCAGCCGGCATGCAGAAATGGGTCGACGAGAATGGAAAAACACATTATGGCGAACAGCCCCCGGCGCAAGTGTCAGGTACTCAGGTTAAAACTAAGGTGTCTGTATCGGGCGGTGGCGCGGCTCAAACCACACCTAGAGTGATATTGTATTCAACATCTTGGTGTGGGTATTGCAAGCGGGCGCGTGCTTATATGAATCAGCGTGGAATCAAATTTCGGGAACTCGATATCGAGACCAACAAGTCGGCCAAACGTGACTATCAACGGTCTGGCGGCCGAGGTGTTCCGTTTCTGGTGCGTGGAGACCAGACCTTACGAGGCTTTGCCAAAGGTAGCTATGATCGCTTCTTTTCATTAGCCGTTGATTGAGCTCTACTCGCGTTGCGGCTTTACTCTTTTAGTTTGTAACCTGTTTTAAACATCCAGGAAACGACTGCTAAGCACACTCCGAGAAATATCAATATCATGGTGAGGCTAGTCCAAACATTGACGTCGGATACCTCAAAAAAGCTCCAGCGAAACCCGCTTACCAAATACACCACTGGGTTGAATAACGAAACCGTTTGCCAAAATGGCGGCAACATATTGATTGAGTAAAAGCTACCACCCAAAAAAACGAGGGGTGTGATTACCAAAATAGGTACGATCTGCAGTTTCTCAAAGCTGTCAGCCCATAGGCCGATAATGAATCCGAAAAGGCTGAATGATACGCAGGTGAGAACGAGAAATGTAAGCATCCAAATCGGGTGCTCAATTTGTAAGTCGACAAAGAGACTTGCTGTCAGCAGTATCACAACGCCGATCACAAACGATTTAGTCGCGGCAGCGCCAACGTAGCCAATCAACGCTTCAAAGAAAGATAAAGGCGCAGACAACACTTCGTAAATTGTTCCGCTGAACTTGGGGAAGTAGATACCAAAGCTCGCGTTGGAGATACTTTGCGTCAGAATAGTAAGCATCGTAAGGCCTGGAACGATAAACAAGCCGTAGCTGACGCCATCAATGGTTTGGATACGCGAGCCGATGGCTGAACCGAACACAACGAAATACAGTGACGTTGAAATCACAGGTGAGGCCAACGTTTGAAACAGTGTATTAATGGCTCGTTGCATCTCAGCTCGGTAAATTACGCGGATTGCGGCAAAATTCATGCTGATTTCTCCTTCGGTTGTTCGTTCGCGGCAATACCGTCTGAATGCACTAAATCGACAAAAATGTCTTCTAATGAACTTTGTGTTGTGCGCACATCTTTGAGTGACATGCCCGCCTCACCAAGTGATTGCAGTAAACGAGTAATACCAGTGGCATCGGCCGTGGCATCGTAGGTGTAGGTTAAGACCAAACCTTTATCATCGATGTCCAAAGAATAGTCCTTGAGTGAGTCAGGCAATGAGAATTGCGGCTCTTTGAATTCGACAATAAGTTGCTTCTTACCCAGTTTTTGCATCAATTCTGTTTTGTCTTCTACTAATAAAATCTCACCATGATTAATCACGGCAATTCGGTCTGCGATTTCTTCTGCTTCTTCAATATAGTGCGTTGTCAGAATTACTGTAACTCCGGATTCTCGCAGTTTGTTGACGATTCGCCACATGTCTTTACGCAATTCGACATCGACACCCGCTGTGGGTTCATCAAGAAACAGTATGCGTGGTGCATGCGATAGGGCTTTGGCTATAAGCACACGGCGCTTCATGCCGCCAGACAACATTCGCAGTTGATTGTCTTTCTTGTCATACAGCGACAGGTCTTTGAGTAACTGGGTTATGTACTCGGGGTCTTTCTTTTGACCGAATAAGCCACGTGTGAAACTGACCGTATTCCATACTGTCTCAAATGCCCCGATTGTTAACTCCTGCGGTACTAAGCCGATTAACTTTCTGGCAGAGCGGTAATCGCGAACGTTATCGTGGCCGTCGACCAAAATGGTTCCAGAACTTGGTGAAACGATCCCTGCAATCGTTGAAATCAGCGTTGTTTTACCTGCTCCATTTGGGCCAAGCAGAGCTAGTATCTCGCCGCGCTCAATATCCAAGTTTATTGTCTTAAGGGCTTCAAAGCCGTTGTCGTAGACCTTGGCGAGGTCGTTGATCGAAATGATGTTGTCCATGCGCAGTGAAGTGGGGCAGTAAATCAGGCAGCAAGTGTAACTCTCTTTTTACCAACTTAGATGATCGTTTCCGACATTTTTTTAAAACGGGCGATATTTTTTTACGTGTTTATAGAAACGCAATGTGCCTAATTAGTGTTTCTTTATAGCTATAAGTCTTCTTAAGTAATTGAAATAAAATAACATTTTGGTATGCGGAGCTCGATGAAGAAAAAAGTTAAAAAATGTAAAACCTTTTTTTGCTTGGCCCGTTAAGTCCAGTGTAAGGCAAAGAAATTATTAAAAATTGTATTTTACGAATTAAACCTAACTACCCAAAATCATCACGGAGTAAATTATGAACCTAACCATCAAAAAAACGACCCTAGCTCTTTCTTTAATTGCCGCACTCGGTATGTCTGCAAACAGCTTTGCAGAAAGCGAAGTGAACGGAAAGTTGAATATTAAAACTGAAGTAGGCAAGGCTGGTTTAGTGAGTTTGTCGACTGGTAAAGAGGCAACTTCTGAGCTATCAGCAAACACTATTGAAAACTCAACGTTGGATGGAGATGTTGATCTTCAGCTCAAAGTTGGTAAAGGCGGATTGGTGAGTTTAGCGACCGGTAATAAGTCGACGTCTGAACTAACGGTTAATCGGATTAAAGATTCAAAAGTTAACGACGTAAAGATTAATACCGATATAGGAAAAGGCGGCGTTGTATCTCTGGCGACCGGCCAAGAAGCGACAGCAAAAGTAGGCATTGGCACGATCACTGGTTCTGAAATGACTGGTGGTTCAGTGGAATTGAACACCGTGATTGGCAAAGGCGGCGCGGTTGCATTAGCAACTGGTAAGCAGTCAACGGCTGAACTACTACTCTCATCTCTTAAAGGCACAAAGGGTACGGGCAATATCTCAGCTACGACGGTTATCGATAAGGGTGGCGTAGTTGCCTTGGCGACAGGCCAAGAGTCAACGAGTACTGTTAATATCTCATCGATTACTGATAGCACGATCAACGGCGATGCGAAGATTAATACAGTCATTGGCAAAGCTGGTGTGGTTAGCTTGGCAACAGGTAAAGGATCAAGCGCGATTACTGAAATCGGCACGATTAGCAACACGACGGCTGATGGTGAAATCAACATCGATACCAATATTTTGGGTGGTGTAGTGACATTAGCGACTGGCCAGGAGAGCTCTGCAAGTTCTTCGATTGGATCAGTTAAGTAACGGTTCAAGTCACATCTGTTTTTAAGGGCGCCACTTTTTTCGAAAAGTGGCGTTTTTTTTGAAACTTTATTGTTTCTGAATCGTTAAATATTGTGAAAAGACCAAACCAAGGAAACCCTACCCATGAAAATCCTAACCATATTTATCGCCGCCCTGGTCGTCTCCAGTCAAGTTACAGCGGAATCTGATGTGAGCGGCGAGCTTGAAGCAAATACTGAACTCAAAGGTGGCAGCGTTACGCTATCCACTGGCGAGGAATCCAAAGCTGCGACTGAGATTAGCGCTGTAAGCAATTCGAAAATTAGCGGCGAAGCGAATTTGAATAATGATATCAAGGGCGGAGCGGCGAATATTGTCACTGGCGATAAAGCTGACAGCAAATTACGTTTAGGAACGGTATCTGGCAAGTCATCGGTAGCCGGAAAAGCAACGATCAATAATAATGTTGTTGGTGGCGCGATTAACGTCGCGACCGGGGACAAAGTAAAAGTGACCACGGAAATCGGTTCGATCAGCACCTTGGCAAAAGTGGATGGAGAGCTGAAGGTCAACAACAACATCAAGGGTGGTACAGCTAACATAGCCACCGGCGACAAGTCACGCAGTTTAGTGAAACTCGGTTCGGTTACGAATGGTGCTCAAGTCAAAAGTTCAGGTTCGGCTGAGCTTAATAACACCATTGAGGGAGGCGTGGTCAACGTATCTACCGGCGATAGCTCAATTACCAATACTGAGTTAGCCAGCGTAACCAATGGGGCAAGTGTGTCAGGTGAGCTGAAAGTAAACAATACGCTCAAAGGCGGAGTGGTAAACGTCTCAACAGGTGATAAATCGATCAGTAATGCGGTCGTTGGCTCTGTAACAAATTTGTCTAAAGTGAGCGGCTCAGTTGACATTGATAATCAGATCACTGGTGGTGTAGCAAATGTTTCAACCGGGGATTTTTCGATAACCAACACGGAAGTAGGCTCAATTACGATGGGTTCAAACGTGTCTGGTGATACCACGCTTAAGAACAAAATTGTTGGGGGCGTGGCTACCGTCAATGTTGCAGACTATTCTATCGTAAATGCAAATGTGGGCTCAGTAAGCATGTCGAAGGTATCGGGCGATGCCGCTATAGAAAACGATATCAAAGGTGGTGTTGTGACGGTTGCGGCTAGCGAAGGCGTACTCGCAAATACGGAAGTGGGCACTATTAGTCTTGGCTCTAACGTTAAAGGTGATGCGAGCATAAAAAACAAAATCGTCGGTGGGGTTGCCAACGTTGCTGCGGGCACCGGAGTAGCCGCGAACGTTAATGTTGGTACCATTAGTCGTTCTAAAGTTGATGGTAAAGCTCTGATTAACAACGATATTGTCGGTGGTGTTGCTAATGTTGCTGCTGGAGAGCTGAGTGTTGCTAACACCAAAGTTGGTGCAATTGCGAACAGCAAAGTCAAAGGCGAAGCGCAGATAAACAACAAAGTTACAGGTGGGGTGGTGACCGTCGCCGCTGGCACGGTTACCTATGCAGACACTAAATTTGGATCAATTGCTAAGTCAGAGATTGATGGCACAACAAAAATCGATACAGATGTAGTGGGCGGCTTGGTGAATGTTGCTGCAGGTGAGCTTGCTATCGCGACTGTGAACTCAGATTCCATCGTAAAATCAAAGTTGGACGGCGATGTTCGAATTGATAATAAGCTAAAGGGAGCAACGGCTAACGTGGCCGCTGGTATGCTTGCGGTTGCGGATTTAAATTCCACGAGTATCAAAAAATCTAATCTGAAAGGCGATGCCCAAATTAAGAACAATATTGTCGGCGGCACCGCGAATGTAGCTGCTGGTGAATTGGCTGTGGCGTTGGCGAATTCGAGTTCAATTGTCAAATCGAATATTGGCGGAGACGTTAAAGTTGATAATAAGGTTCAGGGCGCGACCGCGAATGTGGCTGCAGGAATGCTGGCTTACGCAGACTTGAACTCCGCTTCGGTGGTGAAATCAGATATTAAGGGAAATGTCGAATTGAAAAGTGACCTGAAGGGCGCGGTCGCTAACGTTGCTGCTGGCGAATTAGCGATAGCGGTAATGAATTCAGGAACGGTGCGTAAAGCAAAAGTTGATGGGGACGTAACTGTCGATAGCAAAGTTGTTGGCGCTGTTGCTAATATCGCGGGCGGTGTAGGCACTTTAGCGATTGCTAACTCCGGTGGTTTGAATAAGACCAATGTGGGGGGCTCGGCTAAGGTTAAAAGCTCGATTAAAGGTGCGGTGGCTAACGTTGCTGGTGGTGTCGGTGCGGTGGCAATCGTTAATTCCGGTGCGGCACATGAAGCTAAGGTTGGCGGTGACTTGGAAATTGACAACAAGGTCGTAGGCGCAACGGCGAACGTGGCAGGCGGTATCGGTACAGTGGCGATTGCTAATGTTGGCGGGATTGCTAATAGCAAAGTTAAAGGCAACGCTAAAATCAAGTCAGAGGTGGTTGGCGCGACGGCTAATGTGGCTGGAGGGATTGGCGCCGTTGCGATTGCAAATTCAGGCGGTGTATTTAAATCCAAAGTTGATGGCGACCTTAACGTCAGTAGTAAAGTAAAGGGCGCCACAGTTAATGTTGCTGGTGGTATCGGTTCAGCGGCAATTTTGAATACGGCTGCCATCGCGAATACGAAGGTTAAAGGCAATGCCAATATCGTTTCAGATGTGAATGGCGCGACGGTTAATGTTGCTGGTGGCATTGGCGCCGTTGCCAAATTGAATTCAGGTGGTGCAGAGAGCTCAAAGGTAAATGGTGATTTGAATATCTCCAGTAAGGTAGATGGCGGTATTGTGAATGTAGGGGCGGGTGTTGGCTCTGTTGCTTTAGCGAATGCTGGATCCGCCTATAAGGCGAAGACAAAGGACTTAACGATAAACAGTAAAGTCGACGGCGAGATTGTTAATGTGGCGGGTGGCGTTATCGCACTTGCTGACATGAACACCGGCTCAATAGTGAACTCGCGTGCTGAAGGCAAAACGGTAATTAACACCGAGGTCAATGGTTCGGTCACGAATATCGCAGGCGGCGTGGGCGTGATGGCGACTTCGAATACGGGGTCAATAAAAAAATCGAAGCTTGGCGGCGACGCCGAGGTTAACACTAAAATAGATGGCTCTGTTTCTAATATTGCTGGTGGCGCATTCGCCATCGCCAATGCGAATACAGGTTCAATCCATAAGTCGACAATTACCGGCAACGCTAAGTTGGATACCGTTGTTAAAGGTAAAGTAAGCAACTTAGCGGCCGGTATGCTGACGCTCGCTGAGAGTAATGTAGGCTCAATTAAAAAGTCGACCCTTCAAGGTGACGTTGAACTTACCACTAATATTAATGGCAAGGTTTCCAATAAAGCGGCAGGTTTATTAGCCTTGGCTGAGTCAAACGTGTCTACGATCAAGAAGTCATCTTTGAAGGGTGATACTAAAATAGATACCACACTGAAAGGGGATGTCAGCAACACCGCGGCTGGTTTGTTATCAAAAGCTGAAATGGATGTGGCGACGATTGAGAAATCATCGATGAATGGCAACACTGAGATCAATACCGAAATAAACAAAGGTGTTCGTAACCTGGCCGCTGGATTAGGTGCTTCGGCGAAGTCAAATGTAGCTTCAGTGACCAATTCTCGCGTTAACGGTGATACTAAAATGACGACGGTCGCCAATGGCAGAATAAGCAACAAAGCGGCTGGTGTGTTTACTAAAGCTGAACTGAATGTGGCAGGCATTAACAAGTCGCGCATCGATGGCGATGTTGTATTGGATGCCACACTTCAGGGTGACGTGAATAACAGTGCAAGCGGCTTGTTGAGCAAGGCACAAGCGAACATTGCACAGATCGACGGCAGCCGAACCGGCGATGTTGATGTTAAGTTGAATGCTAAAGGCAGCATCAGTAATAAGGCCAGTGGTCTACTTAATAAGTCTGAATTGAACGTGGCAGCAATCGATGGTTCAACCGTCAAAGGTAAAGCCAGTATTGATACCACCATTAATGGCTCTGTAAGTTCGAAAGCGTCGGGGCTAAAAACCAAAGCGGTAACAAACGTTGGGTCTGTGGTCGGTTCAACGGCTAAAGGTGATATTGAGTTGAAGACTGCCGTCAAAGGCAACGTAAACAACCGTTCTTCCGGTGTGTTCAACAAAGCTTACGCTAATGTCGGTTCAGTAAGTGGATCTACACTTGGTGGAGACGCGTCGATCAACACTAGCTTAAAGGGTGTTAGCAACAAGGCGGGTGGCTTTAAAACCAAGGCCGTTGTGAACGCAGGTTCCGTTTCTGGCTCAAATATTGGGGGTGGGCTAGTTTTGAATACGCGTGTTGATGGTGACATTAGTAATCGGTCTGGCGGTTTCAAAACCAGTGCTCGTGTTGACGTCGGCTCAATTGTCAATTCTTCTGTCGGCGGCAATGCCAACCTGAATACCGTCGTTAAAGGCGGCATCAACAACCGGGCTAGTGGCTTTAAGACCAAGGCACATGTCAATGTGGGCTCGATGGTCAGTTCAAAGGCTTCCGGTAATGTTGTTATGAATACCCAGGTGAATGGTGGTATTGCGAATAGATCGAAGGGCTACAAAACTAAGGCGTACGTCAATGTGAATGCTTTGAGTGGCGCGAACGTTGGAAATGTGGATGTTAAGACAACGGTTAATGGCTCTATTAGTAATCAGGCTAGGGGTTACAAGAGCAAAGCCTATGTTGATATCGGGTCCATCATCAATTCGACAGTAACTGGTGATTTTACGCGTGAGACCACGGTAGATGGCAGCATCACTAACAAAGCAAAAGGCTATAAAGGCAAGGCTAGACTTAATATCGAGAGTATTAAATAGTAGCTGATCTGGGTATTTGAGAGCGCTAAGGAGGGCGCTCATCAAGTGAAGTGAAAATAGTCTGAAAGAAAGGAAACTTTTCCGCTAACTGAACGTTATATCTATTGAACGAAACACATTTTTACAATTCCGATGAAACGTCCTACTTTAAATACCAAACTTGCTCTTCTAGCCATTTCTTGCGGTTTGTTCTGTTCGTTAGGCCAAGCTGGTGAGCTGGCGTTGTCAGATGAAGTTAATCTGAAAATCTCGCGTATCAAGTCACAGTCGCGTCAAATGCAGCATGAAGGCATCGATGACTACATTGATCTTGAGGAACGAAATCTTGGGCAATCCGAATCCGAATGTGGTTCAGTCGATATCGGTAACTTGGAAACTAATCGACGCCCAACCTTTGGTAACATCGAACAGCAAACGATCGTGATTGGCGATGTTATTAATGCTGGGAACCGTTGTTAGACGAGAGCAGATAATGAACCGCTTGCTAAAAACATTGATCGTTTTCGCTATTTCAGCGTTTGCGACTGGCTGTATAACCACAGGCGTACATAATGGGGTGGAGCAGCGTGCCGCTCAGTTACGAAATGGCCCAGATCAATTGCCACATAAGAACACGACGGACTTTCGAGACAGCTTGCGTTGCATGGATAATTTATTCTTATCTTTCGGGATTGGCCGTTTTGATTACGCTATGTTGCTTGAAGAGGTAAAGGATAAAACTAAGAAAGTGGATGCCGGCACGCGCCAGATGATAATTTCCACTATTTCTGAAATGACTAAACGCAGTGGAGCGATTCGTTTGGTCAACTACGGGCAAGACACAGGCAACTTAATTTCGTTGATTAACGAGGCTGGTAAGAAAGGTATTTATGAGGACATACCTCCGTTTGACATGATTGGTTCAATCTCCCAATACGATGATGGTCTTTACCGCAAACAAGCCGATATTTCAGCTGAGCTAGCCGGTACCAATGATGGGTCTTCAGTGGGCGGCGGTGGAGGCAGGTCTGCAAGCAGCTCGGTGACCTTCATGACCATTGATTTGGGCGTGATCACGACTCATAACATGTCAGTGGTGCCGGGAGTCACTACTAAGAACTCAATTGAGCTTTTCACTCGTGGCTCGTCTACCAGTTATGATGGTGGTATAAGTAAAACGGGTATGAGCTACAGCTTTTCGAGTAGTTCGAAAGATGCCGTTGGCCAGGCATTAAGAGCTCTTGTCGAGCTTTCTACCATCGAGCTAGTAGGTAAGCTCACAAAGCTACCTTATTGGAATTGCTTAGGCATGGATCCTGAGCACGCTGAAATTAAACAAGAGATTTCCGATTGGTTCTATCAGCTTTCAAGCATGGGTACGTTACATCGAACACTTAAGTTGCAACTCACCGCGCGTGGTTACTATAACGGTGCAATTGATGAAGATATCACCGAGGATTACCTTTTAGCGGTTCTTGAATACAAACGCCGGCTTGGTTTACCTGAAGTGGCCGCGATTGACCTAGACTTTTACACGGCGTTTCTGCACCGCACGCCAGTTTCAGAAAAGGGTCATGAACTGGCTTACACCAAGCGTAAGCTCGAACTAAAAGCCGAGCTTAATAAAAAGAAGAAAAAGAAAAAAGGTGTAAATGAAGCCCCGGCCGTTAAGCCAATCGAAATTGAATTGGCGTCATTAGCGGGGGGCGACAGTTTTAGCGTTGGCGAGGAAGTCTTTGTCAATATCAGTACCAATACCGATGGCTATCTGAACTGTTATTTCCAACAAGAAGATGCATTTGTTCGAGTGTTTCCAAACCGCTTTTCAGCTGATGGCTTTATATCGTCGAATGGTGGTTTGGTTCTGCCAGATACCAACCAGTACTCATTTGTTGCTGATGTGGCGATGGAGCAGCTTCACTGTTTTCTTGCTACCAAATACGTTGACACTGATTTCCCTGCAGAATTACAAGTTCCCGATTTGGAACAACTGCCAGTGTATTCCTTGGATGTTATAAAACAGGCGTACGCAAAAGCAACGAACAACCGTTTCGGTGTGGCTTCATTTGAAATCGCCACTCAGTAATACATTAAAATTAGAGACTACCATGAACCATTTCCAACGAACTTCATTGCTAATCTGTTTATTACTTGGTATACCGTGTGTCGCACAAGCAGACTTAAAGCAGGATTCTACTGTTCTTATTACCGGGGCGGCCGCCGCGCCGAAATCAGCTGGCACCAGTGTTTCGGAGGCCAAGCGTTCTGACGCTTTTACGTTCGACAAAAAGAGCGTTCGCAGCGCAGATAAGACTTTGAGATGTTGGCAGGATGGCATTTTGATTGTAGCTGAGCATGATTGGAGCCTCGCTGTGGCACAAACTCCAATTTTGACTAATAAAAACTCGAAAAAGGCGTATGCCTTTAACTATTCTGACACCTTTTGCTTATATATTGGAGGATGATATGAGATCGCTTATAAAACTATCTACGTTGCTTTTAATGGCTGTAACCACGTTGAGTTATGCGGCCAGTGAGAACAGCGAATTCACCACTAAAGAAGAATTCATTAATGGCTTGAAACCAAAACCTAAAATTAAGCTTCGTGGAATTAAGCTCAATGGCCAGGAAAATCAGGCTCCAGCAGCCCCTCCAAGTATTTCTATGCGTGTTAATTTCGCGTTTGATTCCTATGCCTTAACTGAGGAAATCAAAGCTAAGTTAAACCCGTTGGGTGAAGCACTAATGAGTGAGCAGTTGATTAACTACAGTTTTGAGATAGCGGGGCATACCGACGCAGTGGGGCATGAAGACTACAATAATGCACTCTCTGGTAAACGGGCTGTCAATGTTGGCCAGTACCTTTACGATAACTTTGGTGTTGATCCAGCAAGATTGCAGTTAGCGGGCTATGGTGAAGAGCAATTACTCGATCCGTCCAAACCAAACTCTGGTGAAAATCGGCGTGTTGAAATCACCACCATGGTTGCTGCTCAGCAGTAACTTGGAATTTACGTTTACCGTTCCTAATACTTAATAAAATGCGAACCGGTGTTCTCTTAGTTAGTGCGGCTTCGTTGCTGGTTCTTACGATGAACATCGTGAGTGCAAAAGCGGCGACGCTTACCGCTGAACAAACCGCGATTGTTGATTGTTTGTTGCCGGGAAAAGTCCGTCAACTAGGTATTAATCGTACTTATCTGAGTCGCAAGCGGCCAGCAAAAACGTCGGCTAATGAATGCGAGATTAAGGGTGGTGATTACGTCAAATTTGACAGAGCTAATATGGCTTCATCTCTTAATGTTTGGCAGGAGGCCGCACTACAAGGTGATGCTAAAGCTCAGTATTTTGTTGGTGAGATATTTGAGAAAGGGCTAGGGCAGACGCCAGACTACAAAATGGCGGTGATGTGGTATGAGCGGGCTATTAGACAAGAATACAGTCCAGCTAAGATGAGCCTCGGCCGCTTATATGAATTAGGTCTGGGAGTTGACAAAGATTTGGTTCAAGCGATGAACCTCTATCGACAAGCATCGGGTCTGGATGAAGATGAAATTGCGTATGCGTCGGTATTCGAGAATATTCAGAAACAAGATCAGTTGCGCATAGAAGAGCTTCAAGCAGAATTGGAAGTTCAAAGAAGAAAAGCGGATTCAGCGCTGCGTCAATCTGAAGTATTGCAGTCAGATTTACAGCGCTCTCGACAGTCGGTATTGAATCTCAAGAGAGAGATTGTTGAACTCAAGAAAGCGTTAGATTCAGCGGTGAATGACGCAAAAGCGGCGTTGGAAAAGACGCTCGCAAAGAAACAAAAAGAGCTGCAAAGTGAAAATGGTTTTAGTTCTTTGCTCGAAGAGCGCCTAGCTGGTGCTGAAAGTGAACTGCAAAAAGCGCAGCAAAAAATTGCTTCGTTAACGCCGTCGGGTACTCCGAGCGTTGCGCTAAAATGGCCTGAATTTCAAACCACTGATGGAACCAGTTCTACGACTGTACCAGCCGGTTCAATTGTTAATGTTGTTGGGGCGATCCAGAATTTTTCTAAGGTTGAGTCGTTCACGATTAATGGCGAAGGCTATGAGCTAGATGCCAACGGTTTGTTTTTAAAATCATTGGATGTGGGGCGTGAGGTTTTGGAGCTTCACCTTGAAGTGCTTGACCTTAGTGGCGAGCTTACTGCTCATCGATTACTGATAAAACCATCAGACGATATTGATATCGTGTTGCGCGGTTCTGGAGCTTTAACCCGTTCCAATTTTAAGTTTGGGGATTACCACGCCCTTGTCATCGGAAATAATGATTACGACTTTGGGAAGGGTTGGGAGCCGCTCGATACCGCGGTTAACGACGCCAAGGAAGTTGCACGAGTGTTGGAAGAAAAATATGGTTTTAAGGTGCGCCTTGAGCTTAATGCCAATCGTGATGCGATGCTAACGGCATTGGAAGATATGCGGAAATCGTTAACCAGCAATGATAATTTGCTGGTTTATTACGCAGGCCATGGGTTGGTAGATCCTGAAAACGATCAAGGTTACTGGGTTCCTGTAGATGGTTCTACGGAAAGTGCGGTCCGTTGGGTTTCTAATGCAAGTATTACTGATCAGATTCGTGCCATGACTGCGCGCAACGTAATTGTGATTGCCGATTCTTGCTATTCGGGTTCGTTGATGCGATCTGGAATCGTTACCTTACGCAGTGGCTTAACGGCTGAGAAAAAGGCACTGCGTTTAAGCAATGATGTTGAGTTGATGACGCGTGTCGCGTTGTCATCCGGTGGTGTTCAACCAGTAGTCGATTCGCTCGATAACAGCGAACACTCGGTCTTTGCTAATGCCTTGTTGCGTGTCTTAAATGAAAATGATGGGCTATTGGACGCTGATTCCTTAGCAACTCAGGTGGCGCATTCGGTGGCGTTAGCGACAAAAGATAATGTTAGGCAGGTACCGCGCTATGCGCCTTTGGCGGCAGGGGGGCATCAAGGTGGCGAGTTTTACTTCGCGCCTAAGTCTATGAAAACTAATAATTAGTAACTTAAAAACCTGATACTCGCTAGCATTCTTGAAGGTACGTAATCTATAATTGAACCATTCCCAGAAAGAGAGCCGTCTCATTGCTTGGGGAGAATTGTCAGGATGAAACAGGTATGCCGCTATGGGTAGTAGCGGTGTTGCAGCTCAACTAAACCTTAAGGCTGAGTATGAGCAATAGTGTTGCAAAACGGAAATTGGGCCAGTTTTGTAAACGGATTGAAGGAATCTAGAATATGTATATGGCTATGACCGATTGTTTACGGTTTTAGCGAACAAGCAATAACGAGATTAACGCTTGGGCTGCGTCACACCCTACTGTACGTAGCTTGTTCAAGTATTTTTTTCATTAAAGAACCGTCGTTTGGGTAGAAACGGCTATTTAAATCATGCGAACGGCTCTCTTGAGACTAGCATGGATTCGTCGAAGTGAAATTGGGTCACTGTAAGCGGACAGACATCGGGGACCCCACCATGAACCCTTCGAACATCTATGATTGTTCGGCTCTGCAACAATCACGTTGCGCGCAGCGCCGTGCCATTTATTACTTGCTGACGTGTTTGGCGAGCTTTCTATTTTTTTCGACCAAGGCGTCAGCGATGACAGCTTGCCCTACCGGTTTTATGGAAATAGAGCAGACAAACACATTACGTATTTGCGAGTATCAGGCTACATTAACATCCACTTTTACCGGCAGGCCATCCCAATCTGTAGAAGGGCGTCAGTTAATTACTGATGCTTCGGTCGAGTGTCGTCGAGTCGGGCGATTTGTCGATGGTGGAGACCGCGGTGCGAATAGTGTATTTGTGCGCTGCGAAGTTGAGTTATCGGCGGCGGAAATTGCCGATATAGAGGCTCAGCAGCAAGCAGAGGAAGAAGCCAGACTGCAAGCAGAGGAAGAGGCCAGACTGCAGGCGGAAGAAGAAGCCAGACTGCAGGCGGAAGAAGAAGCCAGGCGACAAGCTGAAGAGGAGAGGCGACAAGCAGAGGAAGAAGAGAGACGTCGCCGCGAGAGAGAAGAGGCTCGCAGAGAAGCAGAAGCGGAGGAGCGCAGGCTTGCGGAAGAGAGGCGATTAGCTGAGCTTGAGCGATTAGAGCAAGAGGCTCGAAATGCGCCCTTTGAATTTGATCAACCATTAGAAGTCCAGGCTCTCCCCGCGGAGTCGTCTGTTGCATCCAGTCTCGCTTCGCTATGTACCGATTTGAGAGGCAGCAGCAATCTCACCCTGGCGCAGACTGATTTGGTAGAGCGCTGCATTGATATAAATCGCGAAAAAGAAGGGGCTAACCAGTTAAACGCGCTTGGGCAGATCGCGGCTAAACAATACAGCGACATAGGTCAATCTTTGGCGTTTCTTAACACAATACAGGTCGGCAACATCGGAGGGAGATTGGCTGCGATACTGCCGGCCCTTCGACAAAACGACAAAGACGTTGCTAGCTCTGACGCTAGTCACCCAGCCAAAGGCTTGCTTGCTGACAATAAGCCTTCCGATAGGAGTTATGGAGGAGCCGCTGGTGATGACGATTCTGGTCGTTTTGGTGCCTTCGTTCTTGGTACGACTGGCGATGGCGATAAGGGCGTCAGCGAATTGTCAAATGGTTTTGGTTATCGGAGTAGGTCAATGACAATCGGAGTAGATTACATGGTCAACTCTTCAACGGTTGCTGGCATGGCGTATGGGTTTGGTGAGACAGAGTCGGAATTCTCCGGTAATACAGGCTCTCTTGATATACAAACGAAAACGTTCACTATGTATGCGGCTAAAGCGTTTTCAAATAATTTGAATTTAGATGTGATTGCTGGATTTGGTGATGGAGATCTTGAGAATGTTCGTCGTATGGCTTACACCGCTTTTAGTACAGATGTTGATCAGCAAGTGTTGAGCAATATCGATTCTGATCAAAAGATCTTGAGTGTCGGTGTGAGTCGCACGTTTGGAGACTACGTGAATCTCGATTTGTCAGCGCGTTTAAATTACGTAGACACGGATATAAAACGCTTTTCTGAAAATACTAACACTAACGAGGTTGGGTTTGGCTTGGCGTTAGAGATTGATGACTACAATTTGGAGTCGTTTACGTCGGACGTCAGTTTTAGTATCTCCAAGCCGTTTAGCTTAAATTGGGGCGTGTTTATTCCACAGGCTAAAGCAAGTTGGGTGCATGAATTTGAAGATGGTTCGAGAGCGTTGACCGGCCGATTTCTAGCGGATACCAGTTCGATCGACTTTAGGCAAAGTGGTTTAACAACGTCTGGCGTGGGTTCGACAATATTTAGCGTGCCATTAGAAAAACTCGATTCCGATTACGGAAACTTGTTACTCGGGGCCAATTTTTTATTCCCGAGCCAAATAAGTCTTAATGCAAGCATTAATAAGACGATCGGGATTAGTGATTTTGATCATGTCTACTATTCCCTGAGTGCACGTAAAGATTTTTGAAATAACGTGCGACTAGTCTCTTTTATTACTGACATTGCTTGATGTTTTATCAGCATTAGTGAGTTTCAAACCAAATTCGATATAGCGGTATTTGAACCGCTTCTGGATCTAAAATGAAAAAAATAATTTGTTACCTAATCTTTTTTGTTGGCCCCTTATTTTCACAAATAAGCTTCGCGCAATACGACTTAGAAATCCAGTTTAATAGTCGTCAAAATATTCAAGCGTCGAGTAATCAAAGCACTTTTTTTTGGGTGAGGAATATTGGCCCGGACCCAAGCCCGGATTTTTCAGTACGAATGTGGGCTTCGGTCGACAATGATTTTACAGGTGGTGATGACGTGGAAATGGAGCGTTCATATACGAGTTTGACTACCTATATGTTTGATCCAGACAGAGGGTTTTCACTACCTAGTGAATCACCAAGCATCAGTTTCAGCATGCCATTGCCTGAGGATCAGAACGCCAATATGCAGCGCTCGGATATTCTTGGAGAGCAGTACTATTTTCGTGCATGTATATTTGTTGCAGGTGTGATGGAAGACTGTGTATTAAGTCAAACTAGAGAAGTTGTCCCGCCAGCAGTGAATAACGTAAGGATAGTTGATGATACTGATGGCAAGCTTACATTAAACTGGCAGGAGGTACCCTGGGATATCTACTTGGATAACAATGATGTGGAGCAAAGGGTAAACATGGTTAGCTGGTATGTAATTCGCCAGTACGACCCATCCGGAGTACTGACCGATAACGTAGCCACTTTAACACCAGATGAAATCAGCGTTGCCGAGGGTGATGTTGGAACGCGAGTATTTCAGCGTATATTTACGGCAGCCGATGGCCTTGATATTGGTAAACGATATTCTTATTCTGTTCACTCCTGCCATCAACTAACGCCTTTAGGGTGTTACGATCAACGACCAAGTTTCCCCGGTGGTGGTATTAGCTCTAGGCGAGCCGTTGGTGCTATCGAAGCTGACTTTCAAGCAAGTATGGCTGCGTTTGACGACCGAGTAGAAGTAAGTTGGGAGTCGCCCACTACAAATCCAAACTCAACTCCTCGTTATGAAATTATTCGCTGCGAAGAGGGAAACCCTGAATCTTGTATTGGGCCTTTTGAGCCTGAGGGAAACGCCACAATTTATAACGATTTTGACGTGGTTCGTGGCAAGCGTTACGTTTACACAATTGATGCTTGCGATGAGGTCATTACATATCAAAGCCCTCGACGCGGCAAATGCTCTCTGGGGCGCATTGATAAATATAAGATCGGTGTCACCAACGCGGGCTTCAGAGGTCTGGTTGATGAATACGAAGAGGATGATACGGCCGCCCAAGCCACAAGAATTTCGGGTGACGTATTACAGTTACATAGTTTTGACTCCTCAACTGATGAAGATTGGGTAAAGCTAACGTTAAGAAAATCAACGCGCGTTCTTATCGAGACAAAGCCGTTCGAGGGAAATAATGTGGATACAGAGCTATCTTTGTACGATGCTAACTTGGCTTTATTAGATTTGAACATCGATCGAGATAGAGAATCGCCGGGCAGCTTCTCTAGAATAGAGAGCGAGAGGTTGGCACCTGGAGACTATTTTATTAAAGCGACGCACTTTAAATTAGTACCCGATGGCCAAACAGAACCAATAATCCCGGCGCCATTAGCGGATAACTATTATCTTGCAATAGAACTTCTAGATACAAATGTGAATATGACTCCGATCTTGATGTTATTGATGGAGGAGTGATAGAGAGGCAGGCTAATATGGTCGATTGATCACCGCATTCCAAACTTCGCTCCAACAGCATGAGTGGGAGAAGTCGGGGTAACGCAAAATTTTGGTGTTTTGCCCCGATTTTAATTTGTAAACCCAAGACTGATTTGGAACGTTTTGGTCTTTCAGGCCAATCAAATGTGTTTGGGGCAACTCCTTGGTTTGGTGCAGGTAATCGATGGGGTTTAGTGAATCGTAGAGTGGTGTGTATTGGTGTTTCTCTGTCCACGCGTTGATATCTATATTCGCATTGATGGTGAAAATATGACTCAACTCTTTGATTCTAGTCGACAGCAGCATTGCTAGCGCACCGCCCCCGCTGAAGCCGATTAAGACGACCTTTTTGTTTTCGGTGTTCAGCTGCTCAATAGCCTTAGCCATCTCGTTAACGACAGTTTGACTATAGCGATGACTCGTCCACCATTTTGAATTCTTGCAGTTACGCGCTTGATCATCATGATAACAAGGCCTTCCTAACAAAATACTGTGGTTAGGATCTAAAGACATGAGTTTAAGCATTAAACCATTCTTTGACGTTGGATCTTTGCTCGGGAAACGATTATGAATAAACGGTTGTCCATCACCATCTATATATATATGTAGTGAGTTTGTGTCTAAGTTACCTTCTTTTTCATATGTCGTCAGATCGAATACAGTAGTTTCGATCTTAGACTCGGAAAAGCCATAAGAGCTTGATTGATTTCTATAATGTTTCGACGGAGACGTGCTGCATGAGCTTAATCCAAATAGAAGCAAAAATATTATTGTGAGTGCTGACTTGTGGCTTGTTGATTCTTCCATCGTTCTAGCCCCTGCGATAGCTCTTTCAGCGCAGCTCGGTACCGCGTTTTAAAGGTATTGACCGGAATATTCAGCAGAGATGCTAAATACGTTTCTGTCTGTTTATTCGCTTTTTGTAGCCGTTGCGCTTGTGTCCATGTCAAAAAAATCAGTCGATTTTCTTCGCTCAAAGTACTGTGCTCTTGAGACCCCGTAACCAAAGAATCTCGAGTTGTTACAAAGCGCTCATATGCCTGGTCGGCACTCATGCTATTGAGCTCCCCAAGGTGCTGCCACTGAAAAGGTTGTTTTCCATCCCAGTATTCAGATTCGTGTCTAAGCAAAAATACGGCTCTAAGTTTGGTGGTAAGTTTGGGGATCAACACCGTGACCAAGTGTGTTATCTCAGATCGATTTGCTAAGGTATCGGCTACATCGGCATCGTCAACCATCATGATATTACCGTCTGTATCCTTATGGCTTTTCTCCATCATTTCATCGAGCGATGAGTTGTTTCTAACACTACTTTTACGCCATTCATCTTTCACAAGATTAGTTGCGATGGTATTCAAAAAATGCGGGAACTTTTGTTTATCTTGATAGTTTGGAAGGTGTTCAAGCACGCGCAACCATAGTTTTTGAGCCAAATCATCGGCGTCGGCATGATTCTGTGTAATAGAGAGCAAACGCCGGTGAACAATATTGTAGTGGCGTCTTACTAGCGTTTCAAAAGCGGCGTTTGACGCGTTGCTAACAAAGTCATGTATTAGCTCGGCGTCTGTTGCTTCATGCGCATCGTGCGCAATAGCAGTCTTATTTTGCATTGTTAGTGTGCAGTAGGGTTTTACACTGCGATTAATGCTAATGTGTGTCTCGTATTAAAACAAGCTCTATGCTTAAGATTATTGTTCGCCCATTCTGATTAGGCGCCGAGCGATTCCATCGCTCGGCCATAGACCGTAATTAGTTTTTGCAGTGTTTCGCGTGTTTTAAGTTCCTTGGTCGTCAGGATGCTTTTTAAGTCGTTTAAAATGCTCTTTTGCCGAATATTGAGTTCGTCAATAGCTTCGAATTCAGTTATGGCGGCCTCAAGAGGCGTAAACGCGGACTGTATATCGGTAGTATCGATGGCAAACCTTGCCGAAATATTAGCGATTTGAATTGACTTAGCTGCGGCAAAAACAGCTTGATAGTCACTCAACCGCATGTCCGCTTGAATAGCCGCAATTAACGATTCCGCGTTAGCATCTTTTGAGGCCAGAGCGCCGCTTAGCCTGGTGTGTGTGTCAGTCAATGCTAGGCGCTCTAGTTCGCTGCGCGACGCGCCTATCGTGCTTTCGCTCTCGAGCAACGCCGCGATCTTTAGGCTCGCACTAATACGACCGAGTTTTGCCGCTAATCGATACTCCGGAGTGAGTTTGCTAAGCCCGGGTGCGGCGCTCCGAGTTGTTACTGAACTGTCGATAATGTAGCGGCCACAGTCTGCACAAGCGCCTAAATGAGCGACTTCGGAGTAGTCAATTTCAGTATTGTTAAAATTGACCGCCAGCGGTAAAGCAATAATTGCAATGGCTACGCTTGCCAGTGCTGGCCCCCATGCTCTGGATGACTTGGTTTTGAAAAATTCAGTGATACGCGCTAGCAGCGAGTTTGAATCGACCTTATTTGAATT
>CALKRK010000075.1 GCA_937989675.1 uncultured Arenicella sp. | reverse complement strand
TTATTGCCGGTGAAGTAATTATCCACACACAGCACTTCATGGCCCTGTGCTAAAAGGCGCTCACACAAATGTGAACCGAGAAAACCTGCACCACCAGTTACGAGTATTTTTTTTGTCATAGTAAATTCGATCGAACTCCCGCAAACCAGCTTTAAATCAACAAAAAACGCCTCTTCGTACGCGTACTTTGTTTGATGGTCGGGATTGAATAAGTCAGCGCTATTATTACAAAGAAGTAGTAGCGAATGTTGGGTATCTGCAAATTAAAATCAACCCCAGCCTGCAATAGCGCCGCAGTCATAACCACGATGATGGCTAACATCGACGCGGCAACCAATGTACTCGAAGAGTTTTTAAATGCTTGTAAAGCATGTATTGAAGTCATGCCGATCAGCCCTAACCAAAATAGTAAACCCAGCAAGCCCTGTTCTAACCATATGTGCAAATAGTGGTTATGCGATTGATCGAAAACAACCTGTCGGAGGTCGGCATACTCCCGCTCTATTTGGAACACAGTTTCATAACTATTTCCGCCATAGCCAAGTAGCCACTCATTCTTGATCGCACTCCAGGTCACTTCCCATTGTAAAATTCGCTCGCCCAACGACATAGCGTCGCCAGATAGGCGCTCGATTAACTCTCCACCAAAATACCAAAGCGTGCCAATTACTATCACCGTAACCGGCAGTACGAACTTCCACCACAAACCAGTACGCTGCCCCTTTTCGACTAGAAAAAAAACGGGAATCCAACACACAAACATCAGGCCTAAAAAGCCAGCGCGCGATTGCGACAAAATGATTGCCACTAGGCTAATTAGCAACACGGCGAAAAGCGGAGCACGGCTTCCTAACAGTTGGGAAAACACCATTGACACAACATTTGAGGGCTTGTCACGCAGTAGGTCCTTTAAGAAAAAGGTCATTGCGCCGACCATCGTCAGCGACACAAACGATGCGAAATGATTGCGATTTACAAACCACCCTCGAGCTGCCGAAAAATGGCCATCCAATTGCTTTAAATCAACCAACGACAAGCCAGCGAATTTAGCCAGGCTCCCCACTAGGGCATGAAGCAAACCCACACATAAAATTACAACGAACAATTGTTTAACTCGTAGACGAGTGCTCACCAAGCTCAACGTCGTAGTAAACACAGTCAGCATGGCGATTTCTTTCAAGAACAGCCACTCTGTCTGATTCGGAACCACGCTCCAAACCATACTAGGTGTAAACCAAGCCAACGTGGGCGCTTTTTGCGGTTCTAGAATAAAAGCATCGTGCAACGCCGTTGAATAAGGTAAAAACAACTGCAAACCCAATAAAAGGATTGTGGCAAATAACAACAGGCAAGCTACTTTTGCAGATGACAACGCAGCCAAATTAGCCCTACCACCGAACGCTACGCTCAGGCAATGTAACGCCGATAAGCCCAAAAACGCGCTTATCAATAACGCCCACTTTGAACTGGCAAACTGGTGGTCGAGAAAAGAAACAAGCACTAATAAGCCTAAAAAGGCATACCAAATAAAGGAGTCTAGGAAAATGACCAGCAACGGCCGCGATGTGCGGTTTGACGGCCTCACGGCTGCACCTTGTTCAATAAACCTTCTTGCTCAAGTACCGATTGCATAGTGATCTGAGATACACCTACCTTGCGCGCCAAGTTAGCGACTCCTGTAGTCAACGGCAACGCTCGAATCAACTCGTCGCAAAGACGTTCAGCTGACTGCTGAAACGCCGCATACTCATTAACACAATGATGAGCCAGGATGGTGCGTGCAGGTATGTTCCATTTTTGTAACGTGGCCGCTTGCTGAAGAACCCAAGCTCTGTCGTTTTGAGAGACGTCGGCGTGCTTATACACAAAACTTAAATCTCGCCATAACGCAGCATCAAAGGGCTTAATATTGATCTCATCATGCAGTAGCCCCGTCAATTCGGATACCAGAGCTTGCCTTTCTCGCTTCCAAACCATGAACTCAAGCTGTTTAGAAACTTCCTTGAACTTCGAGCTCCGCTCTATTTCATCAACAGCGCTGCCTTGAGTTTTCGAAAATATCGCAACACCATCACGCGAATCTATCGACGGCGAAGTCGACAACTTTGCAACGGCAATGGAAAAAAACAGTAGAACAATGCCCACGCTCAGCAGACACACTCGAATAAACACAGTATGCCTAACTTCAGATTCAGTGTTATCCATTGCTCGGCCTCAGCTTAGTAAGGCAAGTACTACACAATTTATACCTTGTCTTTATCCTCGACGTAGGCATAAGCCCCATACCCATAATAACCCCCGTATTGGTAAGGATTCCCCTTCTTAATATTCGCTTGAGTAAGAATAAGCCCCTCGACCGCTACCTTACTCGCGTTTAAACGCTTAATCGCATCGCGCGCCATATGATGGGTTGTTCTGTCACTTTGAATCGCCATTAACAAGGCATCACACAGCTGCCCCAACACCACCGCATCACTCGCGGGAAGTACCGGTGCCGTATCGATTACGATATACGCGTAACGAGTTCGTAGATCTTCGATAATCTGTTTAAAACGATCACTAGCAAGCAGTTCGAGTGGATTAGGTGGCGTGGTCCCCGAATTCAGGATAAATAGATTTTTCTCTTCTTTATCTCGTCGAACGCAGTCCTCTAGTGGAACAACACCAGCGACATAATCGACCAAGCCAACGTTAGTGTCGGTTTCAATAATATGTTTAATTCTTGGGCGTCTTAGGTCTGCGTCGATCAGCAATGTTTGACCAAGCTGGGCGTAAGACAAAGCCAAATTAGAAGCTAACGTCGTTTTACCTTCGCTCTGTACCGACGACGAAATAACAATAACCTTAGGCGGGTTGTCCACGTTCGAATACATAATGCCGGTACGAATATGGTTGATTGACTCGGAAAATACCGAACGAGTATTTTCTAGGTAAAGCCGCTCCACACCACTAGTATCATCACCCATTGCTTGCACAACGCCCAGTAACGGTAGCCCAAGCTTATCTTCGACCGAGCGCCCACTCTTAAACGTTGTATCCAACTGCACTCTGAGAAATGCCAACAATACTCCCAACATAAGCCCACCAAATGTCCACATCATAATAATGCGCCTTTTTTGAGGGTAGATGGGGCCACCCGGGGGTAGCGCTTTATCGACGATTCTGGCACTGGCCACTTGAGACCCTGAGGAAGATAGATCAGCTTCCTTAAATTTGGACAAAAATGCTTCGTAGAGCTCTTGATTAACTTGAACATCGCGTTCTAGACGCGCTAGTTCAAACTGTTTTTCTCTAGACGAAGATATAGCCAAAGATTTGCTGTCCAACCGCCGTTTCGCCGCCGCAACATCAGCTCGGGCTTCACTTATCTTTGGGTGCCTCGCTCCGTAACGCTTAGCTAACTCATCTAAATTAGCACGTGCTGAAATATACTCTGCGTTCAGCGCCTGTAACTCAGTCGTTGTAATTTGATCTGAGCGAGATGTATCCAGTAAATTTTCCTGAACAAGAAAGGCTTGCAAGTCAGTTTGCGCCGTATCCAGAGTTGATTTTAAATCATCAATTCGCTGCGCCAGCCATTGAGTTGTTTGCTGTGAGCGATTCAACTGTGAATCCAACCCTAACTCGATATAAGCGGAAACCAGAGCATTAGCAATTTCCGCTGCAAACTCTGGGTTGATAGAATTAAACGTAACTTGCACCAAATTGGTTTTTTCACCACCGCTGACACTCACTCCAGATTGAATAATGCCAGTCAACCAGCTTTTTTTTCGATCTGCCTCCTCTGAGGTAAGTGCAACTCTTTGTGTTGGCAAGTCTACTTCTTCAAATACTTCAAAACCTGTAATCCGTGTAAATTCGGCCGCTAACGAGCGCAGAGCACTGGGGGGTACAAGCAGGGTTTGAACCGAATCGCGTTCAACCAATTTTAATCGATCAACAACGCGCTCCGCCACAGAGCGACTCTTCAATAGCTCATATTGAGTTTCGTAAAACCGATAGGCATAGGGATCAAAAACGTTCTGACTGCCCATTCTTGAGGAACTAGGTTCGACCGCCATGGTTAGTCTCGCCTGATAAACCGGAGTCTCAGAAACAGCTTTGAAAATACCCCCTAAACAGCCAAGGATCATCAAGAGAATGATGCCCCAACGATTTTCTTTAACGGTCTGCCAGAGGCCGGCCAGTGTGGTAGACAATGACTCAGATGAAGCATCTCCGCCACCCAGTAGGTTCTTTACGATGGCTTCAGGGCTCTGCGCATTCTCTGGAGCAATTGAGTTGGTGTTCAAATCATTCAAAACCAACTTGCTCCAACGTCAATAACATCCCCAGGCTCAATAGGAGTGAACAATTTCACTCGGCGCAACTTAGTGGGTTCAGCGTCGGCTTCGACGCCCGCGTACCGCGTGATCGTAATCTTACCTTTGGAAGCTCGTAGACTAAAGCCGCTGGCAAGCACAATCGCCTTTTCAACAGTCAGCCCTTTGCGATATACGTATTCTCCAGGCTGAGCGACTTCACCGTGCACATAGATGTAAAGATTCTCGTCTTCCGTTACGCCTCGTTCTTCAGCAATGCTAATAACATCACCCGACGACACCTGATACTGACTGTCTACCGATAAATTCTCTTCTACCGTCAACCCATCTCGTAAAATACTAACGCCTTGTTGCTTTGCTGAATTTTTGCTGCCGCCAGCAAGCGCAATCGCTTTAGAGATAGTGAGCCCTTCTGTGTAAGGGAATGCGCCTGTATTCTGCACCGCCCCACGAATAAATATTGGCCTATAGCTAAATATCGTTACAGATAAACGGGGGTTTCTCACATAACCCTGTGACAACAACGCGGCCACACTTTGCTCAACCTCCGCTGTTGTTCTCCCCGCTACAGGGACTTGGCCAATCAAAGGAAATGAAACTCGCCCACTTTGCGGCACGCGCACGTTCTCGATACTCAAATCCGACTCGCCAAACACCAGCAAGGAAATTGCATCACCAGGTGCGATTTTATGTTGGCGCTCAGCTGGCGTCTTAGCACTTGAAACAACCTGCTTTGACGAAGCCTGGGGTAGTTCTTGCGGCTGGTCAAAAGCGGTATCGGCAAGCTCAACTTCACCAACAGACTGAATTATAATGGGTTCACTAGCTGGCTCGCTAAGCCCAACCGACTGACCGTTGGTGTCTAGAGATGCTACGTCAGCTCGAGGTGTCACAAATTTGGTTTTGCTATTCTCATCTGGCTTTATGGCTACCGCAAAGCTAGTTGGTGCCTTAATCTGAACAAAGCCGTTTCGCTCACTAAGAACTCGACTGGTATAGCCTGCGTAAAGCTTCGTTAGTAATTTAGAACCCAGTTCTGGAGCCAATCGCATGTTAAGAACATCAGCCTCAACAGTCGCAACCCCACGCCTGATGGAAACGTAATCTTTGCTCACCCAAGCAGGCACATTCGGCTGATTGAATTGAATGATTACCCAAGGGGATTCACGCCGAACAATCTTGAAGCCGCTATTGAACGGAACTTCGCCGATCTTGACTTTACTGAACTGACCATAAACGGGACGAACCCGCGTTGTTTCGGCCAATTCGGCCAACAATTCTGATACGGCACCTTCGTCGGCAAGCTCATCGATGGTCTGCTGGGCACTAAGTGGTGCCGATAAACACAAAGATAGCATTAAAAATGCAGCGTGTATGAAGTTCCAAAGCGTCAACCTACTTTTCCCCAAGCCGACATTTAAGGAGCTCAAACGAGCAGAGACGTGCTTGCATCCAAGTTCGGCTAAATGCATTGATCTAGACACACGATTCTTATTCATTAACACACTTAAAACCACAAATTGAGAAAATTAAAGCCGAGAAGTTTGGTTAATCGCCGTCGGTCAGCAAAACAAACCACCTTCGAATGTAATAATAGGACCATACGGCCCTATTATCACATAAATTGATTCTGACACCCGAGACGAGCTCGGTTCCGTAACTATTGAGCTGGTTTTGTCTTTTTAGAGTAGTCAAATGTATCGGGGCCATAAGGGCGTTTATCATCTCGTCGGCCGCTAAACAACGAACGCAGATCTGAACGCAACCTAATTCCGAAATAGGCATCATCATAGGCAACATTGTCGCGCGTTGACTCTCGCTCTATCTCGCCGTAATAAATACCGGCAGTCAACCAACTTCTCCATACGTAATCTAGCCCAACACCCCAATCTTGAAACTTATCTTCGCGGCCTATGTTGTAGTCGTCGTCAACCCACTTGGCGTAAACATCGAAAACAAGCTGCGGCGTGATCGCGTGATTCCAGCCCACACCAACATATTCACTATCGTAAAAGTCAGCGAGCTCATCACCAGGCTCCTCAACCGTTCTTGAAGCCGCCAGTTCTATATTTGAAAACGGGTTGATCATGTAATTGAGGTTAGCGTAGTAAATGTTGCCATCGTAACTTTCGCGAGATGGGTCATCAAAATCTTTATCGCTTCGCCCAACTCCCACCACGCCACTTAACGCTGTAGAAGGCTTCCAGCGTAGGCCAAGCAAATAGTCAGTTTGCTCGCTATCAAGCGTGTTGGTTTGTGAATCGTAGTCCACATCGGATTTTTGAACTCGTCCAAATACTGAAGTTTTAGCTGCAAATTGCCAGTTAACGTCTAAATGGAGCGAGTCGACTTCTCTATCGCGGTCTTCTGGGCGCTGCCCATTTAACAACTCGGCATTTTTAAAACCTGTTTCACTGTGTTCATAACCTAGAACCGCGGTAACAATTCCAGTTTTACGGCCAAAGATAAGGTCCGCACCATAATTGCGATAGTCAACTTCCTCAGGCCCGCGATCAAAACCATTCTGCGCAAAGCGATCAAACCCTCTACCGCCTGAAATCCCGCGCTCCTCAAACGATTCACCAAACCCACCAAACAAATCAAGATCCCATCGGCGAGTCAGGTCTAAGCCAAGCTTTGCAGCAACCGCGTTCGATTGTGCATTTTCTTCACTAATTTCATCGTGAAACGTGAACGTGCCTTTATAAGCGGCGTAAAACTGATGCCGACCTAGATTGGTACGATACGCCAAACTTGGAGAGGCGACGATCTTCATATCGGATTCTTCGAAATCCGGTCGACGACGCACATTATCGTGATCTGATATCGTGATCTCAATTGCTGGGTAAAAGTCGTTCAGCAAATCCAACGGTTGATTTATGCCGCTGTCACGAACGATAGATGCATCCTGATAAGAGCGAGATGTATTAGCCGCAGGTGAAAGACCCTTACTAGACACCTGCGCTAACGATACATTCGCAAAAGCGGCAGTCGACATCCCAACCAGAATCAACTTACCCTTAATTCTATTTATGTTCATTTTAGTTTAAAGGCTCTCCAACCAAGCCTAACGTTATTATCAATCTCAGCCCTTACGAGACACATACTTATATTTAATTTGAATTAATTCGAGCACGGTGGCGATGCACACACCGGCGGTTCAGGTGGTGGAGGTGTAATCCCACCATCGCCACCAAAGGTTCCGATCGTTACTCCGGCACCCACAACCGCTTGAATCAGCGCCCTTGGCCCCTTGTAATAGGGCTTAACTCTTGAACTATCGATATAGTAAAACGCAATAGGCACTTGGCTAACACCTAAAGCCTTCAAGGCGGCGATCAAATCCGGCCGATTCAATATCACACCTTGCCCTAAGATATTTTTTAACGTGAGAGCCGGGCCGTCTTTAGGTGCCACATACGGGTAAGCCTCTTCAGACCTTGGGTCATCCCAGGCTGCATAATCCGATACTAGTCGACTATAACGATCACTTTTCGCTACGTTATCGGCATCGTCGCCAGCGCCCAATATAACCACCACAAACGATGTGTTTGTGACCGCATAGTCCTCTGCTTCGGCGATTAGCTTATCCCAAGCCTCAGGCTCGAAATCTTCTTCTTCCGGAATATTGAATACTTCGTCAACCTCTTCCATTTTCGCATAAAAGTGGTAGTCGCCTTGCTGCCACTCCGGCGCTGGTGTTACTAAAAGCTCTCGTTCGGTATAGGCATCTCTAACACCGCGAATCGTCAATGGATAACCCAGTTCGTCGATAGATCGCTCATTTAAACGATTAAAAACGAATACCACTGGAAGTTGCGCCTCAGGGTTACCCTCCAACGCTTTGCTAATCCGTTCAGCGCCATCGATTAGCACCGTTTGGGTTGCTTCATAAAGAGATACGAAAATTGGCCGCTCTGCTGAATCATCGGTAGTCTTGGCTCGATACCAACGCGCATCCTTTTTTGGCTCCTGAAGTTGCTTTAGCTCCGCCGCCGAAGCTAAAAAGTGATACTGGCCTTCAAACCAATCTGGATATGGCCTGAGCACTTCGCGATCGTCGAAAAAACGTTTAACCACTTCCTCAACAGAGAATGGTTTTGTTTCATCTTCCCGCTCAAGATCGTCTAATTCATAGCTAGAGTAGAGGTAGCTGGGCGAGCTGGAAAGCACGGGTAAAATAGAGACCGCCGATGAGGCGAAATCTCGCCCACCATCAGGCTTATACTGTACTGACGCTTGTAACAAGTTTTCAATATCCAACCCCATTGAAACCGCGGTTAAAAAAACCAACATTGAAGGGGTGTCCTTACTGAGAAGGCGTAAAACCTCGAGCTTCGTTGGCACGCTCGCTTCGTTATACATCAACTCACCAAACTCGGTGTCTTCGTAGTCATTCTGCGAGAGCGCATTACGCCAATCTTTAATATAAGATTCGCTCTTATTATCAAACTCGCTTTCACCCTCAACTGCACTTGTATACCCTTCTTCATTAACATAGGTACCCGATGCATTTGTCTCGTTCTGCTGTGCCGACACAGGCACTGCTACAGCCACAGCTAGCAACGAGGTCGCGATCAACGACGCCGTCACCTTACGCATGAGGCGATTAGCCGCCTTCCCCAATTTACTGGTAACCAACTCACAATAAAAAATCGATTTTAAAGTCATTATTTAAGACCTATATTGATAACGCCTTCCACGGTATTTACCCACCATAGAAAAAGCCTTAGCCGCTACCCATAAAACATTGAACTTGTTCAAAAAGATAACGAAACCCCAACCGCCATGAATAATATCAAATAGCGCATAAAATAGACAGTTCTCGGCACATTAGGCGATGAAACTCTACTGGTCAAAGGCAATATCATATTTTTTGCATTTCGTAACACCATTTTTACTCAAAACGCGCTATTTTATAAACAGCATGTCCAACACATGCTGCGCAGCACTATTTTCGAAAGACAAACCTCATGCTACTAACTCTTTTATGCCTCCCATATAAGGCCGCAATACATCCGGAACTACTATGTTGCCGTTAGCCTGCTGATAATTTTCCATAATCGCCAACAAAGTTCTGCCAACCGCTAGTCCAGAGCCATTTAATGTATGCACAAGCTCAGTTTTTTTAGCTTCGACACGATAACGCGCTAACAATCGGCGAGCCTGAAACGCCTCAAAATTACTACAGGAAGAAATCTCCCTGTACGCATCCTGCCCTGGCAACCAAACTTCGAGATCGTATGTTTTTGCTGCTGAAAAACCCAGGTCACCACCACACAGAGCCACCTTACGATAAGGAAGTTCTAAACCTCGTAAAATAGCTTCTGCGTGCCCGGTCAACTCTTCCAATGTGTCGTACGAATCTTCAGGTTTGACGATTTGAACCAACTCTATTTTTTCAAATTGATGTTGGCGGATCATGCCGCGTGTATCCCGCCCATAGCTGCCTGCCTCACGACGAAAACACGGAGTATGCGCAACCATTTTCAGCGGTAAATCATCCGCCGCCAAAATTTCATCGCGCACAATATTCGTAACCGGCACTTCCGCGGTTGGTATAAGGTAATAGCCATCTTCCGCTTGCGTCGCGAATAAATCATGATCTCCAAACTTGGAGAACTGCCCAGTACCAATCAAACTTTGTTGATTAGCCAAGTACGGTACGTATACCTCCTGATATCCATGCTTCTCAGTGTGCGTATCAAGCATATATTGGATTAAGGCGCGATTCATGCGAGCCAGATGGCCGCGCATTACCACAAAGCGAGGCCCGGCAATTTTAGTCGCTGTTTCGAAATCCAAGCAATCTAGTGCTTCGCCAAGATCAACATGATCTTTAGCTTCGAAATCGTAAGATTTTGGCTCACCCCAACGACTGATTTCAATATTGTCGTCCTCAGACTCGCCTTCAGGCACGGAATCGTGCGGCATATTCGGCATTACATCCGTAATTGCAAGCAGCGATTCTTTAACGCTCTCAAGCTCGGCCTGCGCTTCTTTCATGCGCTCGGAAAATGACGCTACCTCTGCCATCAAAGCCTCTACATCTCCGCCCTGAGCTTTAGTCTTTCCAATCTCTTTGGAGCGAGCATTACGTTTGGCTTGTAACTCTTCAGCTTCCACCTGAAGCGATTTACGTTTGGCTTCAAGTTCCTGATAGGCACTCACATCCAAAACGTGCCCTTTAATCTTTAACGCAGTTGCTACCCGCTCGATATCGGATCGCAGAAGCTGGGGGTCAATCATTTTATCTCACTCTAAATATTCTTCTATTCATCTATCTTAGCCAAACAATGCAATCCGCTAGGCCAACGCTATTTTCTACAACAATCAAGCTTGTTTAGCCAACATAAGCCCAAGCAAGCACATGACAATACACAACACTACTTTCAAGGAAACATAAGCAATGGCTCTGAGGCCAGCGCCAGCTTCAAACATTGCAATGGTCTCTAGAGAGAACGCTGAAAAGGTAGTAAATCCACCCAAGAAACCCGTCAAAACGACGACCTGAGCTTCTTGCGACAATTGCCAACGATGCAACATCATCCATGACAAATACCCTATCAAGAAACAGCCAAGCAGGTTGGCAATAAGCGTGCCGAATGGTAGCGCAGACCATCCAAAATTAACAGTCGCTCGCCCGAGAAGATAACGCAGCAACGCGCCGGTGCCACCCGCCGTCACAATCGCAAGGTAAAACATAATACGACCTATTTCACTACATCAACGCCTGCAGGCGGATCAAATCGAAACGTGGACTTGTCCAGCTCCAAATTAGTTTTCACCGCTGATAAAACAAGCCGAGTTTCGTTCCCTAATCCGTCTGTGAGTATGATGGTGTTTAACTGCTCGCCATCAAAGCCAATCATCAATTCTTGATAACCAGCGTCCTCGTCTTTTGGCTTAAGAGCCACCCATTTCAGACCGTCGGTTAAACCAAAATCCGTCAGGGTGAAATGTTTATCCAAATCACCACCAGATTGAACCAATACCATGGTAGGTACCTGTTCAACGGCCTCCACAAAGCTGCGCTGGTTGGCGGTTTCGAGTTCAGGCTCATAAAATGTAATCAACTTGCCATCAGAAATTATTTGCTGGCCTAGCGGGACATCTTCATCAAGCGAATCGTAGTTCCAACGAAACTTACCTGGGCGTGACAAAGAGAATACCCCAGTACTGGTCTGCAAAGTCATGCCTGTTTCATCAGTCACTCGCTGACTAAAGTTCGCTTGCAAAGTCGTTACGCCAGTAAAAAAACCGCGCAGCTCTTTTTCGGACGCCTGAGTGTTCAAACTAAACACGCTAAATAGCAACACCATCAATATTTGTTTCATAGCAAAGCTCACT
>CALKRK010000074.1 GCA_937989675.1 uncultured Arenicella sp. | reverse complement strand
GCTTCGATTGCTGGCATGCCTTGGTCCACCATCAGTTTGAATTCTTTGGCGTTGTCTCCGTGATAGGAGACGCCGCTGTCAGTGCCGAAGGCGATTTTTACGCCAGCCTGATAAGCTTTTGCGAAATTTGTTTTTAGTTGCGGGCCGATTGCTGCAGCCTTGGGCCTAACTATCTCGGGGTAGTAGCCGTCGATCTTGGCTTTCTCGGCGACGAACTCTCCGGCCAGGATGGTCGGTACTAGATAGGTGCCGTATTTTTTCATGAGTTGCCGGGCTTCGTCGTCCATTAAGGTGCCGTGCTCAATGCTGTTTATACCTGCCTTTATCGCACGTTTCATGCCTTCTGCGCCATGAGCGTGCGCGGCAACTTTAAAGCCATAGTCTTTGGCCGTTTGCATGATTGCGTCTAGTTCATCGTTCATGAACTGTGGGTTCTGACCGCTTTTTGCCGTGCTTAATACGCCGCCGGTAGCGGTAATTTTAATTAAATCGGCACCTTCTTTATAGCGTTGGCGTACCGCTTTGCGTGCTTCGGCAACACCATTAACGACACCAGATTTCGCGTGTGGGTCACCCATCAATTCGAATCTGTAGCCGTTGCTTGGGTCGGCGTGTCCGCCAGTAGTGGCGAGCGATTTACCGGCGGTAAAGATACGTGGGCCGTCAACATAGCCTTGTGCAATCGCAGTTCGTAATGACCGAGTGATTGTGCCGTCGTCACCTAAATTTCTAACCGTGGTGAAACCGGCATCAAGCGTAACCTTGGCGTATTTGGCGGCTCTATATGCGTAGTCGGCTGGGTTTAAGGTAAAGTTTTCGATGTATGAGCGAGGGTTACTTTGCGAGGTTAGATGCACATGCATATCGATTAAGCCGGGTAAACATGTATAGCCGCTCAGGTTAACTACATTAGCTGCGGTACTGGCAACATCATCGATAGCACTGATCCGGCCTTCGGATATTGTATAGGTTTTTGGCCCGGTCATCTTTTTGCTTTGAACGTCGATGGTGGCTCCGCAATTGATGATTGTGTCGGCAGCTAAAGCGTTGGTTGAAGCACTAATGAGCGCTATGCATAGAAGTGTTTTTTTCATGGGGCCGTGTTTTAGTTATTTCGAATACCTAACCCTAGCACATGTTACCCTTGCTGTTTAAGTGTGCTGCTACGAAGCCTTTAGCGGATTGAAATGAAGCCTTTAGTGAGTTGATATGAAGGACAGATTTGGAATACTTTATGCGATTGGCGCGTATGCTTGTTGGGGCTTTTTCCCCCTGTTTTGGAAACAAATCGATCATGTTGGGGCTATCGAGATAATCATGCATCGCATGGTGTGGTCATGCTTGTTGATGGTCGGCCTCATAGCCGCTATGCGGCAATGGCGAGAGTTCATTGATTACCTGAGGCAGCCTGAGTTGCTCGTGCGCCTATTTGTGGCTTCACTACTGATGTCGATAAATTGGGGCGTTTTCGTGTGGGCTGTCAACGTTGATAGAGTAGTTGAAGCATCGCTCGGGTACTTCATTAACCCGCTTCTTAGTGTGTTGCTGGCTGTTTTATTCTTTTCCG
Organism: uncultured Arenicella sp.; assembly: GCA_937989675.1. Lineage (GTDB taxonomy): Bacteria > Pseudomonadota > Gammaproteobacteria > Arenicellales > Arenicellaceae > Arenicella. The sequence continues at coordinate 5,613 of CALKRK010000074.1, read as the reverse complement.
AAAAGCTGCGAAAAATTCAGGGTTTGGCTGTTCTGATCGCGACGGTTGGCGTGGCAACTTTGGTTGTTGCTTATGGTCAGTTACCAATAGTGTCTTTGTCTTTAGCGGGCACGTTCGCGCTTTACGGTGTGATAAAGAAAACCGTTTCAGTACCCGCAACGCATGGTATGGCGATCGAGACTTTATTTATGTTCGTGCCAGCTGCGCTTTACCTGTGGTATTTGTCCAGCGTTGATCAAGCTCATTTCGGGCGAGACCTGCGCACCGATGGCATGCTCGTTTTATCTGGTTTTTTGACGCTAATACCGCTCACACTATTTGCTCTAGCAGCCAAGAAAATTAGCCTAACTGCGCTCGGGATGAGTCAATATCTTGCACCGTTTTTGCAACTTTCTATTGGGGTTTTTATCTACCAAGAGCCATTTGGTTCAGACCGCATGCTTGCCTTTGGTTTGGTTTGGCTGGCACTATCTATTTTTTCAATTGATCAGCTTGGGCATCGCCGAAAGCATCGAACCGCGCTTCAGCGGTAAGCTTATCGGCTTAAATATGCCATGGCTTCTTCCATCCCTTTTAGCGTCAGCGGGTACATACGGTCTTTCATCAATTCTTGAATGATTTTGGTTGAGTGTGTGTGTTGCCAGTATTCGCGTGGGGTTGGGTTGAGCCAAACCGCTTTGTCATAGATATCGGTAAACCGCTTTAACCAATTGCTGCCTGGTTCTCGATTCATAAAGTCAATGCTGCCGCCGGCGTGCGTAATTTCGTAGGTTGCCATGGCAGCATCACCTACAAAAATGACTTTATAATCGCTGCCGTATTTATGTAATACATCCTGAGTCGGCGTAACTTCGTCGTAACGCATTTCGCTGTTTTGCCAGAGGCCGTCATAGATAAAATTATGGAAGTAGTAATATTCCATATGTTTAAACTCGACGCGCGCGGCGCTGAATAGCTCCTCGCAGGTTCGCACGTAGGGATCCATCGAGCCGCCAACATCAAATAGCAGTAAGACTTTCACTGAATTGTGGCGCTCGGGCACCATCTTAATGTCGAGCAGGCCTGCGTTGTGTGCGGTAGAGCGAATGGTGTCGTCCAAATCAAGTTCTTCTTCAGCGCCGGTGCGCGCGAATTTACGCAGTCGGCGCAATGCCATTTTGATATTCCGCGTGCCAAGTTCGATGCTGTCGTCTAAATCTTTGAAATCGCGACGATCCCAAACTTTAACCGCGCTCTTGCCGCCGCCGTTACCACCAACTCTTATACCTTCAGGGTTGTAGCCGCCATTGCCAAACGGTGAAGTACCTCCGGTGCCGATCCATTTACTGCCGCCTTCGTGGCGTTCTTTTTGTTCCTCAAGCCGTTTCTTAAACGTTTCAATAAGTTTTTCAAGCCCGCCCAATGTCTCGATTTGCGCTTTCTCTTCCTCGCTTAAGGTTTTGAGAAATTCGCTACGCAGCCAATCTTCAGGTATTAGTGCTTCGACGAAATCTTCGAGTTGTTCTAATTCGGTGAAATGGGCCTTAAATGCTCGATCATATTTATCGAAGTGTTTCTCGTCTTTGACCATACAGGTGCGGCTAAGGTAGTAAAACTGTTCGACATCAGCGAACACTATTCGATGTTCAAGAGCTGTGATTAAGTCCGACAGTTCTCGAAAAGTAACCGGCAAGCCCTGCTTGCGTAAGGTATCAAAGAAGTTAAGTAACATGCGGCTATTGGTTACGAGTTTCTCGTCGATGCATAAACGCTAGCCGTTCGAGTAGGGCGACATCCTGCTCGTTCTTCAAGAGCGCGCCATACAAAGGTGGTATCGCTTTATGATTGTCACGGTCTTTTAAGATGTCGTCTGGAATATCGTCGGCCATGAGCAGTTTAAGCCAGTCGATGAGCTCCGACGTTGATGGTTTTTTCTTCATGCCGGGAATAGAACGTACCTCAAAAAAGACATCCAGCGCTTCTTTGACCAAGTCTTTTTTTGCGTCCGGGTGATGTACTTCCATGATTCTTTCCATTGTTTGTCTATCCGGAAAGTTAATGAAGTGGAAAAAGCATCGGCGTAAAAAGGCGTCGGGCAGTTCTTTCTCGTTATTGCTGGTAATGATTATGATTGGCCGGTGTTTGGCTCTTATAGTTTCGCCGGTTTCATAAACGAAGAATTCCATTTTGTCGATTTCAACCAACAGGTCATTTGGAAACTCGATGTCAGCTTTATCGATTTCATCAATTAACAATACGACTTGTTCGTCGCTCTCAAAAGCCTCCCATAATTTGCCTTTGTCGATGTAGTTCTTAATATTATTAACGTCAGCGTCACCCAGTTGCGAATCGCGCAGGCGTGATACCGCGTCGTATTCATAAAGGCCTTGCTGAGCCTTGGTGGTCGATTTTATGTGCCACTGAATAAGACGTTTGCCGAGTGAAGCCGCTACTTCTTCGGCTAACATGGTTTTCCCAGTTCCTGGTTCACCCTTGATTAAGAGTGGTTTCTGTAAAATGATGGACGAGTTAACCGCGAGGCTTAAGTCGTTGGTGGAAATATAATTGTCACTACCGTTAAATTGCATGCCTTACCCTTGTTACATAATGTCTGAGTGCGTCTTGTATTAGTTGCTGAGTATAAAGTAGATTAGTGATCAATCTGTATGGTAAATAACCCAAATCAGTTCGGAATGTTTGATAATGAGACACATGTCGTGAAAATGCCGGACGCAGACGTGCGGTATACGCCTGAGTATTACTCCGGGGAGAAAGCCAATACGCTCTTTCAACGGCTTCATGATGAGACATCGTGGCGTCAGGAAGTGATTAAAGTTTACGGAAAAAGCCATCCAACGCCGCGCCTATCTTGTTGGATGGGCGATGCCTCACTAGATTACCGCTACTCAAGCATGACGATGACGCCCGTGCCGTGGACGGAGCTTTTGTTGAAGATCAAGGCTGAGTTAGAAGTTAGAAGCGGCGAAACATTTAATAGTGTATTGCTTAACTTCTATCGAGACGGCCAAGATTCCAATGGTTGGCACAGCGATGATGAGGTTGAATTGGGAAGTGAGCCTGTGATCGCATCAATTAGCCTCGGCGCGGCAAGGGATTTTCATATGCGTCATAAACAGACCAAGCAGAAAGTGGCTCTCACTTTAGATAATGGCAGCTTGTTGATGATGCGAGGCGCTACTCAGCGTTGCTGGCAACATCATGTGCCTAAACGCGCGAACGCCGAGGGCCGTATAAATCTCACATTTCGTACTATAAAACAGTCACGCAGTGGTGAGCCGCGTTTATAATTCGAAGCCTCAATTTTAGCTTTAAAACGACGTTCTTGTTTCATGGATATAAATAGTATTGATTTTCAACGCTACGCTGAGCTGATTGTTCAACATGGCACCAGCTATGCCGCGAAGTTTGCGGTCGCGCTACTGATTTTCTTCATCGGAAAGCGCGTGGCACGTTGGTTTACCAATATGGTAACCAGAGGTATGCGGCGCAATGATGTTGACGTTGAACTTGTTGGTTTCTTTGATAGCTTGCTTTATTGGGGCTTGTTCGCTCTGGTGTGCATTGCGGCTCTAGGGCAACTCGGTGTTCAGACAGCCTCATTTGTTGCGATATTGGGTGCGGCTGGCCTGGCAGTTGGTTTGGCGTTACAGGGTTCATTGTCGAATTTTGCGGCCGGTGTTCTGATTATTTTGTTGCGCCCGTTTCGAGTTGGCGACTTTGTTGATATCGCAGGTGAATCTGGCAAGGTCCAGAACATCAGAATTTTTACCACAGAGTTGAGAACGGGTGACAATAAATGCGTGATCATTCCCAACGCAAGAGTGCTCGACAGTAATATTGTGAATCACTCTTCGACTGGAACTCGCCGAGTCGACCTGGTGTTTGGTATTGGTTACGATCAGGATATTGATCGCGCAAGAGCGGTTATTCGATCGATAGCGGATTCAGATGCGCGGATATTGAAAGATCCTGAGGTTCAGATTGCGGTTTCCCAATTGGCAGACAGCAGCGTGAACTTTGTGGTGCGGCCTTGGGTAAAATCTGAGGACTATTGGAGTGTTTATATGGATATGACCGAGCAAGTTAAGAAACGTTTTGATCAGGAGTCAATCGATATCCCATTCCCGCAAAACACTGTACGAATTGTTAAGGACTAGAGAGCATAGCGTTTAGTGTTCTATTAGCGGTTTACGCGAATTTTTATAAGCGTCGTAGGTTTGTGAGTGTGCTTTAATGCAGTTGTCATATTCTTGCGGCGGGCCCTTTTCGCATTCGAGCTTGGCGTTACTTTGAATGTTGTCATACAGGGCTCGGTTTGAGCAGCCAGTCAACAAGATCAGGCAGGCAATAGAGAGGATCTGAGAAAGTCTAGATTGAAAGCTTGTTGCGAAACACATAGTGATTACTCCGCGCTATGGGCCGAGCAGCCACCGTTTTCTTCCATATATCGAACGATTACTAGAGTAGCGTTTCTATTCTTGTAGGGTTTTTGGTTTTCCATCATGTAGCGGATTATTGCATCGGTATTGAATAGCGAGCGTTTGTCTTTGCACACAATTTTCGCTAGATAGTTAGTCTCTTCATCAAGCGCCGCAAGCAGATCTAACGCGCCGCCAACATAGGCTTGTAAAAACTGGTTTTCATGACATTTGGTTTGCATCTTTTCGCAGATTGAGACGAACTCGCTCATGGTGAGAGAGTTTGCAGTCTTTGGTGTGATGCTGGCAATGAGCATCATAAGTAACACGGTTGCTGTTTTAATCATGGTTGATATTATTTCTTGACTTAATTATCGTAAAACAGTAATTTATGATTGTTATTTATTAATGTCAAGAGGCTAATCTGATGAGTAAACGTTTTTCCTTAGTAATCTCCTGGGTGTGTGTTGCGGTGATGATAGTTGTTCCCGTAACAGCATTTTGGTTGTTAATCGATCTAAATACATTTAAAACTCTTGCAGAACGAAACTTAGGCTTGCCGATTATCTGGGCGTCGGTCGAGCATTGGCAGTGGTTAACGCAATGGCTACTTACTGCCTTGTATTTGTCGATAGGATTGTTTGGGCTCTACTACTTACATCGTGCGTTCTCGAGATTTGCTGCTGGGGAGTGGTTTACGCACGCGAATAGTTCAAATCTGCGGAGATTTTCGATACTTCTAATTGTTCAGGTGATCGCTAAGCCGCTGTATTTTGCCTTATCGAGCTTACTGCTTTCAATTAATCACCCGGCTGGTCAAAAGACCTTGTCTTTGTTAGTTGGGAGCAATGAAATTAAGACCCTGGTATTGGCGATGATTTTATGGGTGGTAAGTGATTTACTCATCGCTGGTGGTAAGTTGCAATCTGAAAATCGCCAGTTTGTGTAGGCTTCAGTGATGGCGATTAAAGTAAATTTGGATGTGATGGTTGCTAAGAGAAAAATCAAAGGTAAGGTGTTGGCAAGCGAAGTTGGGATTACCGAACAAAATTTATCATTGTTACGAACGGGCAAAGTCAAAGGTGTGCGATTTTCAACGCTGGATAAAATTTGCGAAGTTTTGGAGTGTCAGCCTGCCGATATTCTTGAATATGTACCTGACTAACTATTCAAACAGGCGGCGCGAAACTTTTCG
>CALKRK010000073.1 GCA_937989675.1 uncultured Arenicella sp. | reverse complement strand
GTTGCGTTCTTCCCAGGCATTCGGCAGTCGGTCGCCGTCAATGTCACCGTCGCAGGCATCGCCTTTATCATCTTGATCTAAGTCGGCCTGATCTGCGTTCTCGGTATATATACAATTGTCTTGACCATTGAGCACCCCATCACCGTCTTCGTCACCGAGTGCAAAATCGGTGATTGAGAACGTAAATTGGAAATTGCTGTCGCCAGTATCTAAGAGGACATTACCCGCGAAATCCGCGACGGAATACTCAAAAGCATCGGCCGTTGTATTGCTGCCACTATGATCATAGCTAAGCGCATTTGCGTTAACACTGGCTTGAGAAAACATACTTCCTTGAGCGAGCGCTTGCCCTAGTAGCCTAAGCGTACCATTGGATGGTGGTGTTTGAATCGTGTAGATGATTTGGTCCGGGCCACTCAGATTGTCTATGGCAAACAAGGATGTACTGGCAATTTCGATTTCGGTGTCACCTTGAAACAATTCAATACCGGCACCAGACGCGCCGTTTGAGCGAATCAATGTTGGAACTTGAGTATCAAGGGTTATGGTTGGTACGTTAACTGCACCGGATACCAGGCCTAAACCAACTTTCTTTGCAACGACTACAAAGTTATTTTCACCAGCACTAAGATTCGACGTTAAGGCCCAATTACCGTTTGTCACGCTTGAGCTGTCTAAGATGGTGTCGTTGTCGGCAGTACCATCGTTATTGGAGTCTGCAAATAGTTCTATGCTAATGGATGAGCCCCCAGAGTGGGTACCACTAATGCTTTGGCTTGCCGTGTTAACAGTTATCGCCGCGGAAGGCACGCTAACAACTGGCGCGGCTGGACTAACGTTGTCAAAGGTATAGTTGTTTTCGTTAGTGCCCACCACAACCGCGTTGGTCATACTGTTGCCGGCGGTATCGCTAATACCCTGTGTTGTGAAACCAAACTGGATCTGGCCATTAAAAGCCGCGAGCGCAGGGCCTGCAAAGGTGACGTCATACACTGAAGCCGAAACCGCATTATTGGTCACCGAAGTAATGACCGTTGGGCTGTCTGTTGTGAAGTTGCTGTTTTGCACACCCGTTACGTTTTCATCAAAGGTGTAGCGCAGTATCACAGAGTCAGCGGAGGTTGTTTCTGCAACGGGGTTTTGACGTGTAATCGACTGTAATCGTGGCGCAACCGCGTCTACCAGTACGGCGCTTGTTGTGGGCACTGAGCTCAAGGTCAACTCCGCCGTGTTTCCAGCAGAATCACTCAGCGTGCCGCCTCCATCGCTCAGCGCTCCAATAGCAATACCGTCTGCGTCTAGGTCGCCATTGCTTACTGTGTAGCGGAACAGCAAGGATGATGTATTGGTGCCTGATTGGTAGGCGGCGATTACAGCGGATGCCCCAATATTCAACGTAATACGCGGCGTGCCGCCAGTAGTATTTACCTCGACGTTTTCACTAAAGTTGACGGTTAAATCAAGCGCTTGATTTTCAATGTATGTGCCGTTGGCAGGAACTGTAACACTGGTTACTGTAGGAGCATCCAGATCTGCAGTGTGTGACGGGCCACTTGTGAACGCCGCCAGTGACCCGTTAATGCCGTTGCCGTTAGCAGAATCGTCCGTGATATTGGTGTTCGCTCTTACATCCAGACGAACGGTGCCGGTACCGGATATTGAATTGACCACGACATCAACAGATGTACCAGAAGACGCTGATACAGATCCTATGCTAGCCGCTGCCGTGCCTGTGTCGGTGAGTACAAAGTCATCGACACTTATATTGTTGGCGTTTTCGTCGAACGACACGGTGAATGTTACGCTGGTAGCATTGGCCGCTGGCGAACCGCTAATTGTGATTGACTGAACGACTGGTGGCGATAAATCGGTATTGGAAGCCGAAATAGAATTACCTGTTAGGTCAGCACTGTTGCCATTTGTTATCGCGGTTATAAAGTCGTCGGCTGCTGCGAGGTTATAGCTGGTAGCATCTTCAGACGACAGGCCATCTTCATTGATCAGAGCATCAATGGCGGCTTTATCGTTGCCTGTGATTGACACTGTAAACTGACTAGCATTGGTGATTTCAACGTCACTAGAGGTGGTTAATGTATGTGAACCGCCAGCTTGCCCGGTAATGCTTAGAAGACCAACATTAACATCTGCACTTGCCGGGTTGGCAACAAAATTAGTACCCGATACAACTAGATTCCCTGTTGAACCATCGTAAGTAGCTGAAGAAATGGTGGGTAAGCCGTTAGCTGTTAATTGACTACTATTAGCTGTGTTCAGCGCTCCAGACGTCGCTTGCAAGTTAAAGTTTTCAGTTGAGCCAGTCGATGAATTGTAGGTCATCGCCAAGCCGTTAAAGGTCGCTTGGCCGGCTGATGCATTGAGAGTTACGGTTGCGGCACTTGAGTCGGTATCTCCGGTGGCACTGATTGTTGCTGTGCCCGCACCATTGACCTCAGAAATGGTGATTGCACTGGAGTAGTCGCTATCAATGGCGTTGTTGGCATCTCGTGCTGATACCACCGGCGTCGCAGTAAAGTTTGTAGTGAAGCCATCTACCAACGTGAGCGGAGCAGGTTGCGTGTCGAACATCAGCTTAGTTGCGACAATATCTACAAATAGAAGATTAGAGTTGACTGGCGTTAAATTGCTGCCAACACCATCTTGGTCATTTGCCGAAATTAGCACACCACGACCGTCAACGATCACGACAAGACCAAAACCAGTAAAAGTGGCGACGCCATTTACCGCGGCGACAACATTATTCTGCTCGCTTACTGGGTCAGTGCCACCTCCGGGGCTAAAAGAGATCGTGACATTTTCAGTGAAGTCTCTGTCAACATTACCAAAACTGTCTTGCGCGGCGACGATGGGTTGTGTGGCTGCGGCGATACCGGATACAAGCCCGGCCGCTTGAGTAGTAAACACCATTCTAGTTGCCACTACGTCCCAAGTACCGCCAATATTAGTCACCGGAGAAGTCGCGCCCATTGTCGTGCCGCCAGCCGTGGTCACCGCATTTGTGTCTCCATCGATACTAAGAATAAAAGTACGGTCTTCTTGGATGCTTGTGTTGTCATTAAAATAGGCATTAACGCGGTATTCTTCATTGGTACCGTTGGCAACAGAGATGAGTAGGTTACTAAACGTAATGGTGCCGTTACCGCCACCTAGGCTTGCATAAACCCCGGCCACATTGTTTGCATCTGGACCACTCAAGCTCCATGTGACTTGTGCTCGCTCAGCGTCGGTACTAGAGCCTGAGACGTTAACCACCAGTTGAGAAACGCCTAGAGCCAAGCCGTCGCTACCTCCGCCATCGCTCAATATAAAATCTAAGACGTCGACCGATTCATCAACGGTATCTATGGTTGTATCTACGCCGACCGGTTCGGCTACGGTAGTTGATGCGGTTAAACTGCCATCACTATCTGTCGCTGTAACGTTTGCCTGTACTCGAAAATTATAGGGGTTCTCATCGGCGTCATCGTTAGCGATTGAAATGTCAGCCTGTTGAAGCCCAGATGTTGTTGGGTCTAGCGTTATCTGAAAAGTGGTCGTGTTTCCAGCCGGTAACGGGTCGGTAGCTGGCTGGCTGGTAACACTGAAATCAGATGAACCAGAAATGACGACATCGGGGGTGCCGGTGAAGTCTAATGCGCCGGTGCCACTGTTCTCAATAGTAAATGTTCTGACAAAATTATTGCCTCCAATAAAATGGTTCCCGAAATCGGTATGGTCTGATACCGAAGGCGTTGTATCTCCGTCAGATATTGTTTGCGCATTGCCTTGAATGTCTATTTCAGGGTCGGTAGGTGATGTGCTATTAGTGTCCCACCTAAATGCGTCTAGAGCCAAGTAATCCAAGTTTCCGGTGGCCGTGAATACCAATTCATCAATACCGAGAGTTGAATTGTTGGTGCCGCCTTCGCTGGAAAAATCGATGAGCGTAAAACCGTTATTTGCCGAGATATCTGTATTGAAGCCAGTTGTCTTGGTAATTGTATAAACAGAATTATCGTCGGCGCGGCCCTCTATGGTTAATGTGCCAGTGTGCGCTAATACAGCGGTGTTTATGGTTGCCGTATACAAATACAGGCTTTTTATGGAAACCTCGGAACCGTCCGAAGTAGCGATAGTAAAACTTGTGCCATTACCGGCGTCTTGAATATCGCCAGCGTTGTCGACAAACTGTTGATCGGCCTGTGTGCCGTTCCAACCGCAGTTTGGGCATTGGTCTGTTCCACTAGGCGTAGTTGTTCCATTTAGAAACACATCATAACGCTCGCCGCTTGAGCTAGTAATGTTGAACGTTTTCGTATCATCGTCATTGCTAAAGCTAGTGGCACCTCCAGTTTCACCTTCAAAATCTTCAAGTGATATGGTTGCCATTGCGTGTGCGCCAAATGATAGCAGTGCCGCGAACGCAGCACCGAGTAGACCGTTTTTCATTTTAATAACCCTTTATTTAAACTATTTCTGTTGCGCCAGAGTGAACTCAAACAAAGCCGACAACGCCATTGTATTTGAGTAACCTAGAGCAGAAATAAAATACGTGTTCTATAAGATTTGCGTCAGGTAAGCATCGGTTCTTGTGAGAAATTTCCTAATCACGAAAGTGCTTTCATGCTCTAAATCTGACGCGTCGACATACCCCAATATTTAGACTTTAATCCTTCTAAACTTCTTATTATCTGTGAGCACGATTTAACAAAAATTGACAAATTAAATCAATGAATCAATTTTTGTCACAATGAACAAACTGTCTTTCCAAAGAAGTGAGACACTGGCCGGGATGCTAATTTTTGATGACAGGGTGATTGTGTTATTGAAAGTTAGCCGCCGCCGGAGACAGTTAGAGGCGCAAGCTTTTGCTAAGTGGTGCCGATCTGACTTGTCAGCAACTAAAATACGCTGTTTTTTGAAACTGTTTTGAGGTGTCGCTGAATCGCAATCACAAGTAGCGGAGCAATCAGTGCTAAAGATATATTTATGATATATTGTTATAATTATATATCAAATGAAGGTGGGCCAATATTGGTTACATATTAAGTCCCATCATCAATCAATTTTAAAGACACAAGCAACACAGGCGTTTGATCGTTTACTAAATTTATCATGATGACGAAGCATTATATTGACGGGCCTTTTGGTCAAATACACATTAGACGATGGGGTGACGATTCTTGTAATGAACCTCTGTTAATTTGTTTGGCGCCATCGCCGTTCAGCGGAGTTGCTTACTCAACTTTGGCTCCATTACTTGCCAGCGAAAGAAGAGTGGTTGCAATCGATTATCCGGGTTATGGTTTGTCAGATCCATGCGACAAGGCTCCGTTGATAGAAGACTATGCGAAGGCCGTGGCCGCGGTTATCGAAGCGCTGTCGGCTGACGAGCCGGTTGATCTTCTCGGGTTTCATACTGGGTGTTTGGTTGCAGTCGAAACGTCATTACTTTTTACGGAACGCGTTAAGCGCATGCTTTTGGTCGATGTGCCATTCTTTGAGCCCGCGAAACAGGAAGAGCTTCTGGCCAAAACACCCTTAGAGAGTGAATTGTCATCTGAATTGCTTGGTCTAAACAAAGCTTGGGACTTCTGCGTTGCTAAGCGTTTGGAGCACATTCCATTGCCTCGCGCCTATGATATGTTTCTCGACTACATCAGCGCTGGCCAAGCTAGTAATGCTGCGTTTAGAGCGGCCTTCCAATACTCCTGTGAGGCCCAGTTCAGCAAGGTTTCAACTCCCTGTTGGGTGATCGCAACCAGTAGTGGCTTATTTGAACCTAGTCGCGCAACGGCTGAGGTGATTCAGAATGCGGAGCTTGTTGAGCTTACTGAGATCACTGTGGCTGTGCTCGAAAAGGGGGCACCGATCATTAGCCAGGCTGTGTCTGGACTACTTTCTAACTAGGTGCTTATAGATGGTGACGAAAGTTAAGCGCCTATTCATCGACGGAGATTACGGGCAAATCCATTTGCGCGCCGTTCGTCCGACCCTGCCGACCAAGAGACCGCTGCTGTGTTTGCATATGTTCCCGCAGTCAGGGCGTAATTTCGAATCATTTCTTAATGAAGCTGACGCTGAGCGCATAGTTGTAGCGCCGGATTTCCCAGGTTACGGAGAATCGTGCTCACCTCCAGAACAAATTGCCGCGAGCGACTATGCTCGTTCAATTTGGCAAGTCGTGGATACTCTCGGGCTGCTCGAAAGCCACGCTTCGGTGGATATGTTTGGCGTTCACGCTGGCGCTAAACTGGCGACCGAAGTCGCAAGGCAGCGCCCGAGAGATGTTAATAGTATGGTGTTGTCCTCTGCGGCTGTTTTATATCCTCAAGAACTAGAGCAATTGAAGAAGGCGTTTTATCCAGTAGCTTTGGACGAAAGCGGTACACGCTTTACTAAGCTATGGAAATTGCTGATTCACAATCAAGGGCCCGGTCAAACCTTAGAGATGTTATCGAACCATCTAGCTGAGATTCTACGCAGCGGTGAGTATTATGAATGGGGGCACTATGCTGTTTATGAATTCAATCAGCGGTTTCCTGATGTGTTGAGTAGCCTCAATCACCCCATTGCGTTGTTAAATCCAAAAGATGATCTATACGAAATGACGCCCAGAACATTGGAGTATCTCAACAACGGCAAGCTCTATGATTACCCAAATTGGGGCCAAGGCTTCATAGAGGTTAATGCAGCCGACGTGTTTAAGGAAGTTAGAATGCGTTTGGAGCAAATGGAGCCTGTACCGAAGGTGGATTCTAAAGCTGATTGGTCAAACTAGTGCAAAAAGAAGAAGCTTGGTCTATTAGGCACTCGTCAATTTCCTTAAACATAGTCAAGTTACTCTGAGTAAAAATACCAAATCCTTTATCTCATTTTTGTACAGGAGTTGTGTGAATATGGTGTAGAGTGTGCGGCTACAATGGTCTTACTTAGTAAAGAGAAAATATGAAAAAAGTAACGGTAAGCTTTATTGCATTGTTAATGGGGTTAACGTACATCAACGGTGTTGCTTATGCCGCTGGTCCGTTGTCTCAAACGCTTAAGTTAAAAAGTATTGGGTCGACGTCGCGCGTTGACCTACCTGCGCTTGATTTAGACACGCTGAGAAGCAAAGCATTCGATTCATCTACGGATAAAACACTAAAGTTTGCTCAGGTGAATGAATACAACATAAGTTCAGAAGGTAACTCTGGCTGGATAAACGTTGTTCACGAAAACCGTGCGATGAGTATCTGGCGCTTAGAAATTGATTCCCCTAATGGCTATTCGATTAATCTTGGTTTTTCCGAATACGAGATGCCAGCTGGTGGCAAGTTGTTTGTGTATGCGGATGGCTATCAACACATGGTGCGGCCATTTACGGACGCTGACAACGAAGAGCATGGCGAATTATGGACGCCTATTATTCCTGCGAAAAATATAGTTGTTGAGATCAATGTACCAACGCAATTAAAAGGCGATATGCGCTTGGAACTGAACAAAATTAACCAAGCTTATCTGGATATTACTCGTTTAAGTGAGGAGTTTAAGGCTCTCAAGTCCGGTTCGTGTAATTTCGACGTGGTATGCCCGCAAGGCAATGGCTGGCGAGATCAAATACAGTCGGTTGCGGCGTACTCGCTAGGTGGTGGCTTGTTTTGCACGGGGGCAGCGATTAATAATGTGGTTAATGACAAACGCCCATTCTTTTTGACGGCAAACCACTGTGGGTTAACGAGCTCCAATGCTCCGAGCGTAGTCGCGTACTGGAATTTCCAAAATAGCACTTGTCGGGCGGCGGGCAGCGCGGCGAGTGGTGGGTTTGGTGATGGCGTTCTGTCCCAGTTCAATACTGGAGCAATATTTCGTGCATCCTATCAGCCGTCTGATATGACTTTAATCGAGTTTGATGATCCTGTTTTGAGTTCAGCGAATGTGTATTTTTCCGGTTGGAATAGGGCGAACTCAACCTTTTCCTCAGCCGTCGCTATTCATCACCCTAATGTAGACGAAAAACGCATTAGCTTTGAGAATGACCCAGTTACTATCAGTTCGTATCTTGGTGGTACCGGTTCTGGCTCCACGCACATTCGGGTGGCCGACTGGGATCTTGGAACTACCGAACCTGGTTCTTCTGGTTCCCCTTTATACGACCCGAATAAGCGGATTATTGGTCAATTGCACGGTGGGTTTGCAGCCTGCGGCAATAATGCCCCGGATTGGTACGGTAGGATTAATCGGTCTTGGAATGGCGGAGGTAGCAGTAGCTCTCGCTTAAGAGATTGGCTAGATCCGAACAATAGTGGCGCTGTAGCGATCGATGGTATTTTTGCGTCGGCAACTATTCCCGCCGAACCGAGCGACGTTGTTCCCTTGCAGAGTATTTACCTATTGTTAGATGACGATTAATGTGAGAAGACATCAGTAACGAAAACGCCTGCATATTGCAGGCGTTTTCATTTGCGTCTTGTTTAACTCTCTGACTAAGCAGGAGTCATGTGGTAGAAAGCGATTTTGTTACCATCTAAGTCACGCACATAAGCTCCGTAGAAAAACGGTAGGCGTTGCCCCGGCGCACCTTCGTCTGTTGCACCAAGCTCAATCGCTTTGTTGTAAAGCGCGTCCGCACCTTCAGGCGAGCCACCAGGGATCGCGATCATTTGACCATTACCGCAGCTTTGCTCACCTTCGTCTGCCGGTAAACAAACTGCTAGCATTGCGCCGCCTTCGTCGGTGCCATAGAACTTGATGCGGTCTAGGCCCATCAGCTGTTTGCCTCCAACCAATTCTAAAAGTGAATCGTAAAAGGCGGTTGATTTGGCCAAATCTTTTGTTCCAATAGTGGTGTATCCAAGCATGTCTAAATCCTCATGTGTTTGTTGATTGAGTTAATGGGCCCAGTGAAGCTCGGTAGTGAGTGTCACGCGGGCGAATCCATAAAAAGTTCTGTTTAGCTATGAATTGAGCAGAAGTTTATCTATCTTCTGATAGATAGTCAAATATGAAATCAACGCTTTAACTTATCGATTGGTCCGAATGAACTTTTATAGATCGGGTAGAGATGACTTATCGTGCTAAATTCTTGGTATTCTTAAGCTTTATCATTTTTGAACCCATCAGTACGTATGAACCAAGAAAATAAACAGATCTTAAGCCCAGAACAGGTTCGAGTCCTTGCAAGCTTAATGGAGAAACATCTCGCGACACCTAAGAATTACCCCTTAACACCCAATTCGTTGACCTTGGCTTGTAATCAAAAATCCAATCGGCACCCAGTGATGAATATGGACGAAGGCAAGGTGGTAAATGTGGCGCAGCAATTGAACGATATGGGCTATGTCAGCATTGATTACGGAGATCGTATCGTTAAGTTTTCGCATCGTGCTCCGGGTATGTTGAAAGTGACGCGCGAGGAACAGGCAATTTTAGCTATGTTGATGTTGCGTGAACCATTAACGTTAAATGATTTAAAAGCACGAACCGAGAAAATGATTGGTTTTGAGAGTATTGAGCTAGTTCAAGCCTCGGTGCAACAATTGATGACGCGAAACCCGGCGTTGGTTATGGTATTACCCACCGCCGTGGGCCAAAGAGAAGAGCGCTACACACACTTGTTGGCGGGTGAGCCCGATTTGTCAGTAATCAGTGTTAAAACTACTAAGGCGCCAAGCAGTTCGCAAGCTCGCAAAATTGATGAGTTACAAGCGAGGATTCAGCGCTTAGAGGCTGCATTGGATATGCCGTGGGAGAAGGGCGACTAAACGAAGCCTTTAGATCGACAGCTCGAGTGAGAATAATAAGAGGAAGAATTTAATGAGATATGAAATTTCAGGGAAGTACCTAGAGTGTTCGCATTGCGATTATCAGGGTTTCCAAAGCTCCAGCGCGCAACTAAATACAGCATTGATGACATTCTTTGATTTTGATTGGTTAAACAAAAGCGCGCACGTGTTCGAATGTGAGCAATGTGGAAAGATAGAATGGTTTGGCGGAAATGCTAAAGTTGTTGAGCACGATGATTTGACTGAATCGGATTGTCTTTCTTGCGCAGGGCGCATTGGAGCAGGAGAAACTAGGTGCGCCTCTTGTGGTTGGAGCTACGAGGATTGAGCTTACGATCGACTGGCAATCGCCAGTTAAGATCAGCTATTCAGATAGACTTCCATCATAATGGAGAACTGACTGTCGCGAACCTAATGGTGTGGGATTTCAGTACCACACCAGCGGGTTAGCATTTAACCAAAAAATATTTGTTCGCGGCTAGATGAAAAGTCAGCCGCGTTAGTAATCAGCGGTGTAGGTGATCGCCATGGATAAAAGAGTGATGTCACCTGTGTTAGAGCCACTAGTGGTATCTCGCTGCACAACAAGAAACCACAACTGCTTAGGTAGGCTACTTGCATCAAAGTTTATGGTGTGTGTTCGGAACTGGCCATTTTCCGTATAATTTCGAACTCCGCTAGGAACAGCGAATGCGTCAACAAACGTGTCGCCATCGTCGAAATCGCGAGGACGTACAAAAAATCGATCTGATCCAGTGCTTACCCCTCGTGTGAATAACTCGATCTTAATTGGACTTGTCCCGTCCCAGTCTGCTGGCCGCTTGATCACAAGATTTGCTGCTGAAGTTGCTGGAACGAAGGTGTTCGAGAACGAGATTCCGGTCGAGGTTCTAGCGGCCCCAGAGCTTAGTTCACTTGCGGAAAATAAAAGCGTGCGTTCAACCTTCCCAGGCGCCTTTTCTGAGTCGCCCAATGGAATGACAACTACTTTGTTGTGTGCTGCGGCGCAGAGAGGAGCCGCCAGTATAGCTACCAATGTTGCGATAACGATCCAGTGTCGATTAGTTGTGTGCATACTTTCCAAGCCTCATTGTTAATGGTTTAGTTAAGGTAAAGCTTAAGAAAATACGATTAAAATCATTTTGAAACATGAGTATGCATACTCAGTTTTCGCTAAATTACGTGGCTTTCAGTTGCCTGGGGTAATTTTGGTTGACAAATTTGAAACCTTTTAAGTTCGAAGTGCGTCATAAAGTAACTTAATAGAAAATAGCATCTACTCATAAATTTAGGAGACAACCATGTTAAGCAAGCAGGCATTAATCGCTATTGGGGCCATTTCTGCGCTCATTATCTTTGCCACGTCACACGCTAAGCCTACTAATGTAGAGAAATCCTTCAAGGTTAAAGCTGGAGGAACCCTATATCTTGATTCGGATTCAGGCTCGATTGACATCGAGACTCATAGCGAAGACAGCGTTGAAATTGAAGTTACAAAAAAAGGTGCCGATGCTGAAAACTTTGAGGTGACGTTTGAACAAAGAGGCGACGACGTAATAGTCGAAGGTGAGCGCAACCGTGGTGGCTGGGGCAGTTATACGATTAGTGTAAAGTTTAGAATAAAAGTACCAGAAAAATACGATTTGGATTTGAAAACCGGTGGTGGGTCAATCGATGTTAGTGATCTCAATGGAAAGATAGATGCACGAACTTCCGGGGGCTCCATCGAGCTGGGGCGTATTAAGGGCGACGTGGACATAAACACTTCAGGTGGCTCAATTAAAGTTGATGAGGTGATTGGCAATATTGATGCTCATACTTCGGGTGGCAGCATAAAGGCGACAATTTCCAAGCAGCCAACAAAAGACGCTAAATTAAGTACGTCTGGTGGAAGCGTCACCGCCTATCTTTTGCCTTCAATAAAAGTTGACTTGGATGCCAGCACCAGTGGTGGTCGAGTTAAGAGTGATTTTGATGTTGATGGTGAGGTTTCTAAGCGCAGTGTTCGAGGAGAAATCAACGGCGGTGGCCCAAAGCTAAAACTCAAAACCAGCGGTGGCAGCGTGAGTGTGCGAAAACTTTGAGTTAGGCAGTACTAACATTCGATAGCTTTCGAAAACCTAGACTCAATTTGGTAGCACACATCATTGAGTCTAGGTTTGATGTAATAGTCAGCTAATTGCTTATTCTGTTGAAAAACTCCTTTCCAGCCAAGTAAGAGTCCTTTGCTATTTAATTAGCCAAGGTTTTGTTTATATCGAATTCACTAAATTCGATGTTTTTAGGTTTGTTGTTGGTCTATTTACGATGTTTTTGCATCATGCAGGCGCAACTATCCCATCTCCAGGTGGTTTATATTTCAATTTTGCCAACCTCCTCAAATTCTGCACGGTGGCTGCCATCACAAACTCATCTCGCGCGCCTGATGGGCCTCGAAGTCTCAGACGTTCTAGCTTCATGATTGCCTTTAGGTGAGCAAACAATACTTCCACTTTCTTTCGATCTTTGCGTGACTGTTGATATTCTTTGGTTTTGGCAATCTCTCTGGCTACATCGCGAGATTCCTCATACACACTGCGCTGTATCCGTTTAAACAGTGCGTTAGGACAACACTGTTCTTTTAGATGGCAGGTACGACAGTCGAGCTGGCTGGCCCGATAGTTAATTGTGTTTGATTTCGTTACCAATGAGGGCTTCTTTGTGAAGTTGCGCTTCCTCGATAGCAGGTCTTTTCCGGCAGGACAGACGTATTTATCGGCTTGTGCATCCCAGCTAAAATCATCACGACCAAACAACGCTTTATTTTGGCCTTTTTGCCAGACAGGCACATGCGGTGCAATGTCTTTTTCTTGTACTAACCAATCTAACATTGGTGCTGCCCCATAAGCGGTATCACCGATCAGTAGATTCGGCTTTATATCAAAGCTTTCCTCAACTCGATCAATCATCATCCGTGTGCTGTGAACCTCGGCTATTCTATTGGCTGTGCTAGGTTCTACATCCATAATGATGTTTTGCTCGATATCGATTAGGTAGTTAGTAGAATACGCATAAAATGCTTTCTCGCCTGTGCCCGATGTCCAACTAGCATATGGATCAACTACGGATACGTTCTTCGGCATCGCTCCCATTGAGTTCTCTTGCTCAAGTGCATCTAAATATTCACGAATAGGCCTTGAGATAGCGTGTGACTTCAAGTGTTCTAAGGCCTCTTTACGAGCGACACCATTTTGCCTATTAGCGCTGGCTCTGATAACGCTTGCATCGGTTGCAAACCCTTCACCACCGACATAACCAGAATCAATACATTGGCTTACTACTTCTTCAAAAAGTTTGCGGAACAAACCACTATCACGAAACCGACCATGACGATTCTTGGAAAATGTCGAGTGATTTGGTATGGCTCCCTCCAGACCCAATCGACAAAACCAGCGATAGGCCAGATTTAAATGGACTTCTTCGCATAGCCGTCTTTCTGAACGTATGCCATAACAGTAGCCAACAATCAGCATTCGTAACATCAGTTCAGGATCGATTGATGGACGCCCAGTGTGGCTATAAAAGGAAGCTAAATAATCACGAAGAAAGTCGAGTTCGAGAACTTGATCTATCTGACGAAGAAGATGGTGGGGAGGCACATGTTGTTCGATACAAAAATTATAAAACAACGCGTTCTGTTCAGGTGCTTGCTGACCCATCATGGCAATAAACCCTCTGCTTGTGAATCTGCCTTGATTATCTCACAGACTCAGATTTGATCTGAGTTTTTCAACAGAATAAGTA
>CALKRK010000072.1 GCA_937989675.1 uncultured Arenicella sp. | reverse complement strand
TGGTACCACAATCTGGATATTATTAAGAGTGAAGTCGGCAGTCGCTTTCTCGACAACGCTGAGCTAGTAGAAAGAGAATCTAAGCAACACAAGGAAGATAACATTCAATCGGAGGCGCGCGCGACCGGGCAGTCGGCTGATGATATTCGCAAACGTGAATTTGATTCTAAAGTCCGATGGCAACGCATGAAGAAACTCGAAGAGTTTGCCCGAACTAATCAAGCCGCAGCATTAAGCAGCCTGTTATCCACAACGGCGGAAAGCGATCTTCCAAATGAGCTATTTCAAAGTGCCATAGAATCTGGCAGTCGAGATTCTTTCAAAGTACTTTTAGCAAGCGATATTAACTGTGACTGGACCTCTGCGCATGGAGGCCGAGCTTTTGATCACGCTACTCGAACAGGCGACTCGTATTATTTGAAAGCAATGATAGCGTCGGGTTGTTCACTTGAACATAACCAATATCGCAAACCTCTCACGACCAAAATCTTAGACAATCGAAAACCGGCACTGCTTCTTGAAATACCTATTACTAAAGCAAACTATTCCGATTTTCGCGCCGCGTTTGAGAGCGCCATTAAAAATAAAGACTCTGACCTAGCGCTTGCATTTATCGACCATGGCATCAGCCAGCGAACGATGAGCCAAAATTTGCGTGCTTCTATCAACAACAAACTAAATCTATTAACCTTGCAGATGATGGATAGAGGTGCTGATTTCTCGGTTGATTCTTTAGGGCATGGCTCCTCGATCTTAAGGCACGCAATAGGCAACGGCGACAAAAATGTAGTGGCCGAGATCCTAAAAAGAGACCCAGACCACATTCGCAGAGAACAAACTAAGCACGATGATCTACTTTATACAGCTCTTAACTATAACGAAGCAGACACAAGCCAGGAGTTAGTCAGCTTTCTTTTTGCTAATGGCCTAAGTGTCGATAAGTTCGAAAGCGGCGGCATTGCATATTTAGTGGATTCGATTAAACGCCCGCGGCCAACTTTACTCAAGCAACTTATTGAACACGGCGCTGAGCCAAAAGCACTTTACCATGGCCGGTCATTAATTGAAGTAGCAAAACAGTTCCCCAGTGACTCTTCCACCGAAATACTCAATATCCTCAAAAAGAACGGCGTTGCTGAAACTGGTTTGGCTTTTGCTAAGGCGAGTGAGAACTTAAAAGCAAATAGAAAGTGTGATTTTGATAAAGCCGACTATGACTTCTCGAGTGCGAACCCACAAATTCAGACACTTGCCGGAAACGCTGAATCGGGAACTCAAATCCAACGTTGTGAGGCACTAATTTTAAGCTGCCGCAAATCAGGCCAAAGCCTGGATAGCTGCATTTACTCAGCACCTGTTTGTGACAGTAACGGAACAAGCAAACTTTGCTGTGAATCAACATTTAAGTCCGTTTTCACTGAAGCTCGTTGTGCCGGGCTACCATCAGAACATGCGGCCTACCGAATTGAAGGTTTAACAACTCAATACAAGGTTCCGATCATATTGGCTGACCCAAATCGAAGAAGCCGTTAACCGCCGAGACTAGTCACATTTTCTTTAGTGATTTGCTTTAGAGCTATAACAGCTCATTGCAGCTCCTATGATTTTCTCTAAGCAAAGAAAAGGCGGTTGGTCGATATGCTACCGCCGCTTAAAACGTAGTTAACTTCGCTTAAACAAGTAGATCATTTCCCCGGTCACTTCATCCGGATTATGTGTCTTAAGCAACTCAAACTTTAGATTCGCTTTTGCGATTGAAAACTCCAGAAACGAGTCAAATGAGTCACGATCCCAAACATGCACATGAATACTTCGCGAACGATGGAATTCATACAACCGTTTACGCTTAAACGGATTCCAAGGCAGTTTGTTACCATTGTAGTAACTCAACGGTAAGCCGTTGTCACGGAAATACTTTTCTACCGCCGGATGTATTTCGTTAACCGGTTCCTTATGCAATAGAAAATCTTTGATATGCGCATTGCTGAGTACTTTCTCATTGCTCAGATATTCCTCCCACAGATGCTCTTTGGTAGTTAACGCGCGTGCTTTATCGAAGGTAAACCGTTTGTCTGGAACGGTTAGAAAAAACAGACCACCAGGCTTTAGATGCTGACTAACCTTGGCTAAAAAACGAATTGGGTTCACCACATGCTCGATCACGTGATTTGCGATCACAAAGTCGTAATTGCCTTGCTGTATTGCCGACAAATCATCCGTGTCTAAATCTATTAGCACATGTGGTTCCACGATAGAATCGGCAATAGATTCGAGCTCAGGAAATAATCGTAACGCTTCTTTTTTTGGCAGGCGATCGGCAAAGTCTACTGTGGCTTTTTGGGCGTCGACTGGCAAAGGATTGTTCAGCGCACCCAGTTCGATACCTCTGCCGACCAGATTGTCTAGAGCGATTTGATTCTTCATTTCCATTTCTAAATTTCTCTGCGGTTAGGGTGGCGTTTCTTGTGACTAATTACGCAACGATTGGAGTTTATCAATGATTGCCTTGGGCGCGGATATTTGTGGGCTCGATTCGGATAGTTCTTCGTCTTCTTCCCAGACTCTCACCAGATCTTTCGCATTCTCAAACGCATCAACCAGCGAAATTTCAGGGTTTGCCGACAGCGTTTCTTTAAATAAGGCTTTGCCGAAATAGGTCATCTCCGATTCTTCGGAACATCCAAACGACGTACTTTTAGCATCCGCTGCGGTAATGATCAGCGTGGTGTCGTCTTTTAACGCAGGAATGAAACCACCTGCGTAGCAGGCCGAAACAACTATCACTTTCCACTTAATCTTAGAACTTTTAAGCACGTTACCCAGAGTCTCCGCTGACAGTGGCGGCAACTTTATGCTGTCGTGATTCAGATAAAGTTCGTGCTCTTTAGAACCATGGCTAGTGAGGTACACAAACAAGATATCATTTTGCTTATCCATCACACTTGCAATTGCATCAATAGAGGATGAAATAGACAAGCTTGTGGCCATAGGGTATTGCGCAGCCGTGTCATGGTGGTTAATTAGAGAAATTGTTTTGCCAATGCTAGCGTAACGCGACTCGATCAAGGGTGTTATAAATTCTATTTCACGCCTGAATACACTTTGACTGCCGTCGCCTGCGACCCCAAGAAAGTACACGTCAGTTTTTTCATTCGATTGTTCAGCCAGTTCTGCGTGCGCTTGGCCAAGCAAGCGCTGATGGTTAAATAAAGCGATTTCAGCCTGAGCATGTTCTGCCTCTCCAGAAGCAAAATCATGTACTAGTTTGTCGTCGCGCCATTTTCCACTGAGCACCACCTCGGGCTTATCACCTTTAGCTGGCGTGGTTAAGGTGCCAATACCTTGTCGCCGACCGTATGAAATTCGCCTTGGTAAACGCTTTTATCGGCGTAGGTCATGACACCATCACCCTCGGCCTCTCCCCAAGAGATCCCGCCTTCATAAACAGCGCCGTCTGCGCTCACAATTTTGCCCTCGCCTTCGACAAACCCATTAGCAAAGTTACCGGTGATTACAGTGCCATCCTCCTTGGTTTTGACACCCTTACCACTGGCCAGCCAGTCCTTGACTTCACCTTCATACACGCTGCCATCATAGTTTTTGTAGCGCCCGTTGCCAGTCAATACTCCTTCGACGAAATCACCCGAGTATTCATGATCGCCTTGAATGTATTTGCCCACCCCATGGTATTTGCCATCTTTGAAATCTCCTTCATAGATAGCACCCGATTTCAAAATGTGTTTGCCTTGGCCCTGATAACGCCCGTTGACGAATTCACCTTCGTAGATATTTTCTTGCACGTCAACGAACTTTCCAACGCCAGCAAATACACCGTTCTCGAATTGGCCCTCATAACGCTCACCGGATCGATATACAAAGGTGCCTTGCCCATGAAAAAGACCTTCTTCAAAATCACCTTGGTAATACGACCCGTCTGCCGACACCAGCTTGCCGTTGCCATGGAATTTACCTAATTGGATGTCGCCCTCGTAAACCGAACCATCTGGAAGCTTGGCATCAGGTGCAATAATAATCGGCGCTTCACATGCCGCTACAAGCGCAACACAAGCTAAAATTAATACGCGCGACATCAATGTCATAAAACTGCCTCAAAAATAGAACCCTACATTAAAGATTATGGCTCAGACAAAAACATAAGCAACCTCAAATTTTATATTTAGCTACTCGCTCAATGTTTTTACGCGTCGGCCAAACATGGAAATCAAGGCAGCGCCGATTAGCGGCAATAGTACGGCCACCCAATTCAGACCAAACGCGCCATCACCTGCTACACCACCACCGGCTAATAAAGCCAAACCAGCACACGTCATAAAAGCGCAGATAATCACGGTTGCCACATGGTTTTGCCGTTTCGTTGTCGAACCGATGGTTTTCTCTAACCAAAGGAAGAGCGGTAAACCAAGCATCATGAAAGTAAAATATACAAGCACCCATACCGGGCGCAGAGCCCACCATTGAGTGGTGCCTGGATCGGCGAAAAACACCATTGGAACTACCCAAAAACAAAACCCAATCAGCAACATCATCACAGTGCTGTGCCACAAAAAGATGGGCATGATTAATCCGTTGACTAACACAGTTGAGGTCCAAACTTTGGCGTTCGATAACCAGCGGCGCATCGGACCTTCAAGGGCTAACAACAATCCTATCTGCGTAAGACCTAATGCTACCAAGGGCAGCTTAGGTGGCGTGGTATTACTCATCGCTTGGCCTGGCACACCAACCAAACTGGTAGGGTACGGCCCGAACTGCGTTAACAAGATTAGCGCGACGGCGCCAACAATCGCTATGCAAACTGATTGCGTAACTCCGCCCAACTTACCTTGTTGCCATGCATAACCAAGCTGATGTACAGCGCCCCAAACGAATAGATAGTTGAACCAAGCTAACGACTGATATGGCGTATTGAAAAATACCCAATCACCAGCCACCGCCATTAGAAACGGCACGATCGCGCTCAAGATTCCAAACTTATGCCAAGCCGCTCTGGTTAACGGCACCAACATAACAATTACAAAGTAGATGGCCAAAAACCATACCGGCACCAATGACACCTGTGATCCAATTTCAACAAATTTCGGATGTACCCCGGTGAGATAACCTACTACGCCCAGTACACCCCACAGAATAATCAAAGGAATAACCGGCCCCAGCAAACGACGCATACGTGACTCAAGCCAAAACGAATAACTCTGGTTCTTTCTCTGAGCACCATCCCATGACACGCCATTGGAGAAACCGCCAACAAAAAAGAACACTGGCATCACTTGAAATATCCAAGTAAGCCAGCGCGACCATGGCTGAATTTCAAGAAGATGATCCATGCTCGGCACACCAGCTTGAAAAAACGGCGCTGCCATAATCCAATGCCCCATTACCACCGCGCCAATGGAAAGCGCGCGGAGTAAATCCACATATCGATTTCGTTCAGCTGGAGTTTGTTCAGCCATTTGCGCGGCGCGCGCCCACATTTTTGTATTTTTCATTTTTGCCTCTATTTTCACCTACCAGGTAAGTTGAGTCGCTAACCTAATAAGTCATAAATCATCTATAACACACTCTAATGCTCACATCGAATATCACGCATAAAGAATCGTTGTGATCGCCTTGCTCTCAAGCGACTCCGCTGGAATCGCTCCAGGGCATTAAGAGTCATGAGAATCAGCGTAGCCGATAATGAACCCACCATCGCAACTGCGAGCAAAGTAGACCACTCAACAGGAAACCTAAATATGAAGCTGATAATCGGGCTTGCTGCTAAACCCGATGCCGCCGCAGACAAGTAACCATCACAAGCCAGACTTCGCAGTACTAAAACACACAAAATACCGTAAATCAGATTGATGACGGCAATAACTGCAGCCAGCACCGACCAAACCCAAGAGATAAAAGTTAGTTCGCTCAATACTTCGTGCCCGTCAATGATCAACCCGACCACAATCATGAGAGTAAATAGAGTCGCCATAGCCAGTGTCGCTGCGAGCGCCGCAATCAAATAACTCGCAATAACTCCAAAAAAGGATTTCATATTCACCTCGATTTCGTATCAACAAATGCCACTTTATTGGCGATCGGAGGGTAAAAGAAGGGTGCCTCATAAAGTATTAATATATTAGACCTTTAGTCGGCTATTTGCGACTTACTGCTTTCAGGTTGTCAATAATTAAACCAACCTGCACAGTAGCTTCAGTCTTTTATCAATCCTAAACAACGTATGCCGATACAGGAGGCACCTATGAAATTGATCAAGCGACTATCTACATCCATCACCGCGACACTGGATTCAGCGGTAGGGCAGCTCGAAAACCACGATGCGATTGTTGAGGCAACAATCAAGCAAACACGGCAGTCAGTTGCTAAAACCAAGGCTCGCATTAATACCTTGCGGCAACAACAGCACACTTACGAAACGCAATTGAAGGAGGCGCGTGAGCAATTTGACCTATGGACCGAACGCGCAGCCAACCTTGCCAAAGACGATCAGGCCAAGGCGCTGCAGTGTGTCGCAAGGCGCAATCAGTACGAAGCCGAGATTGGGCGTCTGAGCTATTCAGCTGAACAGCAAAAGGACTTGATCAGAGATGTGTCACACAATCTGCAAAAGCTGCAAAGCAAGCTAGATGAGATGACGCAGAAGCACAATCTGATGCGCTCTAGGCAAACCGTAGCCGATGTTAACCGCGCAGTGGCGACGGTCAGCAGTGACAACTCAATCAGTGAAACCTTCGAACGATGGGAGTCGGCAGTTCTAGAACACGAGTTCGCTGTTAGCGATGCTTGCACCCGCGATCCTCTCGACGCCGAGTTAACACGCAACGAAGATGAAGCCGATTTGCTAGCGCAGTTACAGCTAATTCAGGCTGACGCTAAGCCTAACCAAGCGGAGAAGAACAATGAATAACACAATTTCTGTTGATAGTGGTTCTTTTCAGGAGCAAGCCAACATTCGCGAAGAACGTAGCCGTGCGATGCCGGTGGACAAGCAATCGTTCTTCGATAAGCTAAGCCATATAGTTTCAATTTCGCAAATAGTCCGCACCTTTGGTGCCTGTGCCGTAATCGCATCGATGTCGCTCTTTATGCTGCAAGGCTGGAGCGAGGGTAATGACATAGCGCGCTACCTAAAATTATTAGGGCAAACCGGGCTGTTAACCGCCGTTGGTTTGGTGCTCAGTTTCGTGATTAAAGAATATAAAGGCGCACGCGTCTTTTTTGGGCTAAGCCTGATATCGGTAGTCGCCAATTTTACGATCCTCGGAGCACTGACCTACTCCATCACACAGTGGGATAGTCATTTAACAAACTATCCATCGATGATGAAATGGGTTGTGGTCGATCCAAGCATATTCACAGCGGTCTTTGTTGGTGCAGTCTTGTTGTTAGCATTGGTTACACGCTTTAGCTTCAGCATCTTTGCTCGCCATATCTCTGGCACCTTAACGCTGAGTTTTCTTGCAATGTGCGCCTTACTGCTAATACCTGTGCGCAGCTCGTTCATTGTGTGTGTAGTTGCAGGCGCGTCTATTTGGGGAGCAACTTTAATCATTAACCGTTTACGAACCAACGACAAATTGGTACTGACTCGAGAAGCAAAAGCCGCGATGGCAACACTCTTCTTACCAGCCATTATTATTATAGCGCGAGCCATCAGCTTGTATAAGATAGACACAATCATGCTTGCTGGCTTATCTGGGTTAGCTTACTTTGGTTTGCGTGTATTGATAACTCGATTTCAAACGAACTCAATTAGCACTCGTTTCTTAGAAGCTGTGCAGTATGGCGTAAGCCTTGTTCTGGCAACAACTGCGCTTGCACTATTACCGCGAGCACTTGAACCTTACCTAGGTGTTCTGTTCGCCATGCTAGTTACAGGCTTATTGTTTGATCAAGTTCGCACATCAAAGAGCATAGGCTGGGCGACCTGGAAGATGAACTTCACTGCATTTGTGTTGGTGTTCGGCTACCTCTGGTTGGCGGTGTTTGATGGAAGCATCGAGTGGCAACTTACCAGCTTATGTACAGCAGGCCTGATGCTCGCGCTCTCTTGGTTTACAAGTACTAAGATCCACAACCGACAAATCATAAACTTATCTGGCGTAATTGGTTTAATCGCCAGTTCATTAATGCTCAGTACTCGTTTAATTGAATTGGTCAATCTCAGCAACTGGATGCTAATTGGCCTAGCCGGAGTGCTGTTGATTGTTGGTGCGTCCCTGTATGAACGCTACGGATTGTCACTATCAGCACTAAACAAACGCTCACAAGAGAAGGAGGTTATATAACGAAGAGTCTAAAAACATAGCGGAGTTAAGGGGCGATGAGCAATCTCATCGCCCCTTTTTTGAACACACCATAGCGCTGCATACGTATTCAATTTAATTTTTGTTTGAGTTCGCAGACAATGGGTGAGCTCGCGCAAACGAGAGCGTTAGAAAAACGCCGCAACCGAGTGATACACCAATAAAGGGAGTCACCTTAACTAGAACCCAAAGCCAGAACTGGCTCGAGAATAGGGTTCAATCCTACTGATTGAGGAAACTCTGATGGACACCACCAACATCTCTCGCCGAAACATCGCGAGGGGAGCTCGTATGTTTACGGGTTCTTTGCTAATCGCCTCACTTTACGCGGCACCAAACTTTGCCGCCGACACACCCGACCCAACCACCGTTACTATACCCGGGAGTCTACAAGAGTCGCTCGGCTGCCCTGGAAATTGGCAACCAGATTGCAGCAACACGTATCTCAGTTTGAATACCACAGCGAACGTCTGGAAAGGCACTTTTGACATGGTAGTCGGCGACTACGAATACAAGGTCGCGCTGAATGACAGCTGGGACGAAAACTACGGCAAGAATGCTGAACGCAATGGCGCTAATATTCAACTGTTTTTAGATGCCGATACATCCGTTAATTTTTACTATGACCACCAAACAAACTGGGTAGCTGACAATCAAAACGCACGCATAGCCATTGCCGCTGGCAGCTTTCAGGAGTTTTTTGGTTGTACCGGAAACTGGCAACCCGACTGCTTAAATTCATGGCTTAAAGACCCAGAAGGCGATGGCGTTTACACGACCACCACAACGCAAATTCCAGCTGGCGACTACGAAGCCAAAGTTACTATTAATGAAAGCTGGGATGAAAACTACGGTGATGGAGGTGTTCCCAATGGCGCTAATATTGCGTTCACCGTGCCTGAAGATGGCGCGGAAATGTTTTTCAGATTCGACTCGGCTAATAACGTGCTTACTGTCAAAGCTGGCGGCGAGCCAAATGGCAACCTGGCTAAATCACGGGCACATTGGTTAGATTCAGATACATTTGCTTGGGATACGCCTTTAGCTGACGGCGACCGACTATTTCTACATGCCAGCACAACCGCTGAGTTAACACTGACTCCAGAAGGCGTCACTGGCGGAGATACTTATAATCTCGCCGCGTCAGGAGCCTTGTCAACCGAGTTACAAGCACAGTTTCGACACTTGGCTTCTTACTCGGCAATCAGCTTCGCTGGCGTCGATGACGGTACGCGCCGACAGCTAGTGAAATCACAGCTCGCGCTTTCAGTGCTGGATGCCGAAGGCAATTTGAAAGACGCCACCAGCATTCAGATGCCCGGAGCTCTAGATGATCTATTCTATTTTGATGGCACCTTAGGGCCGGTAGTCGAAGACGACAACGTGTCCGCGTATGTTTGGGCGCCAACGGCTCAGCACGTTGAACTGCTGCTGTTTGATAGCAGCGATCAAACCGAACCAAGTGCGATTGTGCCAATGCTTGAAGATCGTTCCAACGGCGTGTGGGCGGCGGAAGATATCGGCGACTGGAATCGAAAATTTTATAAGTTCCGAGTGACGGTTTACACCAATATCACCAAAGCGGTAGAAGTGAATGACGTTACCGATCCGTACTCACTAAGCTTGTCCACCAACAGCCAGCTTAGCCAGTTTGTAAATCTAGATGACGCAGACCTACAACCGCGAGGCTGGCAGCGATTGCATAAGCCGCGTTTGCGTGCACCGGAAGACATCAGTATTTACGAGTTGCATATACGCGATTTCAGCGTTAACGACGAGACCGTACCAGAGCAGGACCGCGGCACTTTCAACGCTTTTAGCGCGCTTCGTAGCCGTGGCATGCGCCATCTGCGCCGCTTATCACGATCAGGTTTAACGCACATTCATCTATTACCAGCATTCGATATAGCGTCAGTTAACGAAAACAAATCCGAGCACATCAGCACACCCGATGACCTTAGTTTGTTGGCGCCTGACTCAGCGGAGCAGCAAGCCGCCGTTGCTGAGGTACAAAACCAAGATGGTTTTAACTGGGGCTATGACCCATATCATTACACCGTACCTGAAGGCAGCTACAGCACCAACCCTGATGGTGTAACGCGCATTAAAGAGTTTCGTCAGATGGTAAAGAGTCTGAACAAACGAGGCCTGCGCGTGGTGATGGACGTGGTGTATAACCATACATCATCCTTCGGGCAATTTGATCAATCTGTACTCGATAAAATCGTACCAAGCTACTACTACCGTTATAACGCCGATGGTGGCTTGGAGATGAGTACGTGTTGCGCAAACACCGCCTCTGAAAACCGGATGATGGAAAAGCTCATGATTGACTCACTATTGGTCTGGGCTAGAGCTTACAAAGTTGACGGTTTCCGTTTTGACATTATGGGCCATCACACCAAGCAGAACATTCTGAATGTTAAAGCAGCGTTGGAGTCGCTCACCTATCGTAAAGACGGTGTCGATGGTAAGAGCATTTACCTCTATGGAGAGGGCTGGAACTTTGGAGAAGTTGCTAACAACGCGCGCTTTGAGCAAGCCACACAGATCAACATGGCGGGCACCGGCATCGGTTCATTTGATGATCGAGGCCGCGATGCCATTCGTGGTGGCAATCCTTTTGGCGGGTATCGTGATCAGGGCTTCGGTAACGGCTTGCACACTAACCCAAATGGCATCGGCGACGATCGTTTAAGTGAACTGTTAGTCTTAACCGATCGCACGCGCAGCAGCTTAACCGGTGGGCTCAAGGATTACACTTTTGAAACCCACACAGGCGAGGTGCTCTCCGCGTATGAGATTGACTACTCAGGGCTACCAACTGGCTATACGGATGACCCGCAAGAACAAATTGCATACATCGCCGCGCATGATAACGAAACCCTACTCGATGGCATTCAATTAAAAGCGCCAGACAGCGTATCGATTGCAGATCGTGCACGCATGCAAAACTTCAGTAGCTCGCTGGTTATGCTTGGCCAAGGCATTCCATTTATCCACGCCGGGCAAGACTTTCTGCGATCTAAATCAATGGACCGCGACAGTTACAATTCGGGCGATTGGTTTAATGCCATTGATTGGACCTTCAATGAATCTGGCTGGGGAAAAGGCCTGCCTATAGCTGAAAAGAACCTCGACAATTGGGACATCATGGCGCCCCTATTAGCGAACACCGAGCTAGAACCAACACGCTGGCTGCAATACAAATCGGCCCGGTATTTTCGCGAGCTATTAAATATTCGCTATAGCTCCTCACTTTTTCGCATGCGTGATAAAGAGAGTGTGATGCAAAATGTCGCGTTTCTTAATACCGGCCCAACTCAAACTCCAGGTTTAATCGCCATGCATTTAAAGAACGATGGCTTTTGGCGAAACCGGGAATTAGTAGTGCTATTCAACGGCTCTAACCAGGAAATCGAGTTCAATAGCGACGCACTGGATGCTCGTCATTACACTCTGCACCCGGTTCAACGATGGTCTGTGGACTGGCACACGCGTCAGTCATCCTTTTCAAACGGCACCTTTAAAGTTCCTTCGATGACCACAGCCGTTTTCATCGGGCATCGCGGTTGGTATCGCTGGTAGAGCTCTCTCTCCTTCGGCTTAAACTAGCTACCACCAACCGTTTTGTGGGCGGCGTTCATCGGAACGCCGCCTTTTTTTGTGCTTTTTTGGTAGGCTGTGTAAACCTTTTCTCCTAATCACCCGTCTTACTTTTAAACATAAGAGAAAAAAACTTTGCAACAAGAAGAGTCTCAACTGGTCTTAAGGTGTAAGAACGGCGACCACACAGCGTTTGAACTGCTCTACCGCGATAATGTGGGGAAGGTTTACGCACTGTGCCTGAGAATGTGTGGCCGCAAAGATTTGGCTGAAGATTTGGCTCAAGAAGCGTTTATTCGAGCATGGCAGAAAATAGGCAGCTTTCGCGGCGACAGCGCTTTCAGTAGCTGGTTATATCGGCTCACCAGCAATGTTGTTATCGGGCATATGCGCAAGCAGGCGAAATGGCAAGAAGAGAATTTTGACGATCATGCTCATGAACATATTTTGGGTGTACAACATATTGAAGATCATCGCAGCGATGTTGAGAAGGCGTTGAGAGGTTTATCAGAACAAGCGCGGGTGGTGCTGATTATGCATGAGTATTTGGGCTATAAGCACAATGAAATTTCGGAAGCCACTGGCATGGCGGTTGGCACCTCGAAAACGCATTTGCACAGAGCGAAGGCTTACCTCGCTAAGCGAGCAGCTTAAGAGAATAGATTATGAATGACAAACGAAACGACTACTCAGCAATGCGGATTCTAGACTCCCTCGAGTGGGACATTGAACCGGAACGCGACCTTTGGCCTGACATCCATTCAAATATCCGCTTTGCGGGCAAGCCTCAGTTAGAGCATGACGAAGAAGTTCAACCTTTGTCAGCTCAACCCAATGTTCATCCTCGCACTCGTACAATTCGCTGGGCACCAATATCAATGGCGGCCTGTATGATGCTCGCACTTGGCGCGTTTATTATGTCGACCATGTCGTACCAGCGCACCCAGCAGACGTATGCGATGCAAGAGAGTTTTATCGAGTTTCAGAAGAGCCAAATAGGCTTGATTGAACAACAACACCAACATGTACGCGCTCAGTTTGTCGCATTGTTAGACGGCGAACTTGGCGCAATCGACCCAACCACAGTAGCCGAGGTGCGTGCAGTATTGCTAACGATTGACGAAGCGTCATTAGAATTAAAAAAGGCCATACTCGCGCAACCTCTTAATAAGAATTACTCAACTATGTTAGCAAGAACGTATCAGGAAGAATTAAAACTCCTGAACAAATTCAAAGCAAAGAATGGCATGTCCATTTAGCGAGGCAAATAATGAAAACAATATTAACGCTTTTACTCCTGTGTTTGGCATTCAACGCCAACGCAGAACGCGTAGACAAAACCTTAGAAGTCGATAGGGACGGCGATATCCGAATCGAGGTGATCGAGGGCAAGGTGGTCGTTGAAGGCTGGGACAAACCTTCCGTGAGAGTGACCGGGCAAGTGCCAGATATAGAGAACTTCGTGTTCAAAACCGGCGGTGACGACACTTTGATTGAGGTCGAATCTAAGCACGGTTTTTGGGGCGGGCATAAGCGCGGGGGCTACGCCAAACTCACGGTGTATGCGCCTAAACAGAGTAAAATCTATACCGAAGGTGCTTCAAGCTCCTTTGTTATCACCGGCATGAATAGCTCGGTCTCTGCCAGCACCATGAGTGGCGACATCACTTTGGAAGGCGGGCGTGGCAAGGTTGACTTAGAGTCGGTAAGCGGTGACGTGACCGCACTCAACAGTACTGGCAAGTTAACGTTGGCATCAGTTAGTGGCGATATTGAAGCTAAAGTGAAATCCAAGTTTTTCGAAGCTCAATCTGTGTCGGGTAGCATTGAGGCCGATATTGGTGAAGCTGACCACGTGGAACTGGAAACTGTGTCAGGTGATATCGAAGCCAACCTTTTCCTTATGAAAAGCGGTGAGCTGGATGCCGACACAGTCAGTGGCGATATCGAACTGAAGTTTCTCAATGACAATCTTGACGCCAGCTTTGAAATTGACACCGGCCCAGGCGGAGACATCCGCAACCTGATTACCGATGACAAGCAAACTAAATCATTCGCGTTTTCTGGCTCAATGGAATTCAAGGTCGGAAAAGGCTCCGCCTCAGTCGAAATCGAAACCATGAGCGGAACGGTTCGAATCGAAAAGTAATACCTTGGTCGAGCTAAATCGATCCTATTAGCTCGACCTATTGGAACTCAAAAAAATTGCCCACCAATTTCTTAGATTATCATCTCAGCATCAGAAGAATTTCTTCTGGCACGTATGTGAAACCACTCCCCTATGGCGGTACCAAAATTGCTAACGTAGTCTCACCAAGCGTAGAACACCTCATATAGATGATTGGCTTACCAAAATATCGGTAAATTTCGACAGCCGCTAAAGCAAATGAGACTGATTCGCATTTACAATCTCATTTAGGCATGATAGAATTCTTTTCATAGTCGCAATTAAGATCTAATATCCATGTTTGTTTGCCTTTGTAAATCGGTCACTGACCACGAAATCCGAGCTGCCGTCGACGAGGGAGTCACCTCCTTTGATGCCATGCAAGATCGCTTGGAAGTGAGCACCGTGTGCGGCGCATGTACATGTGAGGTCAAACAAATTCTACAGAAGAAACTGGAAAAAGAACTGGGTGGCCGCACTCAAATCACTCCATTTCAAACCCCTGCGTTTAGTTAAACCTGAAAACGGGTTGAAGGAGAGGCTGGTTTCGCTCTCGAGAAGGATTCTCACACCTTAATAGTAATAGTGCGTCAACCGCAGCTTGATTTAGACACTTTTATCTCAAAACACCAAGATTAAACTATCCGTAAGCCTTATAGGCTTGACAATGCTAGGCTTTTAAATGAGAATGATTATCATTCGCAATAAATAATGTTAATTATGTCACATCAAATTTTGGGTAAGCAACCCACCCCAA
>CALKRK010000071.1 GCA_937989675.1 uncultured Arenicella sp. | reverse complement strand
GACTATTATGGTGGTTTGGTTGCAGCGCCGGTGTTCTCGAGCGTTGTAGAGGGTGCGCTGCGTTTTCGAAACGTTGCCCCTGATGGAATTGAAAAGCCAGAAGAAAAGCCGAAATTAATGATCTCTCGCCCATCGGAAGATGTGGCCCAGTTAGGAGCGGAAAGCGCGACTGGAGGAGGGGGCTAATGGCGTATTCAATGAAGCTGGCTGATCTGGTCGCTCTAGTGGGTGTTTCAAGCAATAACGAGCTTGTTGTGTCTTCTTTGAGCATTGATAGTCGCGAAATAGCGCCCGGTGCACTGTTCCTTGCTTATCCAGGTGACGCTGCAGATGGACGAAACTACATCGCCCAGGCGCAACAAGCGGGGGCGGCCGCTGTGCTTTATGAGCCGGAAGATTTTGAGCTGCCTAAAGACTTAAGCATTGATGCATTTCCAGTTTCTGGTTTACGGCATCAGGTTGGCCATCTGGCACATGAGTTTTATGGGCAGCCAAGCGGTGATTTACAAGTATTTGGTGTAACGGGCACTAACGGCAAGACCACCTGTTGTTTCCTACTGGCTCAGGCTTTGACTGAGCTTGGGCTTCAGGCCGCCATGATTGGCACGATCGGGGTTGGCAAAATAGGTGCTCTGGACACGGCTGCGCAGACAACGCCTGACCCGATCTCTGTTCATCGCCGATTAGCTGAGTTTAGAGAACAGGGCATAACCCAGGTGTGCATGGAAGTGTCTTCGCATGCCTTGGATCAAGGGCGCGTAAATGGCGTGCAATTTTTCTGTTCGCTATTTACGAATTTGTCGCACGACCACTTAGATTATCACGGTGATATGTCTTCATACGCCGCTGCAAAACGCCGTTTGTTTACCGACTTTGCTTCTGAATTGGTGGTGACTAATGCGGCTGATGAGATGGGGCGCTCGCTGGTGGACGTGGCCAATGCTGAGTTTATCGTTCAATACGGCGAGTCGGGTGATGTTTACGCCGATGACGTTGTGCTAAGTGAGCATGGTATTAATCTCGTCATTGAGGGCGCTGGGGTCGAATTCGAAATCACCACCCCATTGATTGGTCAGGTCAATATTCCGAATATCGAGTTGCTGGTTGCCGCCTTATTGGGTTTGAGCACGCCAGTTGAACAAATACAGACGATTGTCGCTAAGCTTCAGCCTGCCCCAGGGCGAATGGAGCTAGTGAGTTCAGAAGGTAAGCCTTCGGTAGTAATTGACTATGCGCATACGCCAGACGCATTAGAAAAGGCACTGATTTCAGTCAGACAACATTGCACTGGCCAGCTTTGGTGTGTTTTTGGCTGTGGTGGTGATCGTGATGCGGCTAAGCGCCCAGTTATGGGGGGCGCGGCCGCGCGTTGTGCTGATGTGTTAATTGTGACTAACGATAACCCGAGGTCAGAGAAAGGGGCTGATATCGCCGCCGAAATTCAATGTGGAATTGAAGGCGAATCAAAAGTAATTCTAGATCGTGCGGAGGCAATATCGTGGGCCGTCTCAAATGCAGCCAATACTGATTGGGTGTTAGTCGCTGGCAAGGGGCACGAGACCACCCAGCAAATTGGCGATGTGCGCCACCCGTTTTCAGATCGAGAGCAGGTAGCTAAGGCAATGGGGGTGGCTGCATGATGCAGTTGTCGCAAATTTCTGAGCAAGTGAGGGGCACCATGACAGGGGCGGATGTGATGCTGCAGAATGTATCGATTAACACCCGTGAAGATTGCACAGGTAGATTGTTCGTTGCGCTTAAAGGTGAGAACTTTGATGCGCACGAATTCGTGGCCGATGCTGAAAAAGCTGGCGCTGGAGCCGTCATGGTTGAGCGATCTGTGCCGACCGCGCTACCCAGTGTTACCGTCGCATGTACTCATCAGGCCCTAAAAGATCTAGCAGCGTGGTGGCGATCTCAATTTGTGATTCCATTGATTGGCATTACTGGCAGTGTCGGTAAAACAACCGTAAAAGAAATGCTCAGCTGTATTTTCGCTGAAGTCGGTAAAGGCGTTGTTACTAAGGGCAATCTTAATAACGAAATTGGCGTGCCTTTAACAATCATGAACTTCACCAAAGATGATCAGTATGCGATTGTTGAAATGGGGATGAATCACGCTGGAGAAATATCACGCCTGACCCATATCGCGCGCCCAACTATTGCTTTGGTCAATAACGCGGCGGCGGCGCACCTTGAAGGTTTAGGAACGATCAAGGCCGTAGCGCAAGCGAAGGGCGAGATATTTGAGGGCCTTACCACCGATGGGGTGGCGGTTATCAATAATGATGATAAGCACGCAGATTTATGGCGTGGCTTAGTGACATCAAATCAAATTACAAGCTTTGGTTTGTCGGGCGATGCGGATGTTACGGCTGCGTATCATGAAAAAGATCAACAGTTAGACCTAGATGTGTCTGCGCGAGATCAATCTTTTTCAGTGAGCTTGCAAGCCGTCGGGCAGCACAGTGCCAGCAATGCATTGGCGGCTATCGCCGTGTCGCTTGCCGCGAATGTACCCATTACGGCGATACAAGCTGGCTTGGCAAGTTTTCGGGCAGTCAAAGGCCGGATGAATTTTCACAGTGCTGGCGGTGTAACTATTATCGACGACACCTATAACGCAAATCCTGAGTCTAT
Source organism: uncultured Arenicella sp. (assembly GCA_937989675.1). Taxonomy (GTDB): domain Bacteria; phylum Pseudomonadota; class Gammaproteobacteria; order Arenicellales; family Arenicellaceae; genus Arenicella. The sequence continues at coordinate 4,743 of CALKRK010000071.1, read as the reverse complement.
GCGAGCGGCGATAGAAGTGCTTGCGGATACCAAGGAAAACGCGCTGATTGTGGGTGACATGGCTGAGTTGGGCAAAACAGCGAGCGATGAGCATCGCAAACTGGGTGAAATGGCAGCGCTAAATGGTGTGCAAAGGCTTTACGCTTGCGGTGATTACGCTCAAATAGTCGCTGATGGCTTCGGTGTTGGCGCAAAGGCGTTTACAACTCAGGCTGAGCTGATTCGCCACTTGCACGGCAATTTGCCCACTGGAACGGCGCTCGTAAAAGGCTCGCGCTCCGCCGAAATGGAGAATGTGGTAGTCGCGCTTTTGAATGCTTTGGAATCCGAATCACATACCTCACCTGACTCGACGCCGGGGGATCATTAATGCTTTTTGCACTCTTTGAATTATTGGCTGAGCACTATAGCTTTTTTAATGTCTTTCAGTATCTGACGCTGCGAGCCATTTGTGCTGTTCTTACCGCCCTAACTATTTCACTTATGGTTGGCCCGGTTATGATTCGAAAACTAAGGTATCACCAAATCGGGCAAACTGTTCGTCAAGACGGCCCGCCAACTCACTTTGATAAGGTGGGTACACCAACAATGGGTGGTTTGTTGATTTTGGCATCGGTAATTTTTGCGACGCTTTTGTGGGCCGACTTAACCAATCGTTATGTGCAAATTACTCTGTTCACTTGTTTCTTTTTTGGTGTGATTGGTTGGTATGACGATTATCAAAAATTGGTAAACAAAGACCCAAAGGGTATGGGGTCGAGTAATAAATTTTTAAGCCAAAGTATTGTCGCCGCAATTGCGGCTGTCTTTCTCTATTACACCGCTGAAACGCCGATAGAGACGTCATTAATTATTCCGTTTTTCAAAGGTGTGGTTTGGCCGTTAGGCATTTTGTTCGTGCCTTTGACGTATTTTGTAATTGTCGGCACTAGTAACGCCGTGAATTTGACCGATGGCTTGGATGGCTTGGCGATTGTACCTACTGCGATGGTGGCTGGTGCATTGGCGGTTTTTTGTTATTTATCGGGTAATGCGATCTTCTCCGAATACCTACAAATACCGCAGATTGCCGGTGCTGGTGAGGTGGCAATATTTTGTGCCGCTCTAGTGGGTGCCGGGATGGGGTTTCTATGGTTTAACACCTACCCAGCACAAGTGTTTATGGGGGACATCGGTTCGCTCTCGCTTGGCGCGTCCTTAGGGGTGGTTGCGGTGATTGTCAGGCAAGAGCTTGTTTTGTTCATTATGGGCGGCATCTTCGTGTTGGAAACGGTATCGGTGATTTTGCAGGTTTTTTCTTACAAGATGTTTGGCAAGCGAATTTTTCGTATGGCGCCCATTCATCATCATTTTGAACTCAAGGGCTGGCCAGAGCCGCGCGTGATAGTGCGATTTTGGATTATTAGTTTAGTGCTCGTGCTTATTGGTTTAGCAACCTTAAAGGTTCGGTAGGTAACCATAATCAAATGACCCTACAAGCCTACAATCCTCAGCAAGCCTTGACCGATCAGTATCGCACTGCGACTGTGATTGGCCTAGGTGTGACTGGTTTTAGTGTAGTGCGGTACCTGCGTGAGCGAGGTCTAAGCGTGACCGTGCTTGATTCGCGGAATACACCGCCGTTGGCAGATGAACTGACCAAACGCTATCCAGAAGTTGCAGCTGTCTTTGGGGCGTTTGAAGCTGTGAATTTGCAGGACGCGAGCCTGATCGTTGCAAGCCCTGGAGTGGCTTTGAAAGAGCCCATGTTGCTTGCGGCTAAGCGAGAGGGTGCACATATTGTCGGTGATGTTGAGTTGTTTCTTCAAGAGAACATCAAGCCGGTAATTGCGATTACTGGTTCCAACGGTAAAAGCACGGTCACTACCTTGGTTGGTGAAATGCTCAAGGCTTCTAAGATGAATGTGTTGGTGGCTGGAAACATTGGGCACCCAGTATTGGATGCCTTAACTGACAAGGCCCACTACGATATCGCGGTGCTTGAATTGTCGAGCTTTCAACTCGAGACTACCTCGCAAGTGCCTGCCGAAGCGTCAGCGATTCTGAATATTAGCGCAGACCATATGGATCGTTACGATTCGGTGGGAGACTACGTATTAGCTAAAGCTCGCATTATGCGAGGAGCTAGGCGTGCAGTGCTGCCAAGGCATGATGAGCAATTAAAGCAAATTACAAATGTTAGCGAGCTACTGAATTTCGATTTGGATGAGCCTGCCAATGATGCCGAGTTTGGTGTGGTACGCGCATCTAATAATCGTTGGCTTATGAAAGGCAGCCAACGGCTGATGAAGCTAAGAGACGTACCTCTTGCAGGGTTGCACAATGTTAAGAATGTGCTCAGCGCGTTTGCATTGGTTGATTTTCTCGCATTGCCGTTGCCACCTTTAGTGGACGCGGTAAAGTCTTTTTCAGGATTGCCGCATCGTATGCAAACTGTGTTGTCCGACAATGGTGTCATTTGGGTGAACGATTCCAAAGCTACCAACGTCGGTGCGACTAGTACTGCGCTTCGAAATTTGGAATCGCCGGTTGTCTGGATTGCTGGAGGGCAGGGTAAGGGAGCCGATTTTTCGGAGCTTGCCTCAGCCATTACCGGAAACATCAAGTTGTTGATTCTGATGGGGGAAGATGCAGAGCTTATCGAACAATCGCTTGAAGGCACTTTGCCAATTATGCGAGTGCCAGATATGCAAAGCGCGGTAAATCTTGCCGGTGAGCACGCTCAAGAAAATAGTGTTGTGTTGTTGTCACCTGCTTGCGCTAGTTTCGACATGTTTACTAGCTTCGAGCAACGTGGCGATGTGTTTGCCGACTGTGTTTACGCTTGGCAGAAGCGGGGGCAGCTATGACCTCTGGTTCTCTCCAGGCAACCCGCTTTGCGCCGCAAGACAATGCCGCTGGCGTGGATTCAGTGCTACTCGGAGTGTTCATTTCCTTGCTCATGTTGGGGCTGGTTATGGTGTTCTCTTCGACCATTGCGATGGGTGATCAGGACTTAAGCACCAATACGTCACATTTCTGGCGGCAACTAATACATGTTGTGCTTGGTGTCTGTCTAACGGTCGGCGTGGCGTGCGTCCCAGTTTGGGTATGGCAGAAACTGAGCTTGCCCTTATTGGCTATTGCGGTGCTTTCATTGATCGTGTTGTTATTTATCGGGGTTGAGGTTAACGGCTCTAGGCGCTGGTTTTCTATCGCAGGTTTTCGAATGCAGCCAGCCGAGTTCGCTAAAGTTGCGATTGTACTGTACGCCGCTAGCTATTTGACTCGTCGCCAATCCGAAATCAAACAGTTTTCCAAGGGCATTGTTAATATCGCAGTCGTCATTGCCATTATGGGCGGCTTACTGTTGATGCAACCAGATTTCGGTAGTTTTGTGGTCATGACAGCCACCGTTGGTTTGATGATGTTTATCGGTGGAATACGCGTTTCTCACACGTTGTTATGTCTGACCGCCATCATCATTGCGATGTATTTCATGATTATCACTTCACCGTATCGAGTGGAACGTTTTATGGGTTATCTCAACCCTTGGGCGGACCCTTATGGGTCTGGTTTTCAACTCACTCAGGCGCTAATAGCGGTCGGTCGAGGTGAGATTTTTGGCGTGGGCCTCGGTGCGAGTATTCAAAAGTTGTATTACCTTCCGCACGCAAATAATGACTTTATCTTGGCCGTGATTGGTGAAGAGCTTGGGTTGATTGGAATTTTGCTTGTTATCGTTTTATACGCACTGTTGTTGCATCGCGCCCTTGCCGTTTCGCGAGCTGCTGAATTGGTTGGGAGAATTTACGCGGCGCGGCTCGCACAAGGCATCGGTTTTCTATTAGTTTTTCAGGCGGTGATTAACATTGGTGTGAATCTCGGTGCGCTTCCAACTAAGGGTCTGACTTTGCCGTTCATTAGTTACGGTGGCAGCAGTATGTTGGTGTGCTGTATTGCTATTGGCTTGTTGTTCGGTGTTGATCGTCAGAATCGTACCGGTGAGCTTAAGAAGGGAGGCATCGCATGAGTGGCCCTTCTAAGTTGATGGTTATGGCTGGAGGTACCGGCGGTCATGTGTTTCCGGCGCTCGCTGTGGCAAAGTCATTGCAGAGCTCTGGTGTCGAAATTACTTGGCTTGGTACGCGTCGTGGTTTAGAGGCCAGCGTCGTACCAAATAATGATATTCCAATTGAGTGGGTAACCGTTGAAGGTTTGCGGGGTAAAGGAGCCGCAAGTCTTCTTCTCGCACCTTTTAAACTGCTTAGAGCTATGTGGCAAAGTGTGGGCGTTATACGCCGTGTTCGGCCAGATTGTATTTTAGGTATGGGCGGCTTTGTCGCCGGCCCGGGTGGCCTGGTTGCACGTATGATGGGGCGCCCCTTGGTTGTGCATGAGCAAAACGCGGTAGCTGGGTTGACCAATAAGTATCTAGCGAAAATCGCCAACCGCGTATTGACCGGCTTTCCGCAAGTAGGCGGTCTGCCAGCACGCGCAAAATGGGTTGGTAACCCCGTGCGCGAATCAATTTCGACCGAGGCCGTTACAAATGACGCACAGGACATGAATGCCGTTAACGTGTTGGTTATTGGAGGAAGTCAGGGCGCGCACTCTTTCAACGTAAAGTTGCCAAGCGTGTTTAAACAACTTTCGTTGCAATCCGTTTCTATCTGGCACCAATCCGGGCGGGGGCGTAATGAGCAGGTATCAGCCCTTTACAAGGAGCATAATGTCACCGCAAAGGTGAGCGAATTTATCGAT
>CALKRK010000070.1 GCA_937989675.1 uncultured Arenicella sp. | reverse complement strand
GTAAGAACCAGTCGTTGCTCGGCACCGTCGCCAAAAATAGCAATGCCTTGATATTCGATTTTGGGCTGAATTCTCTCGCTAACGAAGGTTTCAGTAAATACTTCCTTAGAACCGTCCGCACGCTCCAGCTGAACTTTGGGGGAAAGTCGCGCGGCACCACTGAGACTAAACGGGTGAAAGCAACGATCTGCTTGCCCATCTCTAATGCTGATTGAGCTTAGGTCTACCGCATCAAGGTGCTCTTCACTACCCACATTTAGAGCAATTAAATCAGCACATTGAGATATTTCCGCTACATAATTAGTAAGCGACGAATTTTCAAGGGAACCTGAATCCGCAACACGAATATCAACACTCGCTGCGCTAACAGAAAACCATATAAAAGCGTTCAGTAACAATGCGTTACCGAACATTTTAAATGATTTACTTCTTAATAAAGAGAAACCCTGAGCCATACTCCATTACGTACTCAACCTGAGAGCGCTTATCCAAAGCCCAACTACACACACTCAAATGGAGAACACACAACCCCACCAAATTTTAGAATTATTAATATACTGAACGAGCTGAGAATATATTACGGGGAAGTAACCTTGTCAAAGCATCCCTGGTTATTTTTACACCTAAATTTATCGAGTGCTAACAATAAATAATAGATTGGCAAAAAAGCTCAACAGTTGTACTACATCTTCAAAAAAGGCGTGCGACTGAGACAACCCCAGCACAGCACGCCTTTCTAAACAACAATACAATATGTGTTCCTATCTACAGACTAATCTTCCTCATCATCTAACAACAAAGGCACAACCGTTGACGGAGCAAGAATTAATGGGCAAAGCCCATCCGCATTGGTGCCGGTGTTGCATCTCCGTTCAATGATTTGAGTATCTGACTCAACACAGCCAGGGCCACCAACAGTACCACCGTTAACGCAGTTTCTAGACTGTTCAATTTCTTCTGTGCAGCTTGCGTCACAGGCACGAACAACCGACGCATCTTCGAAATCAGCATATCGAGGTATACGAACGAGGCATTCAACATTACTAAAAAACAATTCATTACTGGTAGAACGCCCGATGATAAATTCTGGCACCGAACCAAGACCCGCCGTTGTACTCGTACAAATATTCCTCGCTTCCATATTCTCTTGTGTAGCTTCTTCCTCAGTTTCAAATTCATCAGCGCGACTACTGCATATAAGTTCATTTTCATCGCGTGAAATTTCATCGAAACTGTAGGGGCACTCTATAACATCCAAAGCGTCAATTTCTATCGCACAGGCAAGTGATGTAAAGAAAAACGATGTGTCTTCCAAAATAGTGCCCTCACCTATCCCAGACTTAAGAACTCGACCATTCGGAAACGTAGCACACTCCGCTGTTTGTGCAGTGATAATCGCCTGCCCTTCGGCAACGGTAGCTACCGTATTACCAAAGTACTTACAAACAAGAGTATCAAATGCTCGTAACACTTCCTCTGAATCATCAGGGCAAAGAATGGTGCCAGCTGGTATTGGTCTTGCAATTGTGCAAGTTACTTCAGCAAAGAATCTACCTGAACCAGTGACTAATATCTCAGAATTCGTTACCTCTGAGTTTGGCACGGTATCGCACACCGCTTCTAATTGGAGCCTGTCAAACTCAGCGTCTTCACGCTGACTTGTTGCCCTTGTTGTGTCGTAACAGTCTACAAACCCAGTGGAAATAAGGCCTTGTTCATAACCTTCCGGGCATAACCCTAAATCTGGCTCAGACTGTGCATAAACATGTTGAATACTGCCTAATAAGCTAATCAGAACGAGTAGCGTTAAGGCTCGAAATATCGAAGCGGTATTTTTCATTATCGGTCTCTATTATTTTAATAATCGCAAAGCAGCACGTGGTCACATGCTGCCACGAATGCAAAGCCCCCTATTTCACCAACCCACCTACATATGTTTTACCCACTAACCCCTGAAACTTCCGTAAACGGTAATACGAATTAGGAATCAGAACCAATTTTGTAACACAAGTGTTAAAAAACTTCAATTTGTCAAAATTTGTTACACGAAGCCTTGCGTCATTTCAGCTTATCAAATGGGCCGGCTGTGTTGATTTATTCTTAGTTCGCTAATCGTTATCTGCTTTATGACAAGCTCATAGGTACCTTTCGCTAAGGTGAGCTTAGCTCTAGAGCATTGCTGAGAATTCGCAGCGAAATTTACAACACTGTCACCTTCAATAACCGGTTTCCAACTAATCTTGTCATAGTCGCCATGACCATTCACATCGACTCGTAAATGAAGACCACCTTTGGCTGGCGAGAAAATATGGATGGAGATTAGTGAATTCTTCGGCAATGAATCACAAAAATCACTGTTTAACAAAAGCTCTGCTGGCGTTGTACCTACGCGGCGCAAAATCACCGACCCCTGGTTTTGCCCAAATGAAACTGCATCACTTGGAGCCTTGGTAACAAAATAGTCACCAGCGAACGTTGCGGTTTGCTTTAGAGATGTTTGATAGTGCTCTTGGATATAACTGGGTACGACATAGTTCGCAAAGGTTGTTACGTGCACACATAAACAAATGAAAAGCAGCCCAAACGTGGATAACACCCTAAAACCGAGTCTCTTTCCACTAACAACCAGTTCAATCAGACTATTAGGTACGCGCCTCAACAACTCAGTAAATAGATACAGCAAAGGCACAATAATTGGCAAAACATAGCGCGCTTGAGGTTGTATATCGCGGGCCCAATTATGATGGACATAGAATAAAAACTGGCTGGTAATCATTAATAAGATAATCAGCTCGAAATATTGCCTATTGCGCCAATTAGCACGAACTCGAAATATCGCAAAGCCAAGCCCTAGCAACATTAGCAAACCATAGAAAGTATAACTTGCTGCACCGATGTCAAGCTCTATCCATTCAAGGTACCCAATAAAGGACTTATAACTTTTGCTAAGAAACTGATCATGATTTAGCAGTAGGCCCGCGTAGCTAACACCCGTCGACGCATAGCCGGTTTGATTAGGTTCTTGACCGGTAATTTCTCTTTGCAACTCCGCGGCATGTCTAAGGGCCGTTGGATCATTAAGGCCATAGTTGGCCATATTAAAGATTAGCCACCAGCCGCCAGAGGCTATGAAAACCAAAAGCAACAACGGCATTAACTTCAACAATCTTTGCCAACAGCCGCTTAACAACACCGCGCTATATAGAGCAAACCACGGTAAAACTAGCCAAGCCGTATATTTGGTTTGCAGCACAAGTCCAAGCGAGAAAGCCAGAGCAAATAACACTTTAGTGCTCGCACCGTATCGCCTTAAAGCAAGAACACTGGCAAATAGGAGGCTGACTGAAAAAATTGCCCCAATATCGTCGTTATTGCAAGAAGAGAGAAAAACAAATTTTGGTAACAAACCAATAGCGGTGGCACCCAAGGTAGACAAGCTCACTTGCTGAAAAGCGAGTTGAAACCCAACAAACACGGTGAGCACCGTCAATGCCCCTAATAAGGCGGCGCCTAGCCGCTGCTTCCGAATATTGCTTTCAACCATGCCCTCACTCGCTTTTGCAACGGCTGCCGAAACGATATACGTAAAGGGTGGCCTGAGTAACCTAGTAGCACCATCTTTGGAAAACTCGATTTCTCTATTTTCCACATCGTGTATTACAGGAAGCTTTAAGTGTTCACTGATATAGCGAGTAGCCGCGTGATTTAAGTGATTATCCACATTAAACAACGTTGGGAAGCTTAGCGCAGCATGTACGTAGTAGATCAAGAATCCAACAAAAAGCAGACCACCTAACAAGGGGGGGTTGAATAGCCAGTTTAATAAATGGGAAGGCCTCATGATCTGCATAGTATGCAGGAATTCTCAGACCACAACCAAGCCTGAACAGAATCGTATTTTCAAATCTCTCAGATCACGATTTTAGCTCGCACCAACTAATCAAATAATACTATGGAGCGCTGGATACCATTGCACCTGATTTATCCGCGCCATCGCTATTCCATGTAACCTGCTGTCCATCACGCAACCGTTCACCGCCACGCACGATCACCGTGGCGTTCGCCGTGACCTCACCAATGACCTCTATCATGTCGCTCTCGGCATAACCAAGTTGAACATTTCGTCGATGAGCGTTTCCTTTTTCATCTACGACAAACACGTATTTAGCATCGGTGCGCAAAATCACGGCGTCACGCGGGATCGCCACCACCGTTTTGGGTTCAGCGCTGGGCAGTGACACTCGTACTGGAGAACCTACTAGAAAAGCTGAATCGCTAAGAGCTACGCGTAATTCCATGGTACGGCTAACCGAATCACCAACCGGTATTAAAGCACGCATCGGCGCCTTAACATCTTTGCCCATCCCT
>CALKRK010000069.1 GCA_937989675.1 uncultured Arenicella sp. | reverse complement strand
CAATGCTCTTGTGATTTGGATCTGCCTGGCTAACACACAGCTTTGACAATTAGTGATGGAATCCAGCAATGCTTATTGAGCATCGGCTTTAGTAACTAATAACCCAAAAGTCACAATAAAAGCGCCCGTTGCATTTCGATCGTGAGAACCAATAACAAACCTAAAGCGCTACACATTTGCAAAGTATTTTTGCCGATCAAAGGCGGCGTGCAGCGTGTAGTGTTTGCCATCACCAAGATACTCAGCGGCTACCAACACACCGTTGTTACCACTGGGCCAGATGGAGCCATTCGCCGAGAGCGCATAGGTAACGCAGACGTATTGCGGTCATATTCCTATGGCGAGTTCGCTTCTATGCCGTTCGCCCCAAGACTGATCTCTAGCGTTATTAAGAACGCACGCAAGCATGACCTGGTTGTTCTTCATTATCCATTTCCATTAGCCGACTTAGCCCTAATGTTTGTGCCATTCGCACCGCCAATTATCATCCACTGGCATTCTGAGATTGTTGCGCAAAAAAAACTCAAGTGGCTTGTCGCTCCATTTAGCTATATTAGTCTTAAGAGAGCGTCTCATATTATTGTCACTTCCGACAAGATGCAGACATCATCGTTTTGGCTTAGAAAATTCGCTCATAAAGTACGCCACGTTCCTTATGGACTGCCTGCCACACCAACTGAGAAACCGATAGACGAGCTTACCAAGCCCTACTTTTTAGCGGTTGGTCGTCATGTGTCTTATAAAGGGTTCGCGACTCTAATTCGCGCGCTTAAACATTGCAAAGAAAATCTTGTCATCGCAGGAAACGGACCACTCTTAGAACAACATAGAAAATTGGTGAAAGATCTTGAGTTGTCAAATAGAATCACTTTCTACCCACATGCTAACGATAAGACGGTCGCGAGCCTTATCGTTCACTCAGTTGCTCTGGTGCTGCCATCGGTAATGAAAAACGAAGCATTTGCTCTGGTTCAAATAGAAGCGATGAGTGCAGGCAAGCCAATTATTAATACAAATTTAGACTCCTCTGTTCCATGGGTCGCGCGCAACATGAAAGAGGCTATTACCATCCAGCCAGGAGACGAATCTGAGCTGGCAGCAGCCATAACCAGACTAGCAAAAGAACCCGAGTTCGCTAAAGAACTCGGAGAGAACGGCCTGCTAAGATATAAGCAACTTTTCACCGAAGATAGCTTTTCTAAAGCGCTCGACCAAATCTACACCGAAGCAACAAGTCGTTAAAGCTGTTGATGAGCGCAGTAATCTATAATTTTAGCGGCATTCGCGCTCCATTGACCGGGCTTGGGCGATACGCAATAGAACTAGCTAGGCCAACAATCAATTCGACCGTTGAAGTAAACGTCTATACCAACTCCAGAAAATATGTTGGTGCAGAAATATCAGGCCTTATCGAATACTTGGAAAGAGACACCAGCTACCGCAGTGGTACGATCAGAAGGTTGATTGGCGCACTTCCTCATAGTCGGTCACTTGAGAGAAAGCTTCATCGAGCTTTATTTCACAGATACGCGCAATGGCAAATCAACAATGGAGGAATTTGCCATGACATTCGCTATGCGTTCAAGCCAGGCAAAGTTGCAAAGGTTACGACGGTATATGATCTATCTCATTTACATTTTCCTGAAACACACCCTATTCATCGAGTACGCTTTCTAGAACGATATTTTGACGCTTTGATAAATAGCGACACACACATTATAACCATCAGCAACGCGATAAAACTCGAACTAATGTCAGAGCTTGGCATCTCAAGCGACCGCATCAGCGTCACCCATTTAGGCGCAAGTCAGTTATTTAGGCCCTACTCGGCCGTCGAGTGCCAGCGCAATCTTGAGCCTTTCAACTTAACTGCACAACAATATCTCTTAGCTGTGGGTACACTAGAACCCAGAAAAAACCTAGAGAGCACCTTAGATGCATATTGCTCACTGAGCAGCACCTTGCAATCGCAATTCCCAATGATAATTGCGGGTGGCGGCGGATGGAAAGACAAGGTGCTCAATCGCAAAGTAAAACGCCTCCAAGATAAAGGGCTGGTTCAAAATCTAGGTTATGTACCTCAGGAACAACTGCCCTACTTATATGCGGGCGCAGCGGCTTTCGTCTTCCCATCTTTATATGAGGGCTTTGGTTTGCCTGTTCTTGAGGCCATGCAATCTGGCACGCCAGTGATCACATCTAACACAGGAGCAACGGCAGAGGTTTGTGGCAATGGCGGGCTAACGGTAGAATGCCAAGATAGTACGCAAATAGCATCACAACTAAAACGACTACTTGAAGACTCTCACTTTAGACGCAAGCAATCAGAGTACGCTATTCTTCGATCCAGGAATTTTTCTTGGGCTAACACAGTTAGAAAAACCCACGCAATCTATGAAACGTTACAAGCTATCTAAACTGAATTTCATTTTTCTATGCTTATTAGTCTTTCAATCGACGGTTGCCATCGCGAGCGATCTGCGTGACTTATATAAGAGTAAGTCCGGAACGTATCAAGTAAGAACTCATCATAAATTAGACAATGGTGAACCCAAGTACGTCAACCAACTAATAAAACAGACGTCACCTTACTTGCTGCAACACGCACATAACCCGGTAAATTGGCTGCACTGGAGCGACGATGCCTTCTCTCTGGCTCGCAAACTCGATAAGCCCGTGTTTATTTCTATTGGTTATTCGACCTGTCATTGGTGCCATGTTATGGAACGCGAGAGTTTTGAAAGTGAAACCATCGCAAACCTGATCAATGAAAACTTTGTTGCCGTCAAAGTGGACCGGGAGGAGCACCCAGATGTTGACGAAGTCTATTTAAACGCTGTGCAAATGTTAAGTGGAAAAGTAGGTTGGCCTCTCACTGTCGTCGTAACACCGGAGGCGGAACCTTTTTTTGGTGGCACCTATATTGCACCCGATCAGCTAACCAGCCTACTTAAAAAAATCAACACAACTTGGAAAAACAATCGGCCAGCAGTATTGGAACAAGCAAAACGTACCACTCTCGCACTTGAACGTCTAAGCCAACAACAAGGAGCAGTGAACGCAATCACTAGAAAAGTGATTTCAGAATCCAAAGACACTATTGCTACCAACCTCTACGCGAAACCTAATAACAATGAACCAGGGTTCCCAAGAGAGCCTGAAATGTTGTTTATACTTGATCAGATTTATAGAGACCTTGATCAAAACTCCATTGCCAAACTCTCGGCCAGACTTGACGCAATTATGGACGGCGGGATACACGATCATGTTGGCGGTGGCTTCCACCGGTATACGGTTAACTCAGATTGGGTGATACCACACTTTGAAAAAATGCTGTACAACCAAGCTCAATTGGGAGAAGTATTCATCAAGGCATATCAGCTTACCGGCGACATTCGTTATAAAGAAACAGCAGAGGCAACTTTCAACTTTGCGTTGCAATCCATGAATGCTGAGAATGGCGGATTCTACTCTGCGACTGATGCAGAAAGCGATAAAGGTGAAGGCCTCTATTACACTTGGAGTTATGACGAACTTGAGCAAATTTTTAATGCTGACGAACTGCGGGCATTATCGGCTACATTCACACTTTCAGAAACAGGCAATTTCCAAGGCCGTAATGTTTTTTCTAGAAAAAGCGGTGATACCACACCTGCAAGCGATATTCCGCCGCTCTTAATACGCTTAGAAAAAGAGAGGCTCTCACGAACCGCACCTTCTATTGATACAAAAGTAATCACCGCCTGGAACGCGCTAATGGCGAGCTCATTATTGGCAGGGCACAAGGCAACCAACAACCAAGTTTGGCGAGACTCTGCCATCAACACCGTGGCCACACTGTGGGAAAAATCATGGCATAGAAAAAAGGGCTTGGCCCGCACCATCCCCTCAAACAAGTATCGTGTGGAAGGCTCTCTAGAAGACTATGCATTTATGGGCCGCGCTTTGCTAGACGCCTACGATGCAACCGATGACGCAAAGTGGCTTGAGCGTGCTGAAACATTGACTGATAAGATGATCGAATTGTTCCATGACGACGACAAAGGCGCATTCGTAATTAGCGGAGAATCTAACCAAAGCACGCTTATTGTGCCACTGATAACCGCGCGCGACGATTCAATCACCTCAGGCAATTCCGTTGCTGCTCAGTTACTCGCAAAGCTCTACGCACGTACCGGGAAGACCCGCTATCGCTCCTACGCACGGCGCGTTATCGGCAAGTTCTCTAAACAAATCATACAAAACCCTCAATCACTTAGTGGCATGTTGCTAGCAGCGTCAATACTAAATGACGGTGAAAACGGCCCGGTTCAATACGCAGCAAAAGGCAACGTTCAAGCTAAAGCAAGCGTGTCAGACGATGAATTAGCGGTTGAAATAGACATTAAACCCGGTTGGCATATTAACGCTAGTGAGGTTTTACAAGACTACCTGATTCCATCTTTACTAAGCTCTGTTCCTGCTAGTTGTACAGGAATCGAAAACCCTAGTTACCCAGAAGGAAAACTCGTTTCACTCGGGTTTCAAAAAGACCAGCTGATGATTTATGAGGGCTCAATAAAATTTAGCGCAAAATTGACCACCCTCAACTCAGCTGATTGCAAACTCTTATCGACAACACTTCGACTGCAAGCTTGTACAGATGAGGTTTGCGCTGCTCCGGAGACTTTAAAGCTTAATACGCGGCTAGATTAATTCCGTAAATACTAATAATCGATTCCGATTAAAAAGTCTGAAATACAAGAGGAAGTGTAGTAAGAGGCATAAAGGTATCGTCATATTCTGATACAATTTTAACGCCTAGCGCTGGAGAAATTATTATATTCAGCCACAACACGATTTCCGATTTATTATGAGTGAATACAAAGATGCTTTTGCACCACCGGGACACTTCTATTCACCCATAACCGATGCGCATGAAGCGGAACTGCATTTAGATCGCGTACGGGAAAGAGATGGGCCACTGCTTGGTATTAATTTAAATGACGACTTAATACAAAATAATTGGAACGTTTTAAGTAATGCGGCGGCTGATATTCCGTTTACTGAGCGAGCCAATGAGCAACTCCGTTACTATTATCTAAATGATCAATTCTCATTTGGTGACGCGTGCACCTATTACGCTCAATTAAAATCTCTTCGCCCTAGCAAGATAATCGAAATTGGTTCAGGGTACTCGTCGGCATTAGCGTTAGACACCTGTGAAATCCTCGATTTAGATACAAATCTCATTTTCATTGAACCTTACCCACAAAGGTTAAACAATTTACTACGCAAAAGTGACACCCAGCGCGTAACTTTAATTGAAGACAAAGTCCAAAATGTGGATCTATCTGTGTTTGAGGAATTACAAGAAAATGACATATTGTTTATCGACTCTTCGCATGTAGCTAAAACCGGCAGCGATGTTTGCTTTGAAGTTTTCGAAATAATTCCCCGATTGAATTCTGGGGTTTATATCATGATACATGACATGTTCTACCCTTTTGAGTATTCAAAACGATGGAGTATTGATGAAGGGCGTTCATGGAACGAGCTCTACTTGATCAGAGCACTGCTAATGTATAATCAAAAGCTTTCGATAGAGTTCTTTAACCATTATTTCGCCTTGAAGTTTCCCGAACTTGCTCATTCTAAATGCCCGTTATTTATGAAAAATTGCGGTGGTAGTCTGTGGCTCAAGGTTCAATAAACCTACAGTTACGAATTGATGACCAGTCTCGTACGTGCTCTTTATACAGATACTTCTAGCATCTTCATTCCATGAACCCAGAATTAGTTTACATCGTGTTAGGCATGCATCGAAGTGGCACCAGTGTAGTCGCCAGGATGCTGAAATCGATGGGTATACCCCTTGGTGGTAAGTTGATTGGCCCTGCACCGGATAATGAAAAAGGTTTTTGGGAAGACAAAGATATAGTAGAAATCAATAATAAATTATTCGAGAAACTTGGTATTTCTTGGCACTCACTAAACGGTTTTGCAAAGACTAAAAACGAATTGTGCTCAAAGGAACTAGCTGATCTCAGCACAAAAGCTTGTTCAATAGTTCGTGAAAGGTTGGATCAACATCCGGTTTGGGCATTCAAAGATCCAAGAGCTACTCGTGTACTTCCTTTTTGGCAATCGGTACTCGAAAAAATTGGGTGCGAAGCAAAGTATGTGCTCACTTATAGAACACCTAACGATGTGCAAGCCTCGCTGAAAGCAAGGAATGGTTTTAACGATGTAAAATCACAGTGGTTATGGATACGTTATTATATGGACGCCCTTAAGTTCTTAATGAACGAAGACCAATGGGCGTTGATCAGATATGAATCAGTATTGAATGATCCGCTATCAGCGATAAATAATCTTTGCACTCAACTCAACATTGACCCGGCTTCGTTAGATGCGCAAGAAATAGAGACATTCCAAAAACACTTTATAGACCCGCGCCTACGGCATCAACAAAACACTCAAGCAACTACGACAAAGAAAAACCGCTTTTCGGACACAATATATAGCGCATTAAGGCAGCTTGAGCTTTCAAAAATTAGTCGCGATGAATTTGACCAAATTATTCATACTACACAAGCTGACCTGACTAGCGACTCAGAGGTTGCTGTTTTATTAGACTATCTGGGAGAGTCTGAAATTCAGGGAACTAAGGAAACGCAGAAGCTCACCGACCAGTTAGCGACGCAGTTTACTGACTATCATGCGGAAGAGAGCAGGCTTATTCGTTCTATAGAGGAACTCACAAAGACCAACGAACACCAGTCGCATAAAATCAAAAAACAAGAAGATGCGATAGAGTCACTTTCTGCTGCGAAAGCCGATTCCTTATTGGCACAAGTCGAAAGCGAGCAGACGACGAAAACACTTACTGAAAAGCTAGAGAGACTCACCATTGAGTCAACTCAAATTGCTACGAAACTTAGTAAGAAGGAACACGAACTAACGCAGGAGAAACTTAAACTCGATTCTGCGCAAGACAAGTCAGCACAATTTTCCAAGGCACTTGAAGACGCCTTAATGGAAAAGCAAAACTTCTCGATCTCACTGCAGCAACTTGAAATCAAGCTATCTCAGTCTGAAGAAACGAATTCCAAGAAAATTGAAGCTAGAGAAAAAGAATTCGAATTAGAGAAAAAGCGCCTCTGGGATATCGTTGAGAAATACCGAATTCTTAGTGAAGCAAAGCAATCTTTTTTTGTGAAATTTCGAAAAGCCTGTGTGAGCCGAACGGCTAAAATTCTAGGCATAGAAAATGGGCAAGACAAAAGCCTACTTTTTTTGTTTAAACACAAAACTAAACTAGTGGCTCGCAACGCTGTTTATCTCTTACCTAAGGAATCTATCTTGAGGCACAAGATTGTACAAAGCTATCTTAGAGTGCGCTACATTGTAAAGGGCGAGCTGGATGGTAAAGAACTCAGAGCTTGCCATAATCGGTTAATTCAGAACCGTCAAACGCTGTCCCACTCAACAGGAGTCGTGGAGCCGCACTCCTTACCGGATTTAGACATAATTGTAGTTAGTCACAATAATGGTAAGTGGATTGAATCCTTTTTAAACAGTTTATCGAATCAAAATTACCCTCTGTCAAAAATTTCACTGGTGGTGGTCGAAAATGGGTCTACTGATGAAACACTTACACTATGGCAAACACAGAAGAAATTTCTTACTAGCAAGTTCAAACAGTTCAGCATTCACCAAAATAAGAACGTCGGTTTTGGTCAAGGAAACAACCTAGGCTTCAAACACTCCTCAGCGCCCTATGTGTTAGTGTCAAATGTCGATTTAGAATTTGCTCCAGATGCCATCACAAACATTTTAGCTTACGCTGTAAAAGACGGATTAGATGTTGCGTCATGGGAATTACGACAACACCCCTTTGAACACCCGAAATACTATGACCCAGTAAGTCTTGAAACCTCTTGGTCTTCCCATGCATGTGTGCTAATTCGTCGAGAGTGCTTCGAAGCGGTTAATGGCTATGAAAAGCGCATTTTCATGTATGGAGAAGACGTCGAATTGTCGTATCGATTCAGAGCACATGGTTACAGAATAAAGTATTTTCCGAAAAGCTTGGTTTACCACTACACCTATGAAGACGTTGATGAAGTTAAGCCGCTGCAATTCGCTGGTAGCACGCTTGCCAACTCTTATATTAGGATGCGCTATGGCAGCTTTACCGACATTATTAGCATTCCCGGCATGTACACAAAGCTGTTATTCGCTGATATCGGCTTGCCTGGAGCGCGCTCTATGATTGTTAGTAACATTCGAAAAATTCTATTCAACACACCCTATTTTTTAACTACTCGTCTACGCAAGGAGAATCATTTCCCGCTTAGGCGATGGGATTATGAAATGATTAGAGACGGCAGTTTTTACACAGAGCCTAAAACCAAATCAAGTCATAAAGGCACTAAACGTCCGTTGGCCAGTGTTATCACAAGAACTTATCAAGGCAGGGAATACTATTTAAAGGAAGCCTTGTCCTCAATAGTTAACCAAACTTATCCGAATATTGAGATTGTAGTTGTCGAAGACGGTGGAAGCACCATGCAAGCACTTATAGAAGAATTTAGTTTGGCTCATCCACTGGTAGATTTTCGATATCAAGCATTGCCAAAACGGGGGCGTTGCAATGCTGGGAATAAAGGATTAGAACTGGCGAGCGGCCAATACAATATGTTTCTTGACGACGACGATTTACTTTTTTGCGACCATATCGAAACGTCCATCAGCGAGTTAGAAAAAAATCAAGATATTGGCGCCGTTTATGCTCTTTCATGGGACGTAGAGACTAAACTTAAAGGCGAATCTATTAATGACGGCTATATTGAAATGTCTCACTCGACTACTGACGTGTTACGACAAGAATTCGATAGAGAGGTACTCATGCATCACAACTATATTTCAATACAGTCAATCTTGTTCCGTAGAGAGCTCTACGAGGAACATGGTGGTTTTGACGAAGAGCTAGATAACCTGGAAGATTGGAACCTGTGGGTAAGATACGCAAGTAAAAGCGAATTCAAACTGATAAACAAAACAACGTCCATGTTCAGAACTCCATGGAACGTCGCTGAGAAGTCACGTCGTCAATTGGCATTAGATAACTACTATGAAATAGCCTTGAGAAAAAATAAAAAATATTTAAGCTCTCTAGGTAACCAATAGTTCTGTCATGGTCATTGCTCAACCTAACAAGCGGATACCTAACTCATGATCAACCGCAGTTACACCTCTTACCTTTACCTCAAAGTAAAGTGTAATTTAAAATCAGAGGCGTCTAAAAATTACCTAAGCTATTTTTGGTGGGTCGTTGAGCCAATCCTGATGATTAGCGTCTTCTACTTCGTTTTTAGCGCATTACTCGGCCGAGGAGAAGGGCCGTTTATCTATCAGCTCACCGTTGGCGTCGTTTTTTGGCTTTGGTTTTCAAATATTGTGAGCCACAGCGTGCTAAGCATATTAGGTGCAGGGCCGTTGATCACACAGGTTTATTTCCCGAAGTCGATCCTACCGCTAATTGTAGTTCTGGTTGATACCTTTAAGCAGTCGATTGTAATTCTGGTTTTATTAACTTTCATAGGTTTAGCGCATGGCGTTTCGAGTACTTGGCTTGCCTTACCAATATTACTCGTTATTCAATTCATAGTGAATTTCGCAGCTTCATTGATCGTCGCGGCGCTCACACCCTTTATCCCAGACCTCAGATTCCTGGTTGACATTGGCCTTAGCATGATGATGTTCTGTTCAGGTGTTTTTTATAACCTAGACCTTATTTCAGAACAATATCGCGAACTTTTTTTGCTAAACCCAATGGCAAATTTAATTAGTCAGTACCGAGCCGTTTTGCTACAAGACTCATGGCCGCAATGGAGTAGTCTATTTGCCATAGCCGTTGTTTGCGGTTTGCTTATTTTCTTGGTGTCCAAGTTTATTAAAAAAAATGATCGCCTTTACCCCAGACTCGCGATACAGTAATTTTTCAGATGCCTAGTCCAGAGTTAACCTCACCCAATGTCGAACCTTTAAACATCTGCGAAAAGGGTAAACCACTATTAACCTTAAAAAACATTGCCGTCAGGTATCGCCAGTCGAGAAATATTTTTAAGAAAAGGATTTACACCGCAATCAAAGACGTTTCATTTGATGTTTACGCAGGAGAGTCGCTTGGTATCATCGGTAGAAATGGTGCCGGTAAAAGCACATTACTAAGAATTATGGGCGGTGTTATTTCTCCAGACGCCGGCAAATTTACTAGTCATAACGCAACAGTAGCTTTGCTCGCCTTACAAGCTGGCTTCGATCTTGAACTAGACGGTAAGGTAAACGCGATTCTAAGCGGAATGCTACTCGGTTTTAGCTATCAACAAGTAAATCAAAAGTTGGATAGCATTATTGATTTTGCTGAGCTTGGAGAATTTATCAATCAACCAATAAAAACCTATTCTACTGGCATGGTGACTAGATTAGCTTTTTCTGTAGCCCACCTGCTTGAACCGGACGTGCTACTGGTTGATGAAGTATTAGCCGTAGGTGATGCAGAATTTCGCGAAAAATCTCTAAACGCGATGCGTGAGAAGCTATTGTCTGACCAAACCATCGTACTAGTTTCACATGATGGTGCAACAATAAAGAGCCTCTGTAATAGAGCAGTTTGGATTGAAAACGGCATCACCCGTATGGCCGGACATCCTGATGAGGTTGTCGATGCCTATGAAACCTATATCTGCCAGTACCCTCCAGTGTGAGCATAGCGGCCAACAAGCCTATCAAAGTAGGCGTCGTTATTCTTAACTGGCAAGAATATGAAGCCACCGCTAATTGCCTTAGCTCGTTATTAGCCATTGAAGAATACAGCAGGGATGTTCAGTTAGAGATCGTGATTTGTGATAACAACTCGCAGGACAACTCGGTAGAACGCCTAGAAAACCTCATTGCTGGCGTTCAAAGTCGCTCTATTACACTGATAGAAACTAAGCGCAACGGAGGGTACGCGTACGGCAACAATGTAGGTATCTCGTACTTACTAGACCATGACTCCTGTCACTTTATTTGGCTCCTTAATAACGATGTGGAAGTGTGTTCAAAAAGTTTGAACGCTCTACTTGAATCCAGCTTTAAGGATTCTAGAGTTCTAATTTGGGGAAGCACCTTGGTCGATATATACGATCGAACCACCATTGAATGTGGGGGTGGCTATCGATACAAAGCGGCAACCGGCCAAGTCAAAGGCAATTACGCAGGGTGTAAGCTTCAAGATCTAAAGAATATTGAAGTAAAGCAACATGACTTTGACTATATTTGCGGTGCCGCGATGTTTTGTCGTACCGAGGTATTTCAACAATTTGGGCTATTGAATGATGACTACTTCCTATTTTTTGAAGAATACGATTTTATCAAAAAGATAGGCGATCCAAGCAAAGCAGCTTGGTGTGAAAACAGCATCGTGTATCACGCTCGCGGGTTAAGTATTTCCAAAACGAACAATTCTCAAAGATCAGAACTTCAACAGTACTGTGAAACACTGAACACATTGAAGTTTACTCATAAATACTACAAACGATATCTACCAAGTATCTTTTTGTTGCGTGTTTTCATAAAACCAATATTGTTGATACTAAGGCAAGAATGGCACTTTTTGAGACCTCTAGCCTTGGGGCTTTGTGCCTACTTTTATTGGGCGATTGGGAAGCCAACGAACTTAGAAGGCGAATTCTTAGGCACCAAAAATTGACCCGAATATGAGAGATAACAACCTAAACTTTCTGCGCTTAGTTGGTGCGTCTCTGGTTTTATATGGGCATTCATTTGTCTTCTTAGATCTTCCCGAGGCGCGCTTTTTATCATGGCTGCCCATGGGCCCACTTGGTGTATTTATTTTTTTTACAATCAGCGGATTTCTGATCACTGCGAGTTGGGACAAAGACCCACATCTGGTACGTTTCTTGGCACGTCGATGCTTACGTATTTTCCCTGCACTTATCGTATGCATTCTATTATCAGTATTCGTTCTAGGGCCATTACTAACCTCTTTATCGTTAAAGGAGTATTTCGCTAACCAACACACATGGGGCTACTTGCGAAACATATTCCTTTATATTAGTTACTACTTACCTGGTGTTTTCGAAAGTAATCGAGTACCGAATGCAGTAAACGGCTCTCTTTGGACGCTACCCATCGAGTTTTCTCTGTATTTTATGGTTGCCATCGTCGGGGTATTCCAAGGTAATCGCTGGGTAACTCTTTTGCTCGCTATTATTTCTTCACTAGTAACGTTATTTTGGGCTCAGCAAAGTCCAGAAATGTTGGTAGTGTATGCTTCTGATGTGCGTCAAGTTTTCATCTGCGGCACTTTTTTTTGGGTGGGTGCGGTTTTTTACAAATTTAATTTGCAGCGTTTTTTCTCAACATCATTAATGGCTGTCTCAATCATATTAATGATTTGCTTAGAGTCGAATACCAAATTGTTAGCCACCGCATCTTGGATACTACTACCGACGGCGGTTCTGACTTTTGGCTTGACGCAAAACAAGTTCTTCAGTTGGCTTACGCAGCATGGCGACTATTCCTATGGTATTTACATATATGCATTTCCAATCCAGCAAACAGTAGCAACATTCAATCCAAACATAGAACTTGGGAGCTATCTTGCCACCTGTTTTTTTCTCACATTGTTTTGCGCTATGTGCTCTTGGCACTTTATTGAAAACCCTGCTTTGAAGCTAAAACCTCGCAAACGCTAATAGATCAGACAGCAAGGAGGGCTTAATAATACTGAACTGCTTATAGCAGTTTGTTCTAAGCTCGCTCGTTAAGCGAGCTCTATAAAAATATTTTCTGCCCCTCCTTAAAAGGTCACAGCCAGAAAACGCTAACCGCTTTCTGGCTGTGACGTATCCATTTTAGAACGTTAGCTGAAAACGAACGCGAAATTCGCTTCCATCATCGTTGGTGATGTTGTCCTCGCCATCTGTGTAGTTAACGCCAAATCGAACATTCTTGTGTGCGTACCAGTTGAGACCAAGCGTGTAGGAAGTCGCATCAGTTCGACCAAGTTCGATATCACTGTAGTTTGCATCACCATCTTCATAGCGCGCAACCACT
>CALKRK010000068.1 GCA_937989675.1 uncultured Arenicella sp. | reverse complement strand
GGCGGCGAAATCGCGATTGGTAAGACGATTGTTGATGTGCAGGAAATATTTGGAAAGGTGTTTAACGAAGGCACAGAATTTCAGCGCGATGGAAGCCAGTTCGATATTTTGTTTGAGGATCAACAAACTTATTCGGTTGGTGGTTTGAAGGGCGTTGCGTTACATACGCCAGGCCATACACCGGCTTGTATGTCACACGTGATTGGTGATGCGATGTTTGTTGGTGACACATTGTTTATGCCGGATTCCGGAACCGCCAGAGCAGATTTCCCTGGTGGTGATGCACGTGAGTTGTATCGTTCGATCCAAAGTTTATTAGAATATCCTGATTCGACCCGAATGTTTATTTGCCATGACTACCAACCAGATGGTCGCGAGTTAAGATTTGAGACTACTGTCGCTGAGCAAAAGGCGCATAATATTCACGTTAATGACAAAATTAGCGAGGATGAGTTTGTAGAATTAAGGGAGAAAAGAGACGCTCAGCTAGGAATGCCAAGATTGATCTTGCCCTCTCTGCAAGTCAACATGCGAGCAGGGCACTTCCCATCACCTGAGGACAATGATGTTACTTACCTAAAGGTTCCGCTAAAGGGCTTGTCCGCTTAGGGAACCTTTAAGTCAATTTAGTTTAGCCGGTTTTTAAGCTTAAAAACGGCGCTAAGTAGTGACCGGTATAGGAGCCTTTTACCCTCGATACTTCCTCAGGGGTGCCTTCGGCAACGATGGTGCCTCCGCCGTTACCGCCTTCAGGGCCTAAGTCGATTATCCAATCAGCTGTTTTAATGACGTCGAGATTGTGTTCGATCACCACAACCGTATTGCCGTGATCTCTTAATTTGTGCAGCACTTCTAACAACTGCCGTATGTCATGAAAATGCAAGCCAGTTGTTGGCTCATCCAAAATGTACAATGTTTTGCCAGTGTCGCGCTTAGACAGTTCACGCGCCAGCTTAATGCGTTGAGCTTCACCGCCTGATAGCGTAATGGCACTTTGGCCGAGCTTTATATAGCCCAAGCCGACTGACATCAATGTATCCAGTTTTTTATGGATATTTGGCACCGCGCTAAAAAAGTCGACGGCGTCTTCAATCGTCATATCAAGCACGTCGTGAATATTTTGGCCCTTGTAGCGAATGTCTAGCGTTTCGCGATTGTAACGCTGCCCCTTGCATACGTCGCAAGCAACGTAAATGTCCGGTAGAAAATGCATTTCCACTTTAATCAGTCCATCGCCTTGGCATGCTTCGCAGCGGCCGCCTTTCACGTTAAACGAAAAACGACCAGGTTTGTAGCCGCGTGCTCTCGCTTCTGGAGTTCCAGCAAACAATTCGCGTATCGGCGTAAATAGCTGTGTGTAGGTAGCCGGGTTGGAGCGCGGGGTGCGCCCGATTGGGCTTTGATTAATATCGACAATTTTGTCGACTTCGTCTAAACCTTCAATGCTTTCGTGTGGCGCACACTCGATGCGGCTGCGGTTAATTTTCTGAGCGGCGGCGGGGTAGAGCGTGCTATTAATTAGTGTGGATTTACCTGACCCGGACACTCCGGTAATGCAGGTTAGTACGCCCATCGGTATCGCAACAGAAACGTCCTTTAGATTGTTGCCCGAGGCACCGTTGATCTTAATGGTGGCCTTGGGGTTAATCTTATTGCGCTGATTTGGAATTGGAATCGTTTCTTTACCAGATAAAAACTTACCAGTCAGTGATTTTGGGTTCTTCTTAATTTCTTCAATGGTGCCCTGCGCAACAATATGCCCACCGTGCACGCCAGCGCCTGGCCCAATATCGACAATGTAATCGGCATGATGCATTGCGTCTTCATCGTGTTCGACCACGATTACCGTATTACCGAGATCGCGAAGGTGCGTAAGTGTGCTGATCAGGCGGTCATTGTCTCGTTGGTGCAAGCCAATGGATGGTTCGTCAAGAACGTACATAACACCAACCAATCCGGAGCCGATTTGCGACGCTAGGCGAATACGTTGTGCTTCACCACCGGAAAGAGTTTCAGCCGAGCGATCCATGCTGAGGTAATTTAAGCCAACGTTGACTAAGAAACCTAGTCTGTCGCCGATCTCCTTAACAATCTTGTCGGCGATTTCAGCGCGATTACCGGTCAGCGCTAACCCTTCAAAGAACGCGAGAGCGTCACCTATTGAGCGAGTAACAATGTCGTTAATTGCGGTGTCATTGATAAAGACATTGCGCGCTTCCAGTCGCAGTCGGCTACCGGAGCAGTCGGGGCAGGTTTGCGAATTGATGTACTTCGCCAGTTCCTCACGCATGCTGTTGGATTCGGTTTCATGATACCGACGCTCCATATTGGGAATGATGCCTTCCCAGGAGTGGTGTCGCGTAACGCCTTGGCCTTTGTGCCTTAGATAACTGAATTCGATGGTTTCGTCGCCACTGCCGTAGAGAAGTTTATCGAGTTGTTTTTTTGTTAAAGAGCTAAGCGGGTCGTCAACAGAGAACTCATAATGCGTTGCTACGTTTTGTAGCATTCGAAAATAAAAGAGGCTGCGCCGATCCCAGCCCTTAATCGCTCCTTGCGAAAGGCTGATTTCTTTATCAAATATGATTTGTTCTGGGTCGAAGTACTGTTTGTTCCCGAGCCCGTCGCAGCTGGTGCAAGCGCCAACCGGATTATTAAACGAGAACAAACGTGGTTCCAACTCACTGAGGCTATAACCGCAATGGGGGCATGCGTATCGAGCGGAGAAAACCAACGTCTTCTCTTCTTGATCATCAGACGCCATTACGAGTACTTCGGCAACGCCTTCGGCTAAATCCAACGCAGTTTCGAAGGATTCCGCCATCCGTTGCTCATTACCTTCTTTAATAACCAAGCGGTCGACGATAATGTCTATGTTGTGTTTAAAATTCTTCTTGAGTGCGGGCGGTTCAGAAAGGTCAATGACTTGGCCATCGACGCGTGCTCTTACAAAGCCTTGAGTGTGCATGCTTTCAAGTAGATTAGCGTGTTCACCTTTGCGGTTACGCACAACTGGCGCCAACAGCATCACCTTGGTGCCATCTTCCAATGCCATGGTTTGATCCACCATTTGGCTTACCGTTTGAGCTTCCAGCGTTACGTTGTGGTCTGGGCAGCGTGGGTCACCAACGCGTGCATACAGCAAGCGCAGGTAATCATAGATTTCCGTAATGGTGCCAACGGTTGAGCGAGGGTTGTGTGACGTGGCTTTTTGTTCAATAGAGATTGCAGGTGATAAACCTTCGATAACATCGACATCGGGTTTTTCCATTAACGATAAGAATTGTCGTGCATAGGCCGAGAGCGATTCGACGTAGCGCCGCTGACCTTCGGCGTAGATTGTGTCAAAAGCCAGAGAAGACTTGCCAGACCCAGATAAGCCAGTGATAACGATTAATTTGTCACGCGGGAGTTCTAAGTCGATTCCTTTGAGGTTGTGAGTGCGGGCGCCACGAATGGTTATATTTTCTAACACGGTATACTTCTGTCGTTGGTATGGGTTTGAGGGCTTACGTTATCGTCGCGCGTAATGGCTATTAGCCTAGCGGAGCGGTTCCTGCCGATTGAACAACCTGTTAATATACGTGACCTGTTGTCAAAGCGGTATCGGATTTTTAGCTGCTTTTCAATGTTCCTAGCAAATTTCGAAAATATTCCAAGATTGTGACCGCA
>CALKRK010000067.1 GCA_937989675.1 uncultured Arenicella sp. | reverse complement strand
AAACGTGTCAGTGTGCGAGGCATAGTTATTGTTATTGGCGAGTGCTGGGTTCAAAATCTCACTTAGGTTACACCAAAGTTTGGTAACCGTCTAAGTTTAAGAAAAGCATTGCTATAAAATACATATCAAATCCTAGTGGTTGCCCGTAAAATCATCGGAGGCTTTGAGCTATTTAACTAACACGTAAAAGAGGCAAAGGTGTATAGAGGCAACTTCTTATGAAGCGTATCGCTGTTTTTGTTGATGTGCAGAATATTTACTACACCACTAAGCAAGCATTTGGTCGATCGTTCGACTACCGTAAGTTTTGGGAAGACCTGAAATTCATGGGGGATATCGTGTTGGCGAATGCCTACGCCATTGAGAGTGATAACGACGGTCAGCAGAGATTTCAGTCTGCATTGAGAGCTATCGGTTTTGAGGTAAAGTTGAAGCCTTTCATTCAACGTCGTGATGGTTCTGCCAAAGGTGACTGGGATGTTGGTATTACGTTGGATGTGGTTGATGCGGCCGCATCGGTTGACGTGGTGGTGCTGCTTTCAGGTGACGGTGACTTTAGTTTGCTGCTTGACAAGATTGGTCGTGACCACGCGGTTAAAACCCATGTCTATGGTGTCAAGCCTCTTACCGCTCGAGGCCTGATAGAAAGCGCAGACCGGTTTACATCTATCGATACCCAGTTTTTACAATAAAAGTGGTGGAGCGATCAGGGGTAAATCCAGCACCGATATTCATCTGTGTATATTGCGAGACACGCTAGTGTTTTATGACCCGAACTGCATAGCTGAGAGCTTTGGTATTTCTTCTACATAGTCCTTGGGGGCACGCGTCTGCGTTCCAGGATTTATTAGACAATATCAGAGGTATCGATCAGACGGATCTATTCGAACATCATTGATACTGGCTTCCCGACGTTGCATTAAGCCGTTTGGGGCGAATTCCCATTGCTCGTTTCCATACGAACGGAACCATTGACCAACTTCGTCGTGCCATTCGTACTCAAACTTTGCCGAGATTCGATTTTCTGAGTATGCCCATAACCACTTTTTGAGTTTGTAGTCTTGTTCTTTCTTCCATTTTCGCTCTAAGAAAGCGCGAATTTCTGCGCGACCCTGCAAAAATTCGCTACGGTTTCTCCAGATCGAATCCGGTGTATAGGCCAACGCTACTTTCTCAGGATCTTTGGTGTTCCAGGCGTCTTCCGCGAATTGAACTTTCTGTATTGCCGTTTCCTTGGTAAACGGCGGCAAGGGAGGTTTTGTTTCCATGGAGTTATTTATTCTCTCGATTTACCATTGGTTGTAAGGCAAGAATTTGCCGTTCATAGTGACCACCACTCTATCGCCTTTGGGGTTTTCTTCCTTGTCGACACTCAACACAAAATCAATCGCGCTCATGATGCCATCACCAAATTTTTCATGAATGATTTCTTTGAGCGTGTCGCCATAAACGCCAGTTGCTTCATAGAAGCGATAAATAAGAGGGTCGGTTGGGATTACCGGTGCCCATTCTTTTTTAGGAAACTTCTGCAATGCATCGGCAACTTCAGAATCCAGCCCTAAAAAGTCACAGAGCTTGCTGGCTGCCTCAGGCGGTGCACTGTTCATCCCCAGGCAACAAGATGTAATGAACACGGTTGCCATACCGGTCGCTTCTGCGATGGCTTCCCATGTGGTTTCTTTAGTGGCTTTAGCTGCCATGATGACTTCAGTCATTTCAAGTTTGTTCATGGATTTCTCCTTAGTCTGAGTTTGGTTTTGAGGATGAGCCTCGGGTATATCGATAAGTTGGTTAACCGTTTACGCTGGTCAGGCGATCGCTTTCGTTTCAGGCATAGGCCTTGTTTCTACGCCGGGGTTGACGGTCAGTGGTTCTTCGTTCAATGAGGGTGAAGAGCCAGAGAGTTCCTTCGAGCGGTTTACTAAAAAGTTGACTAGGTAGTTTCGGATCTTGTAGTACTCTGGGGCATCGATGATCTCTGCGCGTTTTCGTGGTCGAGCAATGTCTACAACTACCGATTCGGCTACCCGCGCGCGGGGGCCGTTCGACATCAGTAGCACCCGGTCGGCCATCAGAATCGCTTCATCGACATCGTGCGTGATCATAAAGATTGTCTGCTTTGTCTCGTTCCATATGTTGATTAATTCGTCCTGAATGTTTCCGCGTGTGAGCGCGTCGAGTGCCCCAAAGGGTTCATCGAGCAATAGCAGTTTGGGTTGAGTTGCGAATGCGCGTGCGATGCTTACTCGCTGCCTCATTCCGCCAGAGAGTTCAGACGGTTTTCTCAACTCGGTGCCGTTTAGTCCCACCATGTCTATGAACTTATGACATTGCGACTCAATTTGCTCTTTCGACCAATTCGGCCAGCGCGCTCGAACGCCAAACTTGACGTTATCCATTACGGTGAGCCAAGGCAGTAAGCTGTAGTTTTGAAAGACTATTCCACGCTCCAGGCTCGGACCAACTACTTCTTTCCCATCCATAATGACACAACCTTGCGTGGGCTCGTCGAGCCCCGCTAATGCGTTGAGAATGGTGGATTTTCCGCAGCCAGAATGGCCCGTTATACAAACGAACTCCCCTTTTTCGATCGCGAAGTTCGCATTCTCGAAGACGGTGAGTTCTTCTTCGTTAGCAATTGGAAATCGTTTCGCCAAATTTTGTACTTGTACAAAAGAATTTTTCATAATCGTTACCCCATTACTCCTGATATTTAACGCGCTTAATCGCGGCAGCCAGAATCATGTCCAATAGCATGCCAACCAATCCGATCATTAAGATTGAGAAGATTACGCTGGTCAGATCTAGGTTGTTCCATTCGTTCCATACGTAGTAACCAACACCAGTACCACCGACGAGCATTTCAGCAGCAACGATAACCAGCCAAGCTATTCCGATTGAAATACGCATGCCGGTTAATATCGTGGGTGCAGCGGCTGGCAAAATGACGGTCAATGCTGTGCGCAAACGGCTTAGCTCATGAGTGCTGGCCACTCTTAGCCAGTCTTTACGTACGTTTGATACGCCGAATGCTGTGTTTACGAGCATGGGCCATATCGAGCAAATGAAGATGACAAAAATGGCTGACGCTTCTGAGTCCTTAATAACGAATAACGCTAACGGCATCCAGGCCAAAGGCGATATTGGTCTGAGAATTTGAATAAACGGGTTTATGGCGCGGTACATCAGTGGCGACATGCCAATCACAAAACCGAGCGGCAGCGCAATCAGCATGGCTAACAGGTAGCCTGCCAATACGCGGTAAAGCGAGTAGCCAAGTTGAATACCAATGCCTTTATCGTTCGGGCCCGCGTCATAGAACGGATTGCTCAGTTCACTTGCTGCGAGTTTCAGCACGTCAGACGGTGGGGGCACTCGAGACTCCTGTTCGGCACCCCCCATCAATAGTTCATATTCGCTTAGTGGCTCGCTGGATTCTGGTTTATGTACCGACATTTCCCAAATGCCAAGCATGGTTACCAGAATGGCCAATGACAAAATAATTGACTTACCTCTAATGTCCATTGAGAACCCTTACCGCTTTATGTCAAAGCTTGCGATGTACTCTTCAGGCTTAGTGAAGTCGAATTCCTTGCCCATAATGGTGTAGTTTTCATAGGTTTTGTCTGGCGCGTTATAGCCAAGCTCTTTGAGCATCTTGGATGCGTCCGAGGCAAGATAGACCTCTTCCGCGATTTTCTTGTAGTCCAGCGAGCCTTCTACGTAGCCCCAACGCTTCATTTGCGTAAGGATCCAGACGGCCATTGAGTGCCAAGGGAAAGGGTCGAAATCAATTCGATCGGGCACATTCTGAACCGAGCCGAGTCCGTCAGCGTATCGCCCGGTAAGAACTTGTTCAATAACAGGAACGGGCTGATTCAAATAGTTTTTGGGGGCAATGGCTGACGAGATTTCTTTTCGGTTTTCAATATTGGAAGAGTACTGAGTTGCGTCAACAATCGACTTAAGTAAGGCACCGTAGGTATTCGGGTTAGTTACCGCAAACTCTTTACTGCATGCAAATGCGCAGCACGGGTGGCCTTCCCATATATCTTTAGTCAACGTGTGTATGAACCCAATTTTTTCCCAAACTGCGCGTTGATTAAATGGATCGGGCGATAAATAACCGTCCAGATTTCCAGCCCGCAGATTGGCAACCATTTCTGGGGGAGGCACAACACGAATTTGTATGTCTTTGTCGGGATCAATACCAAACTCGGCGACATAGTAGCGCAGTAAAAAGTTGTGCATTGAATACTCGAACGGAACACCAAATTTAAAGCCTTTCCAATCCTTGGGGTCACGTTTGTCTTTGTGTTTGTTGTGTAACACAATTGCCTGACCGTTGATGTTTTCGACAGCTGGCATAATATATGGTTCGGCCACCGACCCGGCACCCATACTCATTGCCAGCGGCATTGGGGTTAGCATGTGCGAGGCATCGTACTCCTTGTTGAGAGATTTATCGCGCGCGACAGCCCAGCCTGCGGTCTTGATCACATCTACGTCGAGTCCGTACTTTTCATAAAAACCCAGGGGTTTGGCCATGATGATTGGGGTCGCGCAGGTGATTGGGACAAATCCAACGTTGAGCTTGGTCTTTTCCAGCTTAGTAGGCCCATCCTTCACCGCCGCCTTGATCGCATCCATGGGCAGCATTGACCCCAAAATTGCGGCGAAGGTGGTGCCGCCCACGGCACGCATAAAATTTCTGCGCGCCATTTCGTTTTGCCCAAATACGCCACGCACGATGGCGTTTTCGATCACACGGTCCATCATGTCATCGCTGTTTTCAAAGTCAGTGCTCGCATCCATGTCATTCGCATCGACGATCATGCTGTCAGCCTGTTTTTCCAAAAGACGTGTTCGGTCTTTATCAGTCAATGCTGGATCGGCTGAGACTTGAGCGGAACACAGTTCACACGGGCAGTGCTTTTGGTGTGTCAACGAGTTGGTCTCATCATACGGATTACCCAAGCTTTTAATTTTCATATCTACAGACTCCAAGTTTTATCGTTTTACGCACGCTGCGAGTGCATGTGATTAGTGTTGGGACGTAGTTAATGCAAATGTAAGATCAGTCACAACCGACTCCCAACACAGCGGTTGTTACATCGTTCTATTTAGCAATCATCGTGCCAACACTTGGTTTTATTCTAAGTTATTGATTTATATGAAGTATGGAGGTGGTTTTTAATGACGAAAATTCGTGGATAACGAATTTTCGTAGGTTTATTACGAATTTTCGTAAGAGCGGCACGTTAATTGCTTAGTGACTACAAACAAGCGGTATTTTTAATTCGACAGGAAGTAACTACGTGATCAGCGACTATTCTTTTGACAATTCGCCAATGGCTCAGCTTATTGTGAATCCGTTTGCGGATTCAATTGAAGCAATTAATCCAGCTGGTGCCAGTTTATTTTGGGGTAGCAAAGAAGGACTCACGGGCGCTCAATTTAGCCGTTATTTTCGTACGTCATTTAATGGTTTACTTGCGTTTACGCAGGCGGTGTTGGAGCTCGGTCAATTTTGGTCCTCAGAACTGTCGATATACGATTTTGACACTGAACGTACACGCGACTTGGAAATCAGTGCTGGTATCGTTGGTGAACAATCGGATTTGCGATTGCACCTGTATATTCAAGATGTGCACGAGGTGGATCGTAAGCGCGCGTTATCTACCGCGCAAAAGCACTATTTGTCAGGGCTCAACCATTGGAAACGGGTTGAGCGTTTCTTTCAGGAGGTTGAACGAGATAATCAACTCATTCTGAATGCGGCTGGTGAGGGAATCTATGGCGTTGACGCAAAGGGGTGCACAACATTCGTAAATCCAGTCGCTGAGCAAATACTGGGTTGGACGGCCAATGAGCTCGCGGGTAAAGAAATCCACAAAATCATTCATCATTCGCATGAACACGGAGAACGATACGCGAAGCACAGTTGCCCAATCTATGCGGCTTTCCGCGACGGTGCTGTACATCGTGTCATTGACGAAGTGTTTTGGCGCAAAGATGGTCGCCCGATACCGGTTGAATACACGAGTACGCCAATCAATGACAATGGGTACTTGGTGGGGGCTGTAGTTGTGTTTCGAGACGTAACCGAACAAAAAATGGCTAAGCAATCTTTGATTGAGGCACTGGAAGAAGTCGAATCACTGAAGCATAAGTTGGAGCAGGAAAATGCCTACCTTCAAGAGGAAATTCTGGTGGATCACAATCACCATAAGATCGTGGGTTCGAGTGCGGAAATTCAAAAGGTTATTCAGCAGATCGATCTGGTAGGACCCACCGATGCATCTGTTTTAATTACCGGGGAATCGGGTACTGGCAAGGAACTGGTAGCTCGAGCAATACATGAGGCGAGCCAGCGCAAAAAAAGACCACTGATCCGTGTGAATTGCGCGGCCATACCGCGCGACGTTTTTGAGAGCGAATTTTTTGGGCATGTTCGAGGAGCGTTTACCGGGGCAGTGACTGACCGAGTAGGCCGATTTGAATTGGCAGACGGCGGCACTATCTTTCTAGATGAAATAGGAGAGCTTCCTTATGAACTTCAAGGCAAGCTACTACGTGTGTTGCAGGAAAAGCAATTTGAACGTATTGGTGACTCGACCACTAGATCGGTTGACGTTCGTGTTATTGCGGCTACCAATCAGGACCTTCAAGAGCTCGCTATTGGAAAGCGGTTTCGACAAGATCTCTATTTCCGACTCAATGTTTTCCCGATCCAATTGCCGCCGCTCAGAGATCGAAAAACAGATATTCCAATCTTGGCTCTACACTTTATCGATAAAACCAAGCAACGGTTTAATCGTCCAAACATTCACATCAGTGTTGCTCAAATGAACCGGCTTGTGGCGTATCAATGGCCTGGTAATATTCGCGAATTGCAAAACGTAATCGAACGTCAGGTGATCGTGGCAACCGATAACAATTTGATATTCGACAGCCTCATACCGGCTCATGTTGATATGCAGGCTGCTGACCCCCCAGTTATGACAGCGGGTGTGGTTACCGAGTTAGAGCGCAAACAGCAAGATAAGGTAAGAATCATAACCGCATTGAAGCGCTCAAAAGGAAAGGTTTCGGGTAAAAATGGAGCTGCGGAATTACTCCAAGTAAAACCCACGACGTTGGCATCCAGAATTAAGAAATATCGAATTGACGTTAGATCTTATAAATAGACATGTAGCGATTCGAGTCACGTTTGTTAAAGACGTGCGCAGTTCAAATGCAGGTGCCGTTTGTAATCAGTTACCGTGCTACATAAGGGCAGGGAACCCAACGCTGTCGTATCTGTGTACGGTTTCAAAGATTACTCTTGCGCAGCCCCAACTATTCATCGCCTTGATATACAAAGGTGTTGTAGTTATTCTTTGCGCACCTTAATAATGCCTCTGTGACCCTACAGTATTACATGTCAAAAAAACTGAAACTTCTTGTCACCGGATTGAACGGTGTGGTGGGGCGAACGCTGCGTCCCGTGCTGGACGAACGCTACGAGATTAGTGCGTTATCTCGCAGTGGCGTAGACGGGTTGCCGCCAGAGCGCGTATTCAAAGCGGATATCGCCGATATCGACTCCTTGCACCCAGCAATGAAGGGGGTCGATGTTGTTCTGAACCTCGCCGCCGGCGGTGGTCAGAGTAGTGCCGAAGGTATGGATGCTGGATGGGACGTGATGCTGCGTGACAACATTGTTGGTGCGTACAATGTGCTGGAGGCCGCGAAACAAGCGGGCGTGAAGCGTGTGATTCTCGCCAGTTCTGGTGCGGTCGCGAATGGCTATGAGCTGGCTGAACCATAC
>CALKRK010000066.1 GCA_937989675.1 uncultured Arenicella sp. | reverse complement strand
GTGTGATGCTCGATGGGAACAATGTTTTTTTAAAACACTGTTTTGACTTATCTTTTCAATTCAACGGCAAAATAAATCGAAACGAAAAAAGGCCAATAGAGGTTTTCGAAGATAGGATGGTTGCAAAGAATTGGCAAAGTTCATGGCCAGATTTACAAATAGAAATTTAGCAAGCTCAAAAGTGAGTACTTACTGCGGCGGAGGCAGCTACGCTGCGCCCCTCGCAGAGGTGATAGTGCTGGTAAGTCTATGGAAAAAAGAATCCTAAATTTTGCACTCTTAATGACGGTAGTGCCCGTGTTGGTTGCGTGTGTATCAGCCAAACCCACACCTCCAATTTCAGTAACCACGGGAACATCGTTTCAGCTGCTTCTCGATACGCTTGCATCTGGATGGAACGAAAATGACGCTGCTCTTGCGGCATCGGTGTTCACTGAGGATGCGATATATGTTGAGCCTCCAGATAAACAACTATACGTTGGGAGAGACTCGATCTTTGCGTTTTTTGGTGGTGATAACGGCCGTGATTACAAGATGAATATGCAATGGCACAATGTTGCCTTTAACGAAACAGAACAAGTTGGCTCTGGAGAATTCACTTTTTCCTGGCCCGAAGGGCAAGTTCACGGCATGGTTTCAATAGAAGTTGAGGGAGGGAAAATTAGTCTGTGGCGCGAATATTTTTATAGCTCAGATCTAGGCTGGGAAGATTTTACTCGCACTTCGGACTAACGTAATCTTGTAAGTCACCAAAGCTAATCTTGTTAAGGCGTTAGCTGCAAAGGAGAAATAAAAGATGACAATTGAAGTTTGGATTGCGTTTGTGCTCACATCTTCCGTAATTTTAATGGTGCCTGGGCCGACTATTATTTTCGTCGTTAGTCAGTCATTGATTAATGGGCGAAAATCAACTGTGCCCCTAGTCGCCGGAGTTGTGACTGGCGACATCTTATGTATGTTCTTTTCGCTGCTTGGTCTTAGTGCCCTACTGGCTTTGTCAGCAACCTTGTTCTCAATATTAAAATTCGTGGGGGCAACTTATCTAGTTTGGCTTGGTATCTCAATGCTTCGAGAGCGTAACAATGGCGGTATAGAGAATGTGGAAGTAAACAAGGTTGAAAGGAATAAGCTGTACCGTAAAACGCTAACGATAACCACACTAAACCCTAAAGGTATTATTTTCTTTTCCGCGTTTATGCCTCAGTTTGTTAATACAAGTGTAAGCGCGGCTCCGCAGCTTATTGTCCTAGCTACGACCTTTCTTGTTTTGGCTTTTTTTAATGCATTGCTCTATTCGTTCTTAGCGAAAAGCGTTTCTTCTTTTTTCGAGAACAAGCAGCATAAGAAGTTATTTAATATTACAGGAGGAACGGCGCTTATAGGAGCAGGTGTGGTTACTGCGTCAGCTAAATATAGTTAATGGTTAACAAAGCAGTTTATATTTAGATTAGCTTAGAGCAATGGACGAAGATGATGTGTTGGCAGCAGTTCTAGGGAGTTCCATTTATATCATCGCTGTATTTTGGTTGTGTTTCGCTAGAAAATGAACGTTTACTATTTTCGCTAAAGAAATATGTTT
This sequence comes from uncultured Arenicella sp., assembly GCA_937989675.1. Lineage (GTDB taxonomy): Bacteria > Pseudomonadota > Gammaproteobacteria > Arenicellales > Arenicellaceae > Arenicella. The sequence continues at coordinate 9,054 of CALKRK010000066.1, read as the reverse complement.
GTGTTTCACGTTTGAAAATGAATTAGGCTAAAATTCCTTTCTAGCGCTACTATCGCGTACCGTCCGCTTATATAGCGTTATGTGTATTGAAATCGAGGTGTAATGATGAATCTTCAGACCTTCAAGGGGTCGTGTCACTGCCAAGCTGTCAAGTTTGAGATTGATTCTAAGCTAGAGGAGATTACCACTTGTGACTGCTCAATTTGTCTCAGAAAAAACGCGCTGATGGTGAAAGTGCCAGAGGCCGCACTGCGTATTTTGAGCGGCGAGGATTTACTATCAACTTATACATTTCACACGCATACTGCGCAGCATTATTTTTGTAGTGTATGCGGAATATATCCGTTCCACCGTAAACGTGTTACGCCTGATTATTTTGGTGTTAACGTTTATTGTCTTTCCGATTTTTCTCCAGAAGGTATTCCGCAGCGTGCTACTGATGGCAGAGGTATGCCATAGTAGCGCTCCCATATGCAATTTAAGCTCCGTACTTATTTGTCATGATGAAATCATACTCAATAGGGAGATGTTCAAACTCACCTAGGTTTAATGGCAAACGACAAGCCTTGACCAACTTCTTCGCCTAAACAAAAAACCGAATGCCAGCAGCAGTGATGCGAGTCGGTTTGCGGGAGTAGCAGAACGTCTCCTGTATTTAGAATGAAGCCGTGCCCACGGTCTACTAAAAATTGCACGAAGTCCGGTGTTTCGTTAATCAGATGAATTACCGTATCGTTGCAAAAGCTGTCTAGCTCTTGCGCTAGCTGATCGGGCGAGGAGACTAGTGCAAGGAGTTGTTCCTGCATATCTTCGTTTACCGAGTCAGGCCAGGCTGCGCGTGAAACGAAATCACAAATTTCTTTTACTAGAACATGTTTTGGCAATGCCAACCAAAATGTTTTACCGGTTAGTTGTGCGAACACCACACCGGCATGACCACGTTCTAGGTCATGATGCAAATACGCACCTCCGTTGGGTGCGTTGAAGTAGACAATGCGCTCTACGTAGTCAACTTCTGAGCAGTCTAGCAGTTGGCAAAGTGATGCTCTTAGAGATTTGTGCTGGGTAATAATCGCTGACTCGGGGAATATCGCATCGGCAAGGAGTGCGGCATATTGTTGTCGGTTTGAGTCTGCAGCGACGTCTTCGACTAGGTCCATGCCAAAGGAAAAGCGGAATCTCACAGAGGCGTCTTCCTCGTGAAACGACAGCCAAGATGCCTTTATCCAAAGATCTTCGGCGATAACGTTACCACCATCAACGGCGTCAAACATGATGGCTTCAATCTCCTGATCGTCGCCTTCATTGATTGTGCTACCTAGTGAGTCAAAATTGTTTGCTAATCTCGATGAGTAGGGCGGCGATTCTATGACAGTGTGCGGCTCTACGCCCTCATAGATGCTCTCAACCAGAGACTCGGACTGGGCTATCGCTTCCTGATAATTTACCAGTGTGGAACTTAGCAGGTTTGTGAAGAGGTATGGTCTGCCTTCATTCCAGTCTTGTTTTAGATTCGAGTCAAGAGAAATCTGAGCTGAGCTAATTTTGCCGAGCTGAAATCCGCGACGGGTAAGTGGGTAATCAGTCATTTGATCGCTAAGTCTAGCAATGGTTAATAAAATTATGACAAATGGTCAGTAACTTATTGAAGAAATTGGGGTTTCACACTGTTTAACACATTAGATTCGGGTGATCGGGTACTCTCTGGTTCATGGAGATTATCCATACATTTTTAGTTTTTGCTCGTCGGGGGATTAGCAATGAAAGTTAAACTCAGTGATATAAAATTAACTAATCTGAATAACAATTGTATCAGCTTAGTCTTAAAGTTTTCTAGAGTGCTGTATGCGCATGACGGAACAACTATGCGCGTTAATGAAAAGCAGGTCGTTCGCCGACTGTTTAGTATTGCGAAAACGACTGATAATATCGAACTGAAACGGCTTGCCGCGCGCCTAAAAAGGGAAATTAGAATTTGTTTCCTTGGGGAATATGACGAAGAAACAAGTTTCCAATTGTATGAGGTTGTAGGCCAGAGCGATAGCTCGGCAAACGATGCTTCTAAACATCAGCTGGCTTCTTGAAGAACTCGAGTCGTTAAAGAGGGTTGAAGAAAAGGTGCCAAGCGGCACCTTTTTTTTCGACATATGTAATTTACTTACATGAAAATGTGGTACATTATGGGTGGGAAACGGCTATCTAAGGATATTGGGTTGGATAGTCGGGGTATTTAAATCTGAAGTAATTCAGGCGCTTACTTTTGGGGGATAGTATGAAAGTGAAGCTAAATGACGTTAAAGTCACTAAATTAAATGGAACTTGTTTGACGCTAATCGCGAAGTTTTCTCGTGTATTGAAGGCGCATAATGGGGTGGTGTTAAGTTTAAGCGATCCGGGCATTGTTCGAGAGGTGATCTCTCATGCATCGGAAACGTCGAATCCGCAGTTACGTAAGTTGTGCAATATGTTGATTCGAGAGATTCGTGCTCATTTGAGCGGTTCGCAATCTAGCAATATCAATTATCCGATGTATCAGAAAGTTGACGAATCTTTGTCAGAAGAAAATAGTCAGAGCAATTACCGTCGAATGTAGGTAATGTAGTTTGGTGTACGCCAGTATGACTAATTCTTACTTTTTTCTGTTTGCTAACGGTTGTACAGATTAGAGAGCTCGGAAATTAAGTTCAAAAAAGCGATGCCTAGGCATCGCTTTTTTAATACCAAGTGCTATTAGCCGGTTTGGGCTAACAACGACTACATGTTTGAGTAGCTTGGTCCGCCACCACCCTCCGGCGCAATCCATACGATATTTTGCTTTGGGTCTTTGATGTCGCAGGTTTTGCAATGAATGCAATTCTGACCATTGATTTGCAAGGCGGGTTTGCCTTCATCTTGCCCAACGATCTCGTAGACACCAGCGGGGCAATAGCGCTGTTCAGGCGCATCGTAGTCTTTCAGGTTTACCTCGATAGGAATTGTCTTGTCCTTCAGTGTAAGGTGGCAAAAAATATCTTCTTCGTGATATGTATTAGACAAGAAAACGGAAGACGGCTTATCAAAACTTAGTTTGCCATCGGGTTTCGGATACTCGATTTTTTTACAATCCGACGCCTTCTTCATTTGGCTGTGATCTGGATGGTTATCACGTATGTTGAAGGGCAAGTGGCCGCGAAAGAATACTTGATCGATGTAATTGAATACGCCGCCCATATACATACCAAACTTGTGCATTGCTGGCCCGAACTTGCGTGACGCTTTCAACTCTTTACCTGCCCAAGAGTTACGGAAAGCCTCGTCAAACTGACTTAGGGTTTGGCCAGCTTCACCTCCGCCTGATAAGTGCGCGAATAGTGTCTCAGCCGCGATCATGCCAGACTTCATCGCGGTATGAGTGCCTTTGATTTTTGCGAAGTTTAAGGTACCCGCGTCGCAGCCAATCAATAGCGCGCCAGGCATGCTCATTTTGACCAGGGCATTCCAGCCGCCTTTGGTTAGCGCGCGTGCGCCATAGCCTAGGCGTTTTCCACCTTCGAGTACTTTGGCGAACTCTGGGTGATGTTTCATGCGTTGGAATTCGTCAAACGGGCTAACGTGAGGATTGCTGTAATTCAGGTCAATGATTAAGCCTAGCGTCACTAGGTTGTCATCAAGATGATAGAGAAATGCGCCGCCTGTCGTACCTTCTGATAGAGGCCAGCCAGACCCATGAATTACTTTGCCTGCTTCGTGCTGCGCGGGGTCAATTTCCCACAGTTCTTTGAAGCCAATGCCGTAATGCTGCACATCGGCGTCTTTATCCAACTCGAATTTGCTGATCAGCTCTTTGCCAAGCTGCCCGCGGCAACCTTCTGCGAAGACGGTGTACTTTGCGTGGAGTTCCATGCCAGGTTCAAAGTGAGCTTTGTGATTACCTTCGGCATCAACACCATTGTTTGGTGTGGCCACGCCCTTTACGCTGCCATCGTCATTGAACACAACTTCGGCACCCGCAAAGCCTGGGTAAATTTCAATACCAAGCGCCTCGGCTTGCTCGCCAAGCCAGCGAACAACATTTGAAAGGCTGACTATATAGTTGCCCTTATTGTGCATCGACGGCGGAATCATAAACCCTGGGTATTTGGTGGAGCCATTTTCCTTGAACATATGCAACTCGTCTCGCTTAACCGCTGTTTTAAGCGGGGCTCCAAGTTCCTCCCAATTTGGAATCAATTCGTTCAAAGCTCTGGGTTCGATTACCGCGCCGGACAAAATGTGTGCGCCAACCTCTGCGCTTTTTTCCAGCAGGCAGATCGACATGTCTTGGCCTTTTTCATCAGCCAGTTGCTTTAGCCGAATCGCTGTTGCCATACCGGCTGGGCCGCCGCCCACGATAACGACGTCGTATTCCATGCTTTCGCGTTGAACTTGCTGGGCTGCTTCACTCATGGTGTATCTCCGGTTCTTTTAGAGAAATTAATTCAAAGTCGTAATCGCTTGATTACGATCATTGCAAGGGTTCTTGTTGCTGCATGCGCCGCTGAATACGTTCTCTGGCGTGTGCAATGTGCCGTCTCGTTGTGACTTCGGCCAATTCTGAGTCGCGTTGTTCAATCGCATAGACGATTTGTCGATGCTCAATCAACGAATTTGTGGTGCTGTTGCGCGCAAATTCATGTTGATAACGAAACATTTTTATTAAGTTATAGAGTTCGCGAAGTAGTGCTCTCTCTATAACTTTATTCTTACTGCCGCGGATGATGGTTTCATGAAACGCGTAATCACTCTCGGCCGGTATAAATGCGCCTGAATTCTCGCGCATGTGTTTGCTTTGCGCATCGATAAGGCGGTGTAACTGGTCTATTTCTTGCGAGCTCATATTCAAAGCGGCCAAGCTGCCTGCTTTGCTTTCAAGTGCCTCGCGGGTGTCATAGATTTGTAAAATTAAATCCATGCTCATCGTAACAACACGAGCTCCTTGTTGAGGCACATGTTGAATTAAGTTCATGCCTTCAAGACGGCGTATGGCTTCTCTTAATGGCCCGCGGCTTACATCGAGCTCTTTCGACAACCTGGTTTCACTGAGTTTAGCGCCCTGCGGAATTTCTCCGGTAATGATGGCGTCCCGCAGTGTGCTGGTTAATTCGCTGCTTAAGGTATTAGAAAGCGGTGTCGTTTGGCTCATACCGCAGAAAAATAGTGTTGTTACATGTAAATGTCAACATTTTATGAGTTATATGACATTTATTTAGCTTATTAGGTGTATTTTTTAAGTAAATGTCGACATTTATTGAAATGCGATTCGTGTTGACCTACACTGTTTGCTGTTGGCAGACCGCGTTGAGTTCGTTCGCGCAAATTCGCCTATTTTTAGCCCTAATTGAACAAGTTTATTCGGAGTGAAAATGAAAGTTCTAGTCCCAGTAAAACGCGTTATCGATGCCTATGTAAGCATTCGCGTTAAGAGCGATGGCTCTGGTGTCGATACCGATAACGTAAAAATGTCGCTTAATCCTTTCTGCGAAATTGCTTTAGAAGAAGCCATTCGTCTTAAAGAAGCAGGTACCGCGAGCGAAGTAGTATTGGTGAGTGTTGGGTCTGCGGATATCGATACTGTGATTCGCTCCGGTTTGGCTATGGGAGCCGACAGAGCAATTCGTATCGACGCCGACAATGATATTGAACCTCTCGCTATTGCGAAAATTCTTAAGCACGTGGTTGAGAAAGAAGAAGCCGGCTTGGTCATTACTGGTAAGCAATCAATTGATGGCGACAACAATCAAACGGGTCAAATGTTGTCAGCTCTACTCGGTTGGCCGCAGGCAACCTTTGCTTCGGAGGTGGCTCTGGATGGTGATGCTGCGAAAGTAACACGTGAGATAGATGGCGGTTTAGAAACGTTGTCGATTCCACTACCAGCAGTGGTCACCACCGATCTGCGTTTAAACGAACCTCGTTACCCGACGTTGCCAAACATCATGAAAGCGAAAAAGAAGCCGCTTGATGTGATTGCTCTTGCGGATACTGGTGTTGATGCGGCAAAGCGTCAAACGGTTCTTAATGTAAGCCCACCAGAAGAGCGTTCTGCGGGTGTGATTGTGGGTTCAGTGGCTGAGTTGGTCGACAAGCTGAAAAACGAAGCGAAAGTAATTTAGGCGGGGAAGTAGAAATGACAAATTTAGTAATTGTAGAACACAATAACGAAGCGCTGGGAGCAGCAACCTTGAACGCCATCACGGCGGCAACACAAATCGGTGGTGATACGCACGTATTAGTCGCTGGAAGCGGTGCGGGTGATGTCGCTGCGGCGGCGGCTCAGGTGACTGGCGTCGCAAAGGTATTGCATGCGGACGCCGATCATTATAAAGACGCTGTGTCGGTGGAGTTAGCGAACCTAATCGTTGGTATGGCTGGTGACTATTCTCATATTTTGGCGGCGTCGACCACGACAGGTAAAGATTTGTTGCCGCGGGTTGCGGCTTTGTTAGATGTGCAGCAGATTTCCGACATCATTGCGGTTGAGTCAGCAGATACATTCAAGCGACCAATCTACGCTGGCAATGCCATAGCAACCGTTCAAAGTAGTGACGCGCAGAAAGTACTGACTGTTCGACCTACCGGTTTTGACGCCGCTGAGCAAGGTGGGTCGGCGGAAGTTGCTGCCGTTGAGGCGACACCAGCCAATGGTTCTACCTCAGTTGTTGGCCGCGAACTTACCGTATCGGAGCGACCTGACTTAGGCGCTGCTGATGTGGTAGTGTCTGGTGGTCGAGGTGTTGGTAGCGCTGAGAACTTTAAAATTATTGAAAGCTTGGCTGACAAGTTAGGTGCCGCCGTTGGCGCATCACGTGCGGCGGTTGATGCTGGATATATGCCGAACGATTACCAAGTTGGCCAAACTGGTAAAGTGGTTGCGCCGAACCTTTATATTGCGGTCGGTATTTCAGGTGCTATTCAGCACTTAGCTGGAATGAAAGACAGCAAGGTCATTGTGGCGATCAATAAAGACGAGGAAGCGCCTATTTTCCAAGTTGCGGATTATGGATTGGTTGCGGATTTATTTGAGGCTGTTCCAGAATTGGTGGACGCTCTGTAATTCAATGTTCGCTTAGCAAAATGAAAAGGCTCTTCGGTGAATTCGAAGGGCCTTTTTTATGTCGCTTATAGTCGATATTTGTTCCGATGCTAGTGGCTTTTTCGAGATTTTCTATATAATTCGAGGTCCACGAAAAGCCGTCAATTTTTACCTTGCGATTAAAGCGTAAGGTGAGCATTGACAACTATAAACACGTCTATTTTTTAAGAGGCTCTCTTATGACTCGTGAAGTCAGTCAGCAGTATCTCGTTAATTGGAACGAGCGTCAGGCACTTGCCGAAAAAATGATTCCCCTTCTTGGTTCACTCTATCGCGGCCCGAGCGTCGTTGTTCGAGTGTTTGGTCAGAAGATAATGAATTCGTCGATTATCTCAATTATCAAAGCACATCTGCATGGCCGCTTGATTGTTGGCCAAGCGCTGGATATGAACAAAAGTTTCGAGATGTTGCAGTTAATCGAACAAATGAAACTGCGGCCTTGTCGTCTAGATTTGGGTAAGTTGTGCCACGAATACCTTAATCAGGATAAAGACGAAGATATGCAGTCTTTTCTCGAGCGTAGATTGAATCAGTTGCTCGGTGAAGCGACTGAAGCTGAGCAAGAGTCGCATGATGTTGTGTTATATGGCTTTGGGCGAATTGGCCGCTTGGTTGCGCGTTTGCTTATTGATCGTACAGGCACCGGCGCGAAACTTCGTTTACGCGGTGTGGTGGTGCGTGCTAAAGGTGATGTTGTACAAGACCTAGAAAAACGCGCAGAGTTGTTGCGTCGTGACTCGGTGCACGGCGAGTTTGACGGGTCAATTAAAGTCGATGTTGAGGCAAGAGCGATTATAGCGAATGGTAATTTTATTCAATTTATTTACGCCAATAATCCGGCTGAGATAGATTACACAAAATACGGAATTAAGGACGCATTAGTCGTTGATAATACTGGTATTTGGAAGGACGAAGCTGGCCTAGGTCAGCATACTTCTTGCCCTGGTGTGTCGAAGGCGATGCTGACCGCACCAGCCAAAGGTGAGATAAAAAATATTGTTTATGGCATCAACGATGATTTGATTGAGGCTAGCGATACAATACTGTGCGCTGCATCGTGCACGACCAACGCGATTGTTCCGCCATTGAAGGTGATCAATGATAAATACGGCATTGTTGGCGGCCACGTAGAGACCATTCATTCTTATACGAATGACCAAAACTTGATTGATAATTATCACTCGGCCGAACGCCGTGGCCGCAGCGCGCCATTAAATATGGTGATTACGTCAACCGGTGCGGCGAAAGCAGTAGCGAAAGTCTTGCCGGAATTGTCTGGCGTGTTAACCGGTAATGCAATACGAGTTCCTACCCCGAACGTGTCGATGGCGGTAATGAATTTAAACCTAGCTGTTGATGTCACTGCGCAAGAATTGAACGAAACGTTTCGCGAGATTTCTTATCACTCTCCATTGCAGGAGCAAATAGGCTTTACTTATTCGACCGAAGTTGTTTCCTCCGATTTGGTCGGTTCGACACACGCTGGTGTTGTCGATGGCGGAGCAACCATTGCTGATGGATCCCGCGTAGTCTTGTACGTTTGGTACGACAATGAGGCGGGTTACAGTAATCAGGTGGTTCGCGTAATGCAAAAAGTTGTAGGCTTGTCGCTGGATTGCCTTGGCAGCTAGACTAACGGCATTAGCTAGATAGCCATTAAGCTGCCTCGGTGTTATTTATTCGCCGAGGCAGCACTAACCCATTTACAGCCAGAGTCCTAATAGGGAAATGAACATAACTGAACTGAGTATTCGCGGTTTAAACTATCACGTGCAGGAATGGGGTGATAAGAACAATCCAATTCTATTTTTGTTGCATGGCTGGATGGACTGTGGCATCACATTTAAATACGTTGCCGAATCGTTAGCGGATTCATTTTTTGTTGTTGCACCTGACTGGCGTGGCTTTGGAAACACTGAACATGCCCAAGGTTATTGGTTTCC
>CALKRK010000065.1 GCA_937989675.1 uncultured Arenicella sp. | reverse complement strand
GGGCCAAGTTACCGAAGCGTTTTACAACAGCCTTCGTCACGCTAATGCAATTACCGTTGGCCTTAACTGCGCGCTTGGCCCGGATGACTTGCGTCAGTACGTCTCTGAGATTTCCCGAGTAGCTGAATCGGGCGTGTCAGCACACCCCAATGCGGGCCTACCAAATGAGCTCGGTGAGTACGATTTATCGCCCGACGAAATGGCAGAGCACATTAGCGAATGGGCTGAAAGTGGTTTTCTAAATATCGTTGGTGGTTGCTGTGGCTCATCTCCAGATCATATTCGTGCAATCGCTGAAGCGGTTTCAGATAAAGCACCGAGAAGCTAGTAAAACGCTGGGTGGCATCATGACCGACTTAACTCATACAGAGGTTTAGCATGACAAAAAACATGCGCCTATCTGGCTTAGAGCCATTTAATATCGCTGAGGATACGCTGTTCGTAAACGTTGGTGAGCGTACCAATGTTACAGGCTCAGCACGCTTTAAAAAGCTGATCAAAGAAGAAGACTACGAAGCGGCTGTGGAAGTCGCGCGCCAGCAGGTTGAAGCGGGTGCGCAGATCATCGACGTCAATATGGACGAAGGCTTGATCGATGCCGAAGCGGTGATGGTGACATTTTTGAACTTGATGGCTTCTGAGCCAGACATTTCTCGCGTGCCGGTTATGATCGACTCCTCTAAATGGGAGGTCATCGAAGCAGGCTTAAAGTGTATTCAAGGCAAGGGCATCGTTAACTCTATCTCGCTGAAAGAAGGCGAAGAGAAATTTATCGAGCAAGCCAAGTTGGTGATGCGCTATGGCGCGGCTGTTATTGTGATGGCGTTTGATGAAGAAGGCCAAGCGGACACCAAAGAACGAAAGGTTGAAATTTGTACACGCGCTTACAAAGTGCTAACTGAAAAGGTAGGTTTTCCACCAGAAGACATTATCTTTGACCCAAATGTATTTGCCATCGCTACCGGCATTGATGAGCACAATAATTACGCGGTAGATTTCATTGAAGCGACGCGTGAAATTAAACGCACTCTGCCGGGTGCCAAAGTCTCTGGCGGTGTCTCGAACGTATCGTTTTCGTTCCGCGGCAATAACCCGGTTCGTGAAGCTATCCACTCCGTGTTTCTCTATTACGCTATTCAAGCTGGTATGGACATGGGCATCGTTAACGCGGGCCAGCTTGCGATATACGAAGACCTGCCTAAAGAGCTGCGTGATAAAGTTGAGGCCGTGGTTCTTAACACCAGCGACGACGCTACCGAGGAACTGTTAGCCATTGCCGAGGATTATCGCGGTGATGGCAAGCAGGTTGAAAATAAAAAAGATTTAGAGTGGCGCACTTGGGAAGTCAATAAGCGTTTGTCGCACGCATTGGTTAAAGGCATCACGGAGTTCATCGAAGAAGACACCGAAGAATCTCGTTTGAATGCTGACAAACCGCTGCATGTGATTGAAGGCCCGTTAATGGATGGCATGAACGTGGTCGGTGATTTATTTGGCTCTGGAAAAATGTTTCTGCCACAGGTGGTTAAGTCGGCCCGTGTGATGAAAAAAGCTGTGGCCTATCTCATGCCCTATATCGAAGAAGAGAAAGAAGAGGGCGACACTAACGGCCGGATTTTAATGGCCACCGTCAAGGGAGACGTGCACGACATCGGCAAAAACATCGTTGGTGTGGTATTGCAGTGCAATAACTTCGAAGTAGTCGATTTAGGCGTGATGGTGCCTGCCGAACAGATTCTTAAAGAAGCCGTCGCTAATAAGTGTGACATGATTGGCTTGTCTGGGTTAATCACGCCGTCGTTGGATGAAATGGTGCACGTTGCCAAAGAAATGGAGCGCCAAAATATCGAAATGCCGTTGATGATTGGTGGTGCGACCACATCGAAAGTGCATACGGCTTTGAAAATCGAACCCAACTTACTAAAAGATCAAGTGGTGCATGTGCCGGACGCCTCACGAGCGGTGGGCGTTGCTCAGAATTTATTATCTCGCGAGAACAAAGCTGGCTTTGTTGGCGGGCTTAAGGACGAGTACGAAAGAATACGAGTAGAGCGCGCGAAGCACGGTAAGGTGCACCGCACACTCGAGATCAAACAAGCGCGCGAAAATAAGGTTCCCGTCGATTGGTCTGAATATGTGCCCGACACTCCCTCCTTTCTAGGCCTTAAATCTTTTGATGACTACGACTTAAAAAAATTGGTCGAACGCATAGATTGGACGCCTTTTTTTAGTGCCTGGGAGTTGGCTGGTCGTTACCCCCGTTTACTAGATGACGAAGTTATCGGTGAAGAAGCCAGAAAATTGTTTGCTGATGGGCAAGCGATGCTTACGCAAATTATCGAAGAAGGCTGGTTAGAAGCGCGCGGTGTTATCGGGTTTTTCCCAGCCAACAGCAACGGTGATGACATTGATGTCTATGCCGATGAAAGCCGCACTGAGGTTCTTCATACTTTGCATCACTTGCGCCAGCAAGATAAAAAGAAGGGCACACAGCCGAACTACTGTTTGTCTGACTTTGTTGCCCCTAAAGAATCTGGGCTCAAGGATTATATCGGTGGTTTCGCGGTGACAACCGGGCACAAAATTGAAGAGAAAATTGCCGAGTTTGAAGCCGATAATGACGACTACCAATCGATCATGCTTAAGGTTTTAGCGGACCGCCTAGCCGAAGCTTTCGCCGAGCACATGCACGAACGTGTGCGCAAAGAGTATTGGGCCTATGAAGCTGACGAAGAGCTCAGTAATGATGATTTGATTCGCGAAAAATATCGCGGTATTCGTCCAGCGCCAGGCTACCCAGCTTGCCCTGACCACACTGAAAAAGCGACATTGTGGGCAATGTTGCAACCAGGCGATAACGCCGGAATGACCATTACCGAGAGCTTTGCCATGTTGCCAACCGCGGCAGTTAGCGGCTGGTATTTCGCGCATCCGCAGGCACGTTATTTTTCGGTGACGCGCATACAGCAAGATCAGGTGATCGACTACGCTGACAGAAAAGGCATGGACCTAATGAGTACTGAGCGCTGGCTTGCGCCAATTCTTGGCTACGACGTCTAGTGACTCAGATAGTCTGCTTGTTTAATGATAAATTTAGATTATGTCATTAAACAAGCAGCGATATGGGAGCCAAAATCAAGCACTTAGTTGCAGGGCACGTCGTTTAGAGAGTTTCAAATCATTGTGTTTAGTCATCATCCAGCAGTAACATAATAATTGGGGCGACAGTGATATTTAGCCCTCGTCCGAAAAAGACGCCCCATTTTTCATTATTGAAACCGGTGAGTATGTTTGTTCTGAACGATATAGTGTTGCGGCCCGCTATGAGCTTACTTTTAGGAATAGTTACTATCTGTGGATCACTGTAGATCGATGATGCCTCTTCGCTGTTCACATATTGCAAGAACGAACCATTAACATAAATAGCTAACTCCTCAGGAGAGTCAATATCCCACCCTGTTATCTGAAATAGTTTATCCTGAGTCGCTGTACTGTTAAAAGTGGCATAGAGGCGTGTCTGATAATCTTGTGTAGAATAGTTTCGAGTCCAACCCGAAGGAACAGGACCCCTATACTTAGCATAGTAACCATAGTCCTTCTCTAAGTTTGTTTCGTCGTCTAGATCAATAATAGCGCTAGTATCAACGAGGATGTTGGTGATACCCCAAGTGGTGTCTTGAGCGTTCCCGTTAACGCGAAAAGATAATGTATTTACACCAACGCTAAACATTCTTGAAGCCAAAGTGATAGTTTCTGCCGAACCGAGCTGATTGTTAGCCGTTGCAGCAAGCTTCTTTATCAATCGACCATTTAGAAACACGTCAACATCTGAATACCTTCTCGTGAGGTCTTGATCTATATCAAAGCCCTGCCAAGATATTTTATGGTCGTGCTCGCTGATTGGAGAAAAAGTAAAATCCAGATTGACGGGGTGCTCATTCGTGCCATAGTTGTTGCCGTATTTTTGCGTGTTCCTAATACCAAGTGGCAAAACCGGTGCTAAAGAATCGAGCGCCACAAACATATTCGTCACACCCCATTTACTTGCTCCTGCTTTCTGAACAAACTCGATGGTGTTCTGACCTTCAGATAGGTCGGTTTTCTTGAATACAAAACTGTCTTGAGGGCTATACGTATCAAACACACTAGCCCTTTTGCTTAGAAAGCCATAATCGATACCATTTAGGTAAACCGCAACTTCGTCTGTATCGGTAACGTCCCAGCCCGTGACCGAGAACAACACATTGTTCTCCGTATCGGCCAATTGAAACGACGCACGCAAGCCCGTTGGTCTCTCAGGGTCTTCTTCTGAACCGTATTGTGTGCGATCTACTTGATTCAGCGTTAACTCTACGACTGGCGTAAATTCGGCCTTGATATTGGTTAAGCCCCATGGGCGGTCTAGTCGCGGTTCAATACGAATTGTATTTTTACCTGAGGCAAACAACGTGCGTTTAAAAGTAAACTCGAAACTGCGCTCACTGGTGAACGTATTTGTCGTTTCTCGTTTTGTGCCATTAATGAATATTTCAAACCCGTTACTCAAATTTGACATCTTTGCGTCAAACGACAAAACCACATCTCGCACAGGGGACACTGTCGTAGTTTTAGCTCCGCTTGAACTGTTAAAGTTGAGTTTATTGCTGGCAATCAGATCGTCAAAATCCACTTCAAATGAATAGTTCGACTCATTACCTCCATAGGTTGGTCCATATTCATTGGTATCACTGAACCCTATTTCACTAGAATTCCCCCTAACAATTTCCTCTAATTTTTCTACTGCAGCCGCAATTTGATTTGGTTTTATATGCCGTGCGGTATAGTTTGTATTGTTAAACCTATAAGTATTTCTAAGAGAGTCAGCTGTATTCAGAGCCAATATTCTGTCTCCAATTGTACTACTTGGTACAGCGTCTTTTAGCATAGCAAACGCTGTTGCGATTCTAGGGGCCGCTAGGCTATTTCCTGGTATGGGATTGTTGGCCCGAACGGTATTTTTAGCGAAGAAGTCAATGGCCATTCCTCCAACACCAATTTCACCACCAACATTATCATTATCATTCTCCGCTCCAACTTTTATGACACCGTCTAGACAGGCAGGCCAAGTCACTTCGTTTTTTCCAATATTTTTATTCTCAAGACCTACGATTAACGGTATGCCTATTTTTGCTAGGTTATCTACCTCTGTTTGACCAATCTTCTGAGAACATAGCTGTGGTACGACATTACCTTGTTGTCTCTGACAGTAACCCTGCCTGAATACTATAGATAAATTTACTGCATCAACACCATCGGGACTATTCGCAATGTCTTTCAAGGCATCTAGTATTTTCTGAGAGCCGCCAATAACGCCAGTATTCCTTGTTATTGTTCTACTAGGAGTCGCACTGCAGTCATTGAGAAATTCTTTTCTGTCTCCGATATTGTAAACCTGTATCATCTTCATCTGAACGTTAGGATTGAACTCATGCGCAGCGTTTGCGACATGAGTACCGTGCTTTAATTCGTCACCAAATACGATACTTTGGTACGGAGAAATCAACTCCATTCTGGGTATCACATAACTATTAGTGAGTGCTACACGAGTGTAAGGTTGATTAAACCTATTTCTGAGCGGTAAACTCCTAAATCTTGGGACATTCGCGCTAGTCAATAGTAAACCGGAAGTATGCTTTGTCGAGCAAAGATCAATGGTAAATATTGCTACTTGGTCGCCATTCAATAAGGTCGTGTTGATAGACGGAGCGTTAATATCTGACACGCTCACAGGAAAACGGCCCCTAGCATGCAGCCATGATTCATTAGCTGGATAGCATAATGGATTGTAGAAATTTCCATTATTAGTCAACCCAGTGTTTATGCCTTGATCGATAATCGCTATTTGTTGCGCACTCAAAACGACGGGTAACAACCCAGCTATCAAAACGAAAGTTTGATATATCTTCATTTGTCCCTCCCTGAACAATCAGTTTGCTATTTCTTCTAGTTCTTCATCTGGAATAGCTATATGCCGAATACCGACGATTCGATCATCTCTTACAATCTGCTCTAATTCGTCAGCATCAATAATCTCAAAAGAAATTTCTAGATACTTATTATTTAGAGAGGTTAGCTTGAGGTTATTAAATTTTGCGTAATCGCTACCAACGTATTCAATAAAAATAGGGTCAGACCACTCCCTCAAATACACATCTAAATCCACTCCTTCTAACTGATAACTTTCTTGTTCGAATTTTGAGGGCAAATGTTCAGTTGCAGAGTGTCGAACTATATATGTAACGTCGACTTTGAAGTATTCACCGTTCATATACCTAAGTTCTAAACACGGTTTCTCCAAAGAAAACTTATTAGCTTGGCAGTAGCTTTCTATGTAAACCTTCCTTTCAGAAGTTAGTTTAGATTTAGCAGTCGGTTGATAGCTTCTTAAACTATCGAGCATTTTCTCTTTATTTTCAGAGCTGATACCGCCAGCCTTGGCACCAACCAAAGGTAAAATTGATAACAATAAAGTAAATCTTAGTGAACGAAAAAAATCCATCTATTTAATCCCCCAAAGGACTATTGTCTTTTTGATTCCCTAATTATCTCGGATTGACTTGCTGACCTCAAGTAGTATCTGAGAAACATATAGCGACAATAATTTTAGATACTCAACACAAAGCACGATGCATAATGCCAATGACACATGCCGACCGTAACAATGTGTTTATTTTATTAGTTTTCTTTTTAAGCTTGGCACCTATTTAACTTGCAACTATGAAAAGTAAACGAAATAAATCCATCTATTTAATTCCCCGATAGGTTATACCTATTTGATGGTCTATCATCATGAATTGGTCTATATAGTTCAAGCAATATCCAATAGACAGATATCTATAGTAAATTTTAGGTAAGACGCGCACAGAACCGAGCGCTGGCTTGTGCCAATTTTGGGCTACGACATCTAATAATTCAGATCGCGCGACCGAAGTGTTAATGCTACGATACCGCTTCTTGTAGAAGGAGAGTTGTTAGATGACTGAGTGCCCATTGGTGCGATTTTTGAATTGCGAAACTTTAGATTTGAATCTTTATCGGGGTCAAAGCCTCGATTTTAAAACGGGCCAGGTTTATGGGGGGCAGGTTCTTGGTCAAGCGATAAAGGCGGCTTACAAAACGATTGATGATCATCGCTTAATCCATTCGGCGCACGCTTATTTTTTACTACGTGGGGATGTTGATGCGCCCATTATCTACGAAGTGGATCGAAGTTTGGACGGTGGTAGTTTTTCCTCTCGCCGCGTGGTCGCGATACAACATGGTCGGCAAATATTTCATTTGTCCGCGTCGTTTCAAAAGCCCGAAGAGGGTTTGGAATATTCTCGCGATTGGGTGCCGCCTCTAGATGTATTACACGACGCCTTACGAGAACCTCAGAACGACGAGCACAACTTTCAGGCTGGATTTTTAGATGTGTTGCACGTACCTCG
>CALKRK010000064.1 GCA_937989675.1 uncultured Arenicella sp. | reverse complement strand
GCGAAATTGTTGATAGCCGAGTAGTTAAACTCACCAGGGTACTGAACCACAGAAACGCGTTGATCGCGTTGAATTTCATCAAAATATTCTAATGTTTCACTTAGCTCGCTGCCATTATCAACGACGATGATCTTGAAATTCGCATACGTAGTTTTAGCCAAAATACTGTCAATACAAGGCTTCAAAACATTCAAGCCATCGCGAGTAGGGATAATTAAGTCAACAGAGGGGCCGTCGTTCCAATTAGGGCTGACTGTCAACGCGTTATAACCTTCCCTTCGTACCCAATCAATCGATGCCCACGGCGACTGCTCAAATTGGGGGCCAGGTGTTTGCAACTCGATTTGACGGTCACTGATAAACAAAGCCTCGCTTAAGTGCAGAACTTTGGAGACGTCTGTAAACGCATCGAGCGCTATTTTGTACTGAACATCGGTTTCTAATATAGCGGCGCTACCCACTTCTCGTGCTAACGATGCGGGTATTGCGAGCGCAAAACCGATGTAGTTAAAGCAATGCAAGTAGGCACGGCTGGGCTGTGGCTTGAATACCGGGTGCAAGCTCTCAATGCTTTGATCTAGATTACTATAATCATGATCGGTGTACACTAGAGCCGGTTCACCGTCGAAGCGTTTAATGGCCCGCTTAAGCATCAGAATAGCCGGGTTTCGCAGGTGTTCTGTATCACGTAATGGGATGCAATAGTCTACTGAATCAGGAATCGCTTGCCCTTTCATGATTACTACATCTGCAGGAAGTAAGAGCTCTTCTAATTCGGCTCTCTGTGACTCAGATTCAATCACAACAGCAATATTGACGCCCCTAGCTAGCCACGCCAATTGGCGGCCAAACCCACTAAACTTCTTCCAACCTAAAATATTTTTTAAATACCCATCTTTTCCACCAGCTGGTTCATAAAACTTAAGCAAGTTACCTGACAACTCAAAGCTGTCTTGAAACTGCATAATAATCATCTTAAAGATTACTCGCAGGCTAAAGAAGTCGAGTAAATAACGGAAACAAATCAACAAGACTCGCGCACGCCCTTCAATAGCTGAAACACGGCCCAGTCGTTCAAACGTGATTGATTTACTGTAAGCCGCCAGATGCCCCTCCGGAAGATAGATCAGCATACGGTTACGGCCCGAGTGACCACCGATCAGAGAACGCTCTCTAATATTTCCGCGTTCATTGCGAATTTGGATGCGCGGCAAATGATCGATTAGACCATCCAGCGAAAACTCGGCAATATACCAACCCGCTTTTACTCTGGGCGCCGCATTGACTGAAAAATCAACCAAAGACCAAGTCGACTCAAGCTTATTATTAAGCTTTATCAATTGTTTAAGGAAACTCATTAGTGTCGTTTCTAGAAATTTTTCTTGCCAAGTAAGCGACGAATAGCGCTCAACATTCGCCAACCAAGAGAACCTTGCATTAGCTCAATCTTTTGTTCTAAGCTCTGCGCATGAGACTGCACATGCTGAATATTCTTTTGCAAGCGTTGGATTCTTTCTTGCTGTGGATTCGGTTTTGGCTCCACTTTAACTGGTTCCAAATAGTCTAACCGTTGAATCGGATAGACCTCCAATTTGGCTTTTCCAGTGTTAGCAAATTTAGTAAGTTGGTCCGCGTCATCGCTCAACAAAATCAGGAATGAATTGGCATGGTCGGCCAAGTTTCCAGCTTCGGCCAAACCCTGCCACGCACGATTTTCATGATCACTCAAATGAAAATTTCGACTGTAGTCTCTTGAATTGACGCTATCCAAAGCATTCAACACATCTTGGCTACTCGCATCTTCGGGTATCAGAACTGTCGGTACTTTATAATCTGGAAATGGAAAATAAAACAGCGCCTGGCTAAACCCAGCTTGAGTCGCTTGGTCTAGCCATTCTGTGCGGCTGTAAGTTCGAATACCCGTAGATTCAGGATAATCATCCAAGCCGACAAACGGCACGGCATAGTGATCTTCATTGGCACCAAGCAAATATTTCAATCCGAGCCGGTTCTCAATTGCCACTAAAGTAGTGCCTTTATCAGTGGTCGATCGACGCGCTAACGCCAACAAATCTTGAAGAGCTTCCTGATCAGTTTCTCGATTGGAAAATCGGCCTGCGTATTCAGTAACACCAACAAATAGTACGAGGTCATAATAGTCCTCAGGCAAAACGATGTCATTAAAATTAGCGGTGGCAATGGTAACGTTGTCTAAGTCCTTACAGCGCAGTGCGGCCAATCCAGCACGAGTGGGGCTACCCTCAATAGAATCGACTTGCAAGCCGTCTTGCTCGCCCAAAAAGCGAGTGATCGAACCACAGCCGCAACCGAGTTCTAGAACTCGGGTCACGCCCTCAAAATTGAACGAGCGCAACAGGTTTGAGCGCGTCTCAGACAGATGATATTCGCTTGGCCAATCGGTAATAGATGCCTGCAGTTCACTTGAACCACTACTCAAATCGTTCGCTGTGCTGAGAATTTTGTGCAATTGCACTTCGGTTTGCTCGCCATCCGAATAATTGAATTCGCGGCTCTCTTGTTCTACACCGTATACCCCATTTGTACCAAGATAAAACCCGTTTAGCTCGACTAAGTGACTCACGTATCACCTTCCGTGATCAAATTGAGTTGCCCGTCTAACGCAGCGTAACCGAACGCGTCTTGAGTATCACTGATATGTAGATGAATAAGATCATAACGGCGATCAATTGCAATATTGTCTTTCGATTCATGATCTTGAGCCACGCCTAAAGACACAAAATAATCTCCAGCCAACAAATTGAGCGTTAAGGTGAATTCGATAGACACTAAGTCGCCAGAGGCTTGGCGCGTTGGCAACTGCCCAACCAATCGAGAATTGGTACCATAAACCGCATTACCATCATTGGTTTTAACGGTTACGCCGTAAATAAGGTCATCAACATCCTGATTAAAAAGCACGGAGGCACGGATACGTATCTCATCGCCTCGTTGTACCAGGCCATTTGTGTGCGCGCCATTCTGCAGTACCTCATAGTGGCAGATCTTCGCACGCCCGTCGCCCCAACGATGTTCATTAGAGTTATACGTTGGATGTTTAACGCAGTTATCTTCACTCGGGTCGAAATCAACACTGTAGTCATCGGCATTAACCTCAACTGGCGCCTTAACCTCAACGTCAGAATCAAACATCATCTCCAAGTATGCCTGAACCACTTGTTTAGGGCTGCCAGTGAGCTTTAACTCTCCTTCATCCAGCATGATTGCCCGGTCACAATATTGTAAAACGCTGTCAGTTGAATGGGTGACAAACAAAATTGATACGCCCTCTTCCTTCAACTGGTCAAGCCGCCTGAAACACTTGCGCTGAAAACGCACATCACCAACTGCGAGCGCTTCGTCAACAATCAAAATATCCGGGTTCATGTTAATGGCGACGGCAAACGCCAGCCTTACAAACATCCCACTTGAATAGGTTTTAACTGGCCGATGGAGAAAGTCACCCAAACCACAAAAATCGACGATATCAGGCAGCTTTGCATGAAATTCCTCGCGTGAAAGACCCATGATGGATGCGTTCAAACGCGCATTCTCCATACCTGTGAACTCAGGATTAAACCCGGCTCCAAGTTCCAACAAAGCTGAAATGCGACCGTGCGTTTCAAACTGCCCTGATGTGGGTTGTAAAATGCCTGCAATGATTTGCAGCAAGGTTGATTTACCAGAACCATTCTTGCCAACAATACCTACGGTTTCTCCCCTATGAACAGTTAGATCAATACCTTTAAGCGCCCAAAACTCACTGTAATACTGTTTTTTAGTCGCGAAGCTCTGCCATAAACGATGAATTGGTTTGCGGTAGGTTTGATAACATTTAGTGACCTGCTCGACCGTGATCACTGGGTCTTGCTCGCCACTCGAAGCCAATTTGTGAGGTGTATTAGATGACATCGGCAAACCCATCTCGAGTGCGGCGAAAAAACCACATACCTAACGCCAGCATCAACAGTGCACCGACGCTGTAAAGCCCTAACAGTTCCCAGTCTGGAAGCTGCCCGAATAACAATACCGCTCGCAACTGTTCAACGATAATCGTGAGCGGGTTGAGCACCAATACGTAAGGTTTCATTACATCAGGAACAGAAGAGAATGGGTATACGATTGGGCCTAAGAATAACAATACAGTCATCATAACTCCGATGACTTGACTTAGGTCTCGCACGTAGACTCCAAGAACCGAAATAAACCAGGAAGCGCCAGCCAGAAACAAAATAAAAGGTAAAAGCACAATTGGTACCAACAACATGGTCCAATGTAGGCTATTGCCAGTAATCAAATACATGATCAACAGTATCCCCAAACCTAAAACCATATGAAAAATAGCATTAGCAAGGCGAACTAAAGTCAAAATCTCGAGTGGAAACACGACTTTTTTCACAAATTGCGAATTCCCAGTAATCAGGCCAACGGAACCAGTTAACACTTCCGCAAGCAAACCATGGCATAGCAAGCCAGCGAACAGTATCAGACCAAACTCCAGATTGTCCTGCCCTTCCACTCCCCATTTAACGCGCATCACCATGCCAAATACAAAGGTGTAAACGAGAAGCATCAAAATTGGGTAGAAAAACGCCCACAGGAAACCGAGCTGTGACCCTCGATACCTCTGCTGAATCTCCCGTTTTAACATCTGTAAAAACAGGTACTTGTTTTCCTTTACGCTAGAAAGCATTGCTTTACCGCCAGTAGTCAATCTTAGATCAAAAGCAGCTAGTCGATGCTTGGGAACTGATGTTTATTATCAAGAATGGCCTTCAAATAGCGACCATAGCCGCTTTTGCCGTATTGACGAGCGGCTTTTTCAAGTTGCTCGTCATCGATATAACCTTGTCGATAAGCTATTTCTTCAAGGCACGCCACTTTCAGGCCTTGTCGATTCTCGATAGTTTCAATAAACATTGAAGCTTGCAGCAAAGACTCATGCGTTCCCATATCCAACCAGGCTAGGCCACGACCAAAAACTTGCACCGACAAATCACCCCAATCCAAGTACTGCTGATTCACATCGGTAATCTCAAGTTCTCCACGAGCGGATGGCTTAATGCTCTTAGCCACGTCGACGACACGATTATCGTAGAAATACAAACCGGTTACCGCGTAGTTTGATTTCGCCACCTCGGGCTTTTCTTCCAAGCTTAAGGCATTCCAGTTTTCGTCAAACTCCACTACACCATAACGCTCAGGGTCATGCACTGGGTAAGCAAATACCGTGGCGCCTTTCTTCTGTTCCCCAGCGGATTTCAAATTACTACTAAGATCCGAGCCATGAAACACGTTGTCGCCCAACACCAAAGCACAATCATCGTTACCGATAAACTCAGAACCGATAATAAAAGCCTGCGCTAAACCGTCCGGTGAGGGTTGTACCGCATAAGAAATATTTAAGCCCCATTGCTCACCACCTTTCATTAGCTGTTGGAAACGAGGTGTGTCTTGTGGAGTCGAGATAATTAAAATGTCTCGAATACCCGCCAACATCAAAGACGACAGCGGATAGTAAATCATCGGCTTATCGTAAACCGGCAATAATTGCTTTGAAACCGCCTGGGTAACTGGGTGTAAGCGTGTACCAGACCCGCCCGCTAAAATAATGCCTCTCATTGTATTTCCTCGTTTTTAGCCTAGTGGGCCATAATCTCGCTTTGAGTCAGTGCTGCTAGCAGTAACTCTCAGTTATTTAGAACCTAATCGCTTACCCTGATATTCACCCGACACCTTGGTAATCCACTCAGCATTGGCGAGATACCATTCGACGGTTTTACGAATACCAGTTTCAAACGTTTCTTCAGGTGTCCAACCTAGAGTCTTCTCAATTTTATCGGCATCAATAGCGTAGCGCCTGTCATGGCCGGGGCGATCAGCAACAAAGGTTATTTGCTCGGAGTAGCCCTTACCATCGGATCGGGGTTGTACATCATCGAGAATGCTACAGATGGTTTCCACTACCTCAATGTTGGTTTTTTCATTGTGGCCGCCCACGTTGTAAACCTCACCATCTTGGCCCTCTGTAACAATTTTCCATAGCGCCTTTACATGATCATCAACAAACAACCAATCGCGAATATTGTCGCCCTTACCATAAATCGGCAGAGGCTCACCACGCACAGCCTTATTTATCACTAACGGGATAAGCTTTTCGGGAAACTGAAAAGGCCCATAATTGTTCGAACAATTGGATATAACCACGGGTAACTTATAAGTTTTATTCCATGCGCGCACCAAATGATCCGAGCTCGCCTTACTTGCTGAATACGGTGAATTAGGTTTGTAACGAGTCGTTTCAGTGAACAAACCAGTATCGCCGAGACTGCCATAAACCTCATCAGTAGAAATATGATGAAACTTGAACGCCACTCTTTTATCGCCCTCGAGAGAGTCATAATATTCCTTAGCGATTTGTAAAAGCGTGTAAGTGCCAACAATATTAGTTTGAATAAATTCGCCAGGGCCATCAATCGAGCGATCAACATGCGACTCAGCGGCTAAATGCATAATATAATCAGGTTGAGTTTGTTGAATCAAAGAACGCATCGCATCTGCATCAACAATATCCTTCTGATGAAAGGTATGGCGCTCACTCGCATCAGCGCCACCTAAAGAATGAAGGCTACCCGCGTAGGTCAATTTATCCACGTTAACCACATTTACATCAGTGTGATTAATTAGATAACGCACCAACGCAGAGCCAATAAAACCGGCCCCGCCGGTCAGAAAAACAGTTTTACTCACGGTAAATACCTTAGCTTAATGTTTATTAAAGAGTTGCCAGCAAAGACAACAAAGTAGATTTCACTCATGATGCGCCGCCTGCTTGGTCGGTAGCCACATCTTCATTTTCATTTGAACTGCGATAATTCATATTTAGTAGCATCTCAGGAACAAGCAACTTGTCATCACTAACTTTCGTTTCCAAGGATCGAATTAAATCGGCGGTTTGCTCCATCGCAGTCAGTACCAAACAGTCCGAATCCGCCATTTCGGGTAGTTCGGTCACCACTCGCACGCCAAAAAATAGCTGGCTTTGCGCATCGGGTTGATAAATTGCAATAACTTCAATGTCGCCTTGCATCGACCTCATTAACGCTATCTCTGTGAGATCAGATAAACCAACCAAGATCACTCTGCGGTAACCGCGCTTAATGCACTGCTCGAAAATACTAGAGTACTCATTTCCAGATTGGCGAAACAAAGCTAGAGATGTACTAAAAAACTCACCTGTTAAACGCGCCTTTTCAGCAAAACCACTGGGCGTTAGGTAGTACAAATAGCGGTTTGCCGGTGCTGTAGTGATTTTAATCAAGCCCTTTTTAACGCAACGCTTTAAATATGAATTGGCCAAACCAAGCGCCACGCCCATCTCTTTAGCAAGATGTCGTTGGCTAATATCGTCCTTCTGCTCTATCGCATTAAGCAACTCTAAAGTGAGTTGGCTCTCTTTGTCAGACGTACTTTGGTTATGGTGAGTGTTCATGGCGTGAACACTATAGTGATTTGCCTTTACCGAGTCAAAATAATTATGATCATATTCAAACTAAATGCCGGCAAAGAAAACAAGTTTGCTACTCCGTTAGTCAGCCTTGTTTTCTAATAGCTCATTCATCCGCAGCTTAGCATACTCAAAAATTTTGTAGTCAAGCTCATTCGCCCTCTTAAATTCATCAATCTGGGCTTGGCTAAGCGACTCTATAGAATTTTCATAGTCGCGCGTCGTGGTATTGCTAATCGGCAACTCTATTTTTGGCTTTCCAATCAGCGTACCGAGAAGATCGAAGCTTGCTTGTAGATCGTCGGCCATACCGATAAAGAAGTAACGATCCAGCTTCTTCTTCCAATTACTTTCCGTAACATTAAGGATACGCGAATAGTAGTTGTTGTATGTCATGATCGCTGACGCGAGATTATGCTCCTTGTTGATCCCAACCAATAGATCATGCCGATGCAGCGAACAACGCATTTTCAAAGGGTCGCGCAGAAACATAAACACACGGTACCGCGTTCTCGCTCGAAAGCCCTTAAAAATTTTGGGGTAACGTTGATCAATAAAATAGCCGTCGTGCCCAAAATGGCCGATTATACAATTGTTGGTGTTTACATAGCCCAAATCCACGGGTGGCACATAGTTTTCCTTCTCGTGAATAAAATAGTCACAATTCACATTAAACCAGTTATCTAATGCCTCACGCATGCTGGTGCCGCCACACTTGGGAATATGGTGGAAAAAATACACTGGATAACGCTTACGATATCGGGCGTACTTCGACAAAATCGGCTCAAAGAGAGGGGTATTTAAGATTAGCGAACGCATCGCGCTATTCTAAATCCAAATTAATAAGTTTCAACCTATCTTTTTAATCATTTCGGCAACTACTCATACACATTAAACGTTCTCGCTTCAATATTAATCAAGCTCAGCGCCGTAACAGAAGCGTCATCAAACCGTTATCAATTAGTCACACAAGAAATCTACTCTTCGGAAAACTAACAGACGGAGAAAGGCATGCACCAATTCTTGATATCGCGCAACGACATAAAAGCGCCGAGTGGCTACCTTAGCTACATCACTAGCCGATTACAGCACACGCGTAAAATTAGAAAAGAGCGAAAATCAAAGTGCGAGGAACTTGTTGCTTACCCCGAGCCGAGAAAACGCCTGATTAAAGAGTTGGAATCGGCTGAGTGTATTGGTGACACGCCAGACGGTAAAACCATCTACCTATTTGACTATCGAATCAACTCGAGTGTTATTCGAGAGTTAGGTCGTCTTCGAGAACTAACGTTTCGCGCAGTTGGGGAAGGCACACAAAAGCTCCGAGACATCGACGAATTTGATAAAACTTATCGACACATTGTTCTTTGGGACAAGTCGGCTTCGGAAATCGTGGGCTCTTATCGAGTTGGTGAGGCGTTCAAGTTAACCAAACAAACTGGCTGCGTCTCCAACCTATATACCAGTCGCTTGTTTGACTACCAAAGAAAATTTCAGAGTTTGTTTCCGAACGCCGTTGAACTTGGGCGCAGCTTTATTCAACCAAAATACTGGACTAAACGCGGTTTAGACTATTTATGGATGGGCATTGGTGCGTACCTTCAAGCCAATCCGCAGGTTCGTTATTTGTTTGGCGCTGTGAGTATTTCCAATGAATTTCCAGATCTCGCAAAACAACAAATTGTTGGTTGCTACAAGTACCATTTTCAACCGGACGACTATGGTGATTACGCATTGTCAAAACTGCCCTTTCGCACAGACCGAGGCATTCTTGAAAGCTTTCGAGATAAAGATTTTTTGCAAAGCAGCCAATCTTTGAAACGAGCTTTGCAAAAGCAAGGCGTTACATTACCGACACTCTATAAACACTATTCAGATTTATGTGACGCCGATGGAGTTCGGTTCATCGATTTTAATATCGACCCCGACTTCTCGTACTGCATCGACGGGCTAATGCTGGTTGATCTAGCTTACATCAAGGACAAAAAACGACGACGTTACTTAGCCCCTTACAAATAGCCCTTAAAACGTAATTATACGCGCTCAAAAATAGAGAACTATTATGGCAAAAGCGGACTTACACGTACATTCCAAGTATTCGGATTACCCAAGTACTTGGGCCCACAAACTTTATGACTCGCCTGAGAGCTTTACTGAAACTGAAACGGTTTACAATCAAGCTAAGTCGCGAGGCATGGACTACGTCACCCTTACTGATCACGACGACATTAGAGGCAGTTTAGAGTTGGTTAAAAACCACCCTGGCGATTGCTTTATCTCTTGTGAAATCACCACTTACTTCCCGGAAGATAATTGTAAAATTCACATATTGGTTTATGGAATCAGTGAAGCTCAGCACGAGCATTTGCTTGCGATTGCTCTCAACATTTATGACATTCGCGACTACATCGTCAGTGAAAGTATCGCCTACTCAGTCGCACACGCCACCTACGACCAAGATGGCAAACTTAGTTTTGAACACATAGAAAAACTGGTTGTCATGTTTGACGTGTTTGAAATCATTAATGGCGGAGCCGACGCTCAAAACAATTTGCTGTTACACCGATATTTGCAAAATCTAAACCAAGAGAATTTTGAAAAATTACAGCGCAAGCACAATATTGCCCCTATGAGCGCAGATCCCTGGGTTAAAGGCTTTACAGGTGGCTCCGACGATCATTGTGGCATTTTAGTTGGTAGTGCCTTTACCCAAAGCATCAGCAATACGATGGACGAGTTTCTTGAATCAATTCGAGATAAAAAGAGCCTAGGCAATGGTATGCATGGCAGCTTTGAAACCTATGCGACTGGCGTGATCAAGCATATTCACGACTATCGCTTAGATCGTGATCAAAAATATCACAACAGCAAGATGAATGATTTTCTCGAGCTATTCTTTAAAGGCCGGGAAGGCAATTTAATTAAACGTTTTAAAAAAAGCCAATCGCTACGCTACTTAAAAAAGAAGAACACTAAAACCCACAAAGCACTTGCGAACCTTCTTACGCAGATCAGCGTTGATGCAAACCACGATATTGCCTCTAAAATTCCGAGCGCATATCACCATATATCCGACTTGCATGATGAAATGTTTCGCTCGGTGGTGACCGCGTTCTACAAATATTTACCGAACGGGGACATTTTTAAGGGATTTAACAAGCTAGCCACCCTATTCCCAATGACTCTGTTGGCAGCACCATTTATTGGCTCCATGCGCCATCAGGTATTGAAAGCCGATATTAAACGGCCGCTGATTGAAGGCACTAATCAGCACTACACTGAAAAGGCCTTATGGTTTACCGACACAATCGATGATTTAAACGGAGTCTCAGTCACCTTGCGCCAGATCGCAACCCACAGCGCTAAGAACGGCTATCAATTAAAACTAGTCACCTGTGTCGATGAAACTACCTTAAAGAGCTCATTGCCCAAAAATACACTCAACTTTCATCCAGTGAAAGAAGTAGTCATACCCAATTATGAGACTCAGGCCATTGGTTTTCCTTCACTACTAACCATGATGCGAAAGATCATTCAGGAACAACCAGATCAAATCATTATATCTACTCCGGGCCCTCTCGGCCTCGGTGCAATGCTGTGTGCTAAGTTGATGGACCTACCCATCAAAACTATTTACCACACTGATTTCGCGGAGCAATTGCTACGTATGACGAATGAACCAATGCTGGCAACGGTCGCTAACTTCTGTGTCAATACGTTTTATAAACAAGCCGACCAAGTGTTTGTACCAAGTCGCTTCTACATAGAAAAACTTGAACAGGAAGGCTTAGCGAAGGAAAAGCTGCAAATATTTCCAAGAGGCTTGGATTTAGAACTCTACCGCCCGTCCAAGCGGAGCTCAACGCTAGTATCGGACAATCAACTACAAGGAAATTTCACATTGCTCTTTGCCGGTCGAATCTCTGAAGACAAAAACCTCTCGTTACTAGCGAAGATAGTTAGGCAAGCCAACTTAGAAAAACCCGGCATATTCAACATGGTTATTGCCGGTGACGGCCCTGATTTGGCTTCTCTTCAGCAAACCCTGATGGGCGAAAGTAATGTGTTTTTTACAGGCCGCTTGGCGCCAGAAGCTTTGGTTGACTGGTATCGAGCAGCAGATCTACTGGTATTTCCTAGCCACACCGACACGTTTGGAATGGTGGTTCTGGAGGCGCAAGCTTGTGGCGTACCCGCCTTAGTTACAGCCACTGGAGGCCCAAAAGAGATCATCCAAAAAAACGTGACCGGTAAAGTAGTTCACTCAGATCTTGCTGACGACTGGCTAGCCGTTATTAACGAGTATCAGAGAATCAAACATAGCCGCCCGGAAGACTGGTTGGCACTGAGTAACTCCTGTGCAGAACATGTGCATAGACAAAATAGCTGGCAACCAGTGTTTGATGCGGTTCTAGGAGATGCCTGCTTATTACCTAACTCGGCACCAATAACCGCCTCTCCAGACAATACACTCAATCAAGATTGCAAAGCAGCCTGAAAATCAAAATGAAAAAGCCCAACATCGATAACAAAAACAATCGCTACTACCTGATGCGGCACGGTGAAAGCCTAGCTAACCGACGCGGGCTAATTGTCAGTGCACCCGAAAACGCACTTAGCGATTATGGTTTAACAAATAAAGGCGCTGAACAAACCTTACGTGCGGCCTTGAATACTCGCTTAGACAGGGACACAGTCATAGTCAGCAGTGATTACAAACGCGCACAAGAAACCGCCGAGATAATGCAAAGCGTGATCGATTGCAAAAACAAACCTATTTTCGACCAACGCCTACGAGAGCGAGGGTTTGGCACATGGGAACTGCAAGACCATTCCAACTATGGAGTAATTTGGCAAAACGATCTTTCGAGCCCCAATATATCCAAAAATCAAGTCGAAACAATTGAAGAGACGCTAACGCGAACGCTAAATTTGATTAATCAGCTCGAACAACAATTCTCTGATAAAAACATATTGCTGGTAAGCCACGGTGACGTGCTACAAATTCTATTTGCACATCATCATGGTATTAACCCTCGATTCCATCGAAGCGTAGCCTCGATCAACAATGCCGATATCCGCTCACTATCAAAGTTGGAGTTGGCAAGTAGTTCTCCTGCAGCTTAGAGCTTAACGATGGTAGCGACTTAGGAGTAATCTCCAAACACATCGCGCTTTATCTTACCTTTTACCCGTCGTAAAAAATTGCCAATGGTAGGTGCAGGTGGCTTTAATGGGTATTTGGGTTCTTCGCCAGTAACATCGCGCACCCAATCAGGCTTAAAGAAGCGCTGCTTTCTATTGCTTTGACTCGGCCGCCAGTACCTAATATTTTCTTGGTAATAATGCGTAACCTGAGAATAACGAGTCAGTGACATATCGTTTTGCTTTGCGCCGCCATGCAGAATGTTAGCGCACCAGATCAACGCCTGACCCTTTTTAATTAGGCCATATTCAGGCTCAAAACCATGCTCTTCGATTAAATCTTGCAATATCGATAAGTATTGAGGGTATGATTTCGGAGAGGCTTGCAAGCCCAAGTCAGGATAATTCATCTCGGGCAAATTCTGACTTTTCGGATAATATTTTAATGGCCCTTGATCTGGCCCAATGTCTTCTAACGCAACCCAAACACCACACATTCCACCAAACGGCACTGAGTTAAAATGAATACTATCCGCATGAATCGGTTGCTGAGTGCCAACACGGAAGTTTAGCGTCTGAAATGGACGCATTCTAACTCCATAAAGCTCTTCGAGCGTTTGCAGTACAACAGGACATTCAGCAATCTTGCGAACATCTTGGTTAATATACCAAGCGTCTTGAATTCGATTGGCTTCAGATGAAGGGACATGAACAGGGTCCTCTCGATCTGGGCCGAAAAATTTTTCAAGGTCGTTCTTGCAGGCATCCAAAACACTATGATCAAGCTGACTATCAATTACTACGTAACCCTGTTCGCGAAACTTGTCACGTAACTCTTCTGACTCTCCCTTTACTGTATTCATTGTGTCAATTACTCCGCAAATCAAACTTGAAATAGATGGATCAAACTTCGCGGCAAGATTATAATATGAAGCCAAGTCGGTTTGCATTGACTTATTTCGTGAAACAATGGCAATCATATTTATTTAAAACTGCTGTTGCGTTCTGATTGAGTCGTTTGAGAATTCCATTTTCTGACCCTTTTGAGTCAAGGGTGCTAAATGAAAAAGGAATCCTGAAACAACTTTTTAGGACCCTCAAATGCAAACCTCAAAAAAGCAAACTGAGACGATGCCCCATGTGGTCATTGTCGGCGGTGGTGCGGGCGGCTTAGAGCTCGCTACCAAACTTGGTCATCGACTTGGACGTCGCAATAAAGCAAAGGTCACGTTGATTGATAAGCATCGTGTTCATATTTGGAAACCCTTACTTCACGAAGTAGCAACTGGCTCACTTGATACTGAGATAGACGGTGTGGTGTATCGCGCGCACGCCGCTCGGCATGGCTATCGCTTTCAATTAGGCTCAGCGTCGAGTATTGATCGAATCAACAAACAAATTCACCTAGAACCTCTTCTTGACGAAAACGATACTGTTGTCGTTGAGGCACGTAGCCTTAGCTACGATACACTGGTTCTGGCAATTGGTAGCATAAGTAACGATTTCGGAACACCTGGCGTGCTTGAACACTGCTCGCTTTTGGACTCAAAGTTACAAGCGCAAAAATTTCAGCAAACACTTTTAAATCAGTTTCTCAAGAAAAGTCAGACAACGAATGCCGATGAATATCCATCGCCAACGCGCTTGGCTATTGTAGGAGCCGGTGCAACTGGCGTAGAACTGTCTGCCGAGTTGCATCACGTTGTCGAAGTTGTAAGCGTTTACGATATGGCAAATTCTAAAGGCTTAAAGTTGTCGATTGATCTTATCGAAGCTGGGCCACGCATTTTGCCAGCGCTGCCTGAACGCATCTCTGAATCCGCGAGCAAAGAACTCGGCAAGCTCGGAGTAAAAGTTCGAACAGACACTCGCATAACACAAGCCACTGAAAACGGTTTTATTAACGCCGATGACCAGCTAATTGAAGCAGACTTAATGGTTTGGGCCGCCGGGGTCAAAGCTGAAAATTGGTTAGCTGACACCGGGCTTGAGATAAACCGAATCAACCAAATTGAGTGTCATCGAACCCTTAAAACGGTGAGTGATGATGATATTTACGCCATTGGAGATTGTTGCAGTGTGGAGATGGAGGACGGCCAAAAGGTACCGCCTCGCGCCCAATCTGCGCACCAAATGGCGAGCACGGTTGGAAACAATATTCTGCGTGAAATGGTTGGTCGGCCTCTCGTTGAGTTTACCTACAAAGACTATGGCTCACTGGTGAATTTAAGTCGTTTTTCAACCGTCGGCAGCTTAATGGGCAACCTTGTTAAAGGAAGCATGTTTATAGAAGGCAAGATTGCGCGCATTATGTATCTTTCTTTATACCGAATGCATCAGCTAGCCATTCATGGATATGTTAAGGGGCCATTTATTATTCTCTTAAGTCGGATATCCAAGATAATTCGACCAAAAATTAAATTGCATTAATCATGCTTTCGGCGCTGTTCGTAGTAATTACGAGCGGCGCCAAGGAAAAGCGCACCATGCAATGGCTAAAATTCGCACTCAGCGCACTGGCGGCAGCTCTGATCGTGCCTCAATCTAGGGCTGATAACACACTCTAGATGCGGCGTTATGTTGCGAGCATTTTGGCACTTCGCCAATGCAATGGCGAGACCGATGCGGATCACTGACAAATCACCGGAAGTAAGATATTCTGTCTAGTAGTTAAAAGAATTTGTATCTCGGAGAATCCATGTCTGAACCGGTTATTACCACGCATTATCGAGCCTGCCATTTGTGCGAGGCTATATGTGGCCTTGAAATTAGAACTCAGGGTGAAGAGATTCTGTCAATCAAGGGAGATAAAAAAGACCCGGTTAGTCACGGTTACATTTGCCCTAAGGCAACGGCAATCGCCGATATCCATAATGACCCGGATCGGCTCCGCCAACCGGCTAAACGGGTTGGTGACGAGTGGCATACAATTTCATGGGAAGAAGCCATTGAATTAACCGCACAAAAGCTCGTCGAAACTCAAGAAAACCATGGCCCAAATGCGGTCGGTTTTTACGCTGGCAACCCCGGTGTTCACAATTACGGCAACATAACGCACGGCCCATTGTTGCGACGAGCGGTAAAAACCAAAAACAATTTCTCCGCAACGTCATTAGATCAGCTTCCTCATCACCTTACCTCCTATGCAATGTATGGGCATCAGTACTTTTTACCGATTCCGGATATTGATCGAACAGATTTAATGGTGATATTCGGCGGCAACCCGATTGCATCTAATGGCAGCATTATGACTATGCCAAATGCGCCAAAGCGTTTCAAAGCCTTACAAGCCAGAGGTGGGCAACTGATCGTTATCGACCCTCGGCGTACCGAAACAGCCGAAATAGCCGATCAACATCATTTTGTTAAGCCGGGCAAAGACGCCTATGTATTGATGGCCATCATCAATACATTGTTCGAAGAAGGTTGGGTTAAGCCTAACCACTTAAGTGAACACATCGATGGCTTAGCGCTAATCCAAGATCACGCCAAACCCTTTACTACAGAGCTTGCGCAAGCCCAATCAGGGCTGTCGGCGGCGTCTATAAAAGAATTAGCCGAGCAACTAGCCAGCACGGATAAAGCCGTTGTATACGGCCGTATGGGTGTGTCTGTGCAAGAATTTGGCACGATATGCCAATGGGCTATCCAAGTTATTAATATGTTAATCGGAGCTCTCGATGCCGTCGGTGGTTCCCTGCTAACTTCGCCCGCCTTTGCTTATGTACGCAAGGGGCTCAACGGCGCCGGGCACTTCAATGCCTTTCAGTCGCGCGTAAGCGGCCTACCGGAGTTTTCTGGTGAGCTACCCTCAGTTGCGATGGCCGAGGAAATACTAACGCCCGGTGAAGGGCAAATCAAAGCCATGGTTACCGTTGCTGGTAACCCCATTATCTCAAGCGCCAATGCGTCGGAACTTGATCGCGCCTTTGACAGTTTAGATTTCTTCGTCGCTTTTGATTTTTACATTAACGCTACGACTCGCCATGCTGATGTAATACTGCCGCCCACAAGCCCATTGGAGCACGATCATTATGACATTGCATTCCTGCGCCTAGCTGTGCATAACAGCGCACGTTATAACCCAGCGGTATTTGAACCTGAAGAGGGAACATTACATGACTGGGAAATTTTCAATGCCGTATCCAAGCGCATAAGTGAACTAAAAGGCCTCGACTTCCGCCCTCTTCCAGCGCCAGATCAGCTAGTTGCTTATGGTATTGAAAACGAACTTTATGGAGCGAAACAAAACCCTGAGGTGGCTCTGACGATGGACAAACTCAAAGCGGCACCTCACGGCATTGATTTGGGTCCATTACAGCCGGGGCTTCTCACTCGCTTATGCACGCAAGATGGCCGTATCAACGCGGCGCCTGACTTTCTAATTAGTGACTTATCTCGGCTCCTAGAATCAGCGATTAGTTCACCTGACAATGAGTTATTACTGATTGGTCGGCGCCATGTGCGCAGCAATAACTCATGGATGCATAATTATCATCGACTCGTAAAGGGCAAGCCGCGATGGCAATTGATGATGCACCCAGATGATCTCGCCAAGCGCAATATTGAACCTGACTCCGAGGTCACCATCGAATCGCGAGTCGGTCACGTCACAACAACGGTGATCGCAACCGATGAAGTCATGCCGGGCGTCGTCAGTTTGCCGCATGGCTGGGGCCACAAACGGCGCGGCGTAAAAATGGAAATCGCCACTCAACAAGATGGCGTTAGTTGTAATGAGCTGACCGATGACAAACTCATTGATCGCTTATCTGGCAACGCCGCGTTAAACGGCGTGCCAGTAACGGTCAGGCTAGCTAGCTAAGCTTAACTATCGCGACTGGCCGGAATCGTTGGCGTGGCAACAGCTACGTCTGCGTTCTGGGCGCGGTGCCGCAAGTAGTGATCCATAATCACGATTGCTAACATTGCTTCAGCGATCGGCACTGCGCGAATTCCAACACAAGGGTCATGGCGCCCTTTTGTCACCACTTCTACTGCATTGCCATCAACATCAATACTGTTTCCAGGCTTGGTAATGCTCGACGTTGGTTTTAGTGCCAAACTCGCGACAACATCTTGACCAGAGGAAATGCCACCCAATATACCCCCAGCATTGTTCGACGCAAAACCATCGGTGTGCAATTCATCTCGGTGTTCAGACCCGCGTTGCGAGACCGAATCAAAACCTGCGCCAATCTCAACACCCTTCACGGCGTTAATGCTCATCAACGCTTTGGCGATGTCGGCATCCAGCTCATTAAACACTGGTTCGCCGAGACCTACCGGCATATTATTCGCGACCACCGTAATTTTGGCACCAACTGAATCGCCATCGCGGCGCAGTTGTGTAATCAACGCCTCCATCTCTTCTACCTTGGAAGCATCGGGGCAGTTAAATGGGTTGTTAGATGCCTCGTCGAAATCAACGGACGCAATTTTCACATCACCCATCTGCGCCAAATATGCGCGAATTTGTATGCCTTCTTTCTCATTCAAGTACTTCTTCGCTATACCGCCCGCCGCAACAATCATTGCGGTAGTGCGGGCAGATGAGCGACCACCGCCACGATAGTCACGATTGCCGTATTTATGGTGATAGGTGTAGTCCGCATGCCCAGGCCGAAAGGTGTGCATGATATTGGAATAGTCTTTCGACTTTTGATCCGTGTTATGAATGATCATGCCGATTGATGTGCCCGTAGTTTTACCTTCAAACACACCTGAGAAAATTTGCACTTCGTCAGGCTCACGACGCTGCGTAGTAAATTTTGATTGCCCTGGTTTTCGACGATCAAGGTCAGGCTGCAAGTCAGCTTCGCTCAAGCCTAGGCCTGGAGGGCAGCCGTCCACAACACAACCAATTCCTTTGCCGTGGCTCTCACCAAACGTTGTAACTTTGAAAAGCTTACCTATGCTGCTATCGCTCATACTATGAATTCTCCACGACAATGTTCGGGAATTTCGATGCAAAATCTTTCTTTTTAACCGACAACTTGCCGGCAATTCTTAAGGCAATATCAGTGTAGCGTTTTGCTGTTGCTGATTCCGGTTGTGCCACAACGGTTGGCGAGCCTGAATCAGCTAATTCACGAATTGCCATCTCAAGTGGAATGTCACCGAGCACATCCAATTTATAATCGGCCGCCATCTTTGCTGCTCCATTTTCCCCGAAAATCGCTTCTTCATGGCCGCATTGGCTGCACACATGAGTGCTCATATTCTCGATAACTCCAAAAATTGGCACATCAACCTTCTCAAACATCTTGTACGCTTTGCGCGCATCTAAGAGCGCTATATCTTGCGGCGTGGTTACAATAACAGCACCTGTAACCGGCACCTTCTGAGACAAGGTCAGCTGGATATCGCCGGTGCCTGGCGGCAAATCAATGACTAGATAATCAATCTCTTCTCCGTCATTTGCCCAATCGGTACCGCGCAACATTTGCTCTAGGGCTTGTGTCACCATTGGGCCGCGCCAAATCATCGGCGTATCTTCCTCGACCAAAAATCCAATCGACATAATCTTAATGTCGTGATTTTTCATGGGCAGCAACATTTTGTTTTCGAGCGCCTTTGGTTTACCAGTAATACCTAACATACGAGGTTGGCTTGGACCGTAAATATCGGCGTCTAATACAGCCACGTTAGCGCCGCAGGCGCTTAAGGCTAAGGCAAGGTTAGCCGATACGGTTGATTTGCCCACGCCGCCTTTCCCAGACGCAACGGCAATGATGTTTTTGATACCAGCAACCGCCTGAACACCCTGCTGAACCGAGTGCGAAACAATACTCTGCTCTATAACCACTTCAAGGTCACGGTTCTCGAATGGTAAGCTACTTAAAGAATCTCGAACCAGACCAGCGAGTTCCTTGACAACACCCTCAACTGGATAACCTTTGATCAAGTTGACAACTACTTTCTCGTCGTCAACCGTAACGGATTTCAATCCTTTACCCGCGGTGATTTTTGTTCCTGTGTAGGGGTCAATAACGGCGTGCAGCTGCTTGGTCACCGCGGTGATAATCTGCTCAGACATAGTGAAGAGTGTGCAATGGAAAATAGGCGCGTAATGCTAACATTCTCACGCCAAATTCGCCATTGCACAGGCGGAAATTAGCGAGCATTTAGCGCTGACTAACTAAGCTCGCCCAAAAGATCATCGCGCCGAAGCGCTAGACGCCTTCAGTTTAAGGCGATACTCGTGCAACAATGGTTCGGTGTAACCATTTGCTTGTGTTTTTCCTTCAAACACCAACGCTAATGCCGCTTGATAGGCAATACTAGAATCAAAATTTCCAGACATAGCTCGGTAGGACATGTCATTTGCATTTTGCTTATCAACGATAGCGGCCATACGTTCAAAGGTAGCTATAACCTGCCCTTCACTGCAAATCCCGTGCTCTAACCAATTAGCTATATGCTGACTGGAGATTCGCAAAGTTGCGCGGTCTTCCATAAGACCAATATTGTTGATATCCGGCACTTTAGAGCAACCGACACCTTGATCAATCCAGCGCACGACGTAACCAAGAATCCCCTGTACGTTATTATCCAACTCAGCTTGCACATCTGCATCAGAAAAATCTTCGGGATTTCTACTTAGCGGTATCGTTAGGATGTCATCTAAAGACGCTCTAGCTCGCTGCTTTAACTCTGTTTGAAGAGCAAATACGTCAACCTCGTGATAGTGTGTAGCGTGCAAAGTGGCGCCATTCGGTGATGGTACCCATGCGGTGTTTGCACCAGCTTTAGGATGACCCACTTTGGCAACTAGCATCTCAGCCATTTCATCTGGCATCGCCCACATGCCTTTGCCAATTTGAGCCGTTCTGGAGAAGCCACACTCTAGGCCAATATCTACATTCCAATCCTCATAAGCGCTAATCCAAGGCTGCTGCTTGATCTCGGCTTTAGGGGCC
>CALKRK010000063.1 GCA_937989675.1 uncultured Arenicella sp. | reverse complement strand
GCATCTGGAAACTTCATCCCAGTCATAGTCACCGATGGCACGTTCTTTAGCGTAACACCACGGCCACCAAACAAATTGGCCGACCCGGGCAGTATTTGCGCGGTTGTTACGCCACCAGCTAAGGCTTTCTCAAAATTAGGGTCTTGAGGCCAAACAGAGTGTTCTGCCCATACTTTCGCGGTCGCTGGTGCGACAATTTCATTACCGTCCGCATGTGAAGCGACCCCCGGGTTAGGATAAACACCCATGTGCGAATGAACATCAATAATTCCAGGCGTTACCCAGAGACCATTAGCTTGGACCTCCACAGCTCCCTCAGGAGCTTGAAGACGTTTGCCGATACTGAGTATCTTGCCATCGGCAAA
The DNA here is from genome assembly GCA_937989675.1 of uncultured Arenicella sp. Taxonomy (GTDB): domain Bacteria; phylum Pseudomonadota; class Gammaproteobacteria; order Arenicellales; family Arenicellaceae; genus Arenicella. Next base: position 5,362 of record CALKRK010000063.1, on the reverse strand, counting down.
CACAAGATCACTGTCATCTAATTGCTCACCAGTGCCAGTGAGAATCGTAGCACCGCGGATGATCGTCGGCGGCGATTCAGGTGCCTGATAAGTCGATGCGAATGGCAATGAGGACTCGGTAGATTCATCTACCGAACTCTGAGTACTATCTTTAGAAGGTGATGTCGCGCACGCACCTAATACAAACGATGATGCTAACGCTACTAAAATAGGTTTGATTTTCAAAAGTATCCTCATCCATTTTGTTATTAGTTAATAGCGAGAATACCATAAAGCCATTACACGAACGTTGCCGCTAAAAAGGCTACCAACTAAAGAAAATCAAATAGACCAAGCCTAAAAACAAAAGATACTTACACGCGATATAGAGAGGCTTGTTCCAGCGCTTTAAGCGTTTAGAAATCAGACGCAGCTTATAGACTTTTCCAAACAGTTGATTAAACCAACCCACTTGCTCACCATCTTCATTACTTGTCATACCGCCTTTCATCAAAACTCTGCCAACGAACTGATTGACGCGATCGATCACAGACCATTTCATAGGCCTATTAACATCACAGAACAAAATTATGCGATCCTTATCTGTTTGATTGTGAGCCTCATGAATATAGGTTTCATCGAACAACACATCTTGTCCGTCGTACCAAGCATGTTTCTGACCATCGACCAAAATAAAACAGTCGTCGCTGTTAGGAGTAATTAAACCAAGGTGATAACGTAACGAACCCGCAAACGGATCTCTGTGAGGATTTAGAATCGCGCCGCTGGGTAGCCGTGCAAACATAGCCGCCTTAATCGATGGCGTTTTCTTTAATAAGGCAACAGAGTTGGGGCAAGAATCAAGCGCAGATTCAAGTGGCTCGCCGTACCACTTAAGATAAAAGCGAGTCCATCCAGACCGGAAAAAAGAGTTAAACCCGGCATCACTATAACCATCGGCAGGCTTAATACGACCTTGCTCCATTAAGCTCAAAGCGTCTGCACGCAGAATCTGCCAATTCTCGCGTAGAGTTTTCAGATCTTCTAAGTCGTCGGTTACCAGAATCGGATCGTTAGGTAAGCGGGAAAAGAGGTTCATCAAAAGATTGTAGGGAGCCAGATAATTGGTGTGCGTTAATAACTGCCTTGCCGCACTAAATCTAACACTACCTCGGTAGTGCATATGGACAACTGCAATCGCGTATATCGCGAAAATAACCAATGTAAACGTCATATTGGGCCCTTCTACAACAAATTAGAGGGCCCTAGATTAACTAGTTCGATGCCCTTCTGGTGTTTATTTTAGCCAATCCGTATACATAAGACACGCTATAAATGAAACCTATTACATAACCGAGAATCACCGTTCGAAAAACCTCAGGGGTTCCCGCCAGCGTATTGACCATCCATGACCCCGAAAACACTACCGCGCATGAAGTAGTAATCGTCGTCCAATTGATTAACGAGCGTCTTTTGAAAAACCGTGTCATAAAACGGAAAAAGCCTTCTAATAGCAGCGTCATACAGAGTGTCAGTATAAAACTATACGTACCTTGTACACAGGCCGCCTTCAAAGCAGGCCAATGCCCATGCATGCTGTTCACCAAATACGCCCAACCGCCGTAAAAAAAGAAACCAGCGAATGCGCTCAGTAAACTACGTTGAAGTGCTGTTAATCGTGTAAAAAAAGGCATCTAATGTGCAATTACTCTGATTTGCCACCTGAGCCCGCCGGCTTGGTTTGTTTCTTAGCTCGGCGCGCATTACGCCCTGGACGCTGGCGCCGCCCTTGATTGGGCCGCTTTTTAAAATTGGAACGACGTTTCTTCTTTTGACTAGATGGCGTCGACTCTGACTCGGCACCACGCCCACCAGCATTGGGCTTCTTAGGTTTTTTAGGCTTACGATCTCGAAACTCGGTTTTCGATGCTGGCAAATCATTGAGTGGTTCGTAACCGTCCAGCGTCTTTCTTGGAATGGCTTTTTTAATCAGGCGTTCAATGTCATTTAGTAGCTTGAATTCATCATGGCTGACCAATGAAATTGCTTCACCGCTAGCGCCAGCGCGCCCAGTGCGTCCAATGCGATGCACGTAGTCTTCGGCCACCTGAGGTAAGTCAAAATTCACTACATGCGGTAACTGATCAATGTCGATGCCACGTGCAGCGATGTCGGTCGCAACCAAAACACGTACTTTGCTGGCTTTAAAATCGGCTAATGCCTTAGTTCGCGCGCCTTGGCTCTTATTACCATGTATCGCAGCCGCCTCAACTCCCTTGCCCATCAGTTGTTTAACTAAGCGATTTGCACCGTGCTTAGTTCGCGAAAACACCAACACCTGAAACCAGTCATTGTCTTTAATCAGGCGTGTAAGAACCTTGGTCTTATCTGTTTTTTCGACTGCAATTAGACTCTGCGTAACGCTATCTACCGTACTATTTGGCGGGGTAACCGATACCTCAACGGGTTGGTAGACAATGTTGCGGGCGAGCTCGCGAATTTCATTGGAGAAAGTTGCTGAAAATAATAGGGTTTGTCTCTTCTTGGGAAGCAGCTTAATGATGCGCCTAATATCGTGAATAAATCCCATGTCCAACATTCGGTCAGCTTCATCTAAGACCAGAACTTCCAGCTGGTCGAATTGAATTGCGTTTTGGCTGTGTAAATCCAGTAAACGACCAGGCGTTGCTATGAGCACGTCAACCCCACCTCGCAAACGCTGCATTTGCGGATTAATTTTGACGCCTCCAAACACAACAGCGGACTTAACCTTCAGATACTTACCATAGGTTTCCACACTCGCCGCAATCTGCGCGGCCAACTCTCTAGTTGGCGTTAATACTAATGCCCGAGCTTGATTGCCTTTAGATTTCGGCTTTGAGGTTTGATCAAAACGATGCAATATTGGCAGTGTAAACCCAGCGGTCTTCCCTGTTCCAGTTTGCGCTGCGGCCATAACATCGCGGCCCTCAATCACATGCGGTATTGCCTGCGCTTGAATTGGTGACGGGGTGTCGTACCCCTGATCAGCTATCGCATCCAGCAATGGTTTAGAAAGCCCTAGATCGGCAAATTTCATGTAATTAATCTCTTGCGTTTTGAGCAGCGCAGAGTACAGGAAACGCCCTTGTTTTACCATGCGACGCGTGCGAAATGCGCACTAATGCAAGGACTACCGTTGCGGCAAGCCTCGAGTAATTTCAAGGCTTTGCCGCGATAGCTAAATACTTATTTCTTTACCAAGCGAACCGCTGCACCGCCACTTCGACCTAAATCGAAACTCAGCACATCAACCGCACTTACGTCTCGTTTTTCAATCACGAGATCATAAGGGTTAGTCTCGTAGTCGGCTTGTGATCCATCGCGGTAGATTTGCGCTTCATACGTACCGGCATCTAGAAAATCGAGTTTGACAGAAACAGTGCGCGCTTTCTCATTAGTATGCGCACCGATGTACCAATCAGAAGAATTGCGGTCTTGCCGCGCAATTACCAAGAACTCACCAACCTCGCCAGATAGCGCGATTGATTTATCCCAGTCCGCCGGTACATCTTTGATAAATTGAAAGGCGTCCATACGTGCTTCATAGTTCTCGGGTAAATCCATTGCCATCTGGATAGGCGAATAGATACCAACATACAAAGACAGTTCCTTAGCAAGCGTGTGCTCAATACGCGAACGCTTATCATGGCGCCCCATTTGTTCAGTAACTGGAGGCCGCTCACTCGGGCGTAAATCGAAAGCACCTGCCGTGTAATCCATCGGCCCCGACAACATTCGCGTGAAAACAAGATTGGATACATGGTTCGGCCCATTTGGTGGCACACCCCAGGCGTTAAATTCTTGACCTCGCGCTCCTTCACGACTCACCCAATTTGGATAAGTCCGACGTAGGCCGGTATCCTTTACGGGCTCGTGAGCGTTAATTGCAATTTTATGTTCGGCCGCTTTTTTAATTACACGCTGGTGATGCGCAATACTTTCCTGCCCATCGTGAAACTCATATCGCACAATGCCTTTCTCATCGACACGTTTTAATTTACCCGCATCGGCCACATAGCCCGTTTTTACGATAGCGACGTCGTTTTCCTCATACAGATCAAACGCAGCATCGATCTGGTTTTCATAATTCGTTAAATTGCCAGATGTTTCATGATGCCCTATCAGGCGGACACCTACCGTACGACCATGTTCCGCTACTTTTTCGATATCAAAATCATCATAGGTTTTGGTGAAACTAAACACATCGCCATTGTTGTACCAATCACCATCCCAACCAATGTTCCACCCCTCAACTAAAACACCGTCAAAGCCATGTTTAGCGGCGAAATCCATGTATTCAATTGTAGCTTCAGTCGTTGCGGCATGAATTCCATCATTGCCCCAAGTGCGATCTTTAATATGTTGTTGCCACCATATTCCAATGTACTTTCCAGGTTTAAACCAAGATACGTCGCCCATTTTGTTAGGCTCGTTCAGATTTAAGATCAGATCTGAATTAATCAAACCCACTGCGTCAGGCGCGATTTGAATCGTTCGCCACGGCGTATTAAATGGCACACTTACTTTTACCAAAGCCCCATCGGCACGTGGCGCTAGATTCGCAACCAAGTTTGCTCCACGACGATGTTCAATCGACATTCCGGAGTAATTCACCAAGGCGGCTTCATGCAGACTTACATGAACACCGTTGCTTAATTTCATGGTAACTGGCGTATGTGCCGTTTCCATTTGATCTACCGATGTTTTGTTATACAGATACTCGTAACGGTTCCATTTACGCGCAGGAATCCACCAAACAGTGGCATTTTCATCCATATTGAACTCGGTGATTTCTTCAGTAATAGCAAGATTGCCAAGCCCCTTTTGCTCTGGGACCTCATAACGAAAACCAACACCATCATCAAATGCACGAACTCGCAAATTGAAAACTTGCTTGGGTTGACCACGTTCAACTTTGAGCGACAACTCATTATGGTTATCCCTGACTACACGGCGCTCACCCCATGGTTGTTCCCACGAGCTACTAACGCTGGCCTGATTAGACCCTACAATTTTCAAGTCGTGATCAAATCCAGCTTGTTCAGCAAACCTCAGCCCAAGCAAGGATGGCTGTATTACTTGGAGATTATTTCGGGTGACGCTATAGCGCAACTGGCCCTGATCATCCGTTACACTCACAACGATAGCCTTATCTGGAGATGTAACGTGATAGGTCGTTTTTTCGGATAGCGGCTTTGCTTCAGCCAGACATGCCTGCGATATTAAGCAAACCATTACAACAAACAGAAAACGGGGCATCTCGATCCTCGGGAATTATCATTAGTGATGATCGAGACTATAAAATAAAACCGCTATTTCATCTTATGAATACGAATGCGAA
>CALKRK010000062.1 GCA_937989675.1 uncultured Arenicella sp. | reverse complement strand
GTTCTTTTCACCCGTTTTCTTAAGGATGAGTACGATCAGCTAGCTGATCAAGATCAGCTAGCGTTTCAATCGCTACTGGCGGTTCAAGACCCTGAGATCATGGATTGGTTATTTAACAAAAGCGCTCCAGATTCAGATGAGCTTGGAGCAATTGTCACGAAATTACAGGCTTTATCTGGAATCAAATAGTTCGGTCTAAGCAGCTAATTATCTGATTCCTGCTTTTTATATTTCCTGATTTCGCTACCTACTCTGGATGCGGATGGGCCAAGTCAGCCTCAATAAAGCTTTCCACGATTAGGTCTGTTAAGTATTTGTGCAGTGGAGAATTTTTGGTTCTAACATGCTGTACCAATGAGAGCGCATCAATTTTCAAGTTGATCAGATCTTCAAGTGGTTTGCTCACGAAATGATCGCTCACCAAGTTGGAATCCATTAGGCGGTCTGACGCTATCATTAACATATCCGTTTCGCGCAAGGTTTCCAGGCACACCATAAGGTTGGTGGTAAGGAAAGGCACATTCGACAAAATGCCGAATGAGGCAAAAAGCTTTTGCATGTCTTCGCGGGTGGTTTCAAAGTTAGGAAAGTAAACCGCCATGTGTTGATATTCGCGCCGTTGTTCAAGAGTAACGTGTTCAACCTCAGCCAAAGGATGGTCATTACGCATGTAGAGAACAGGTTTAATACTCATCAATTTATGCGTAACAAAGTCGTCACTGAATTTGTTTTTTGCAACTATGGCAAAGTCCAAACTGCCTGATCGCAGTCGATCTTCCCACTTATCATCAATGTTTTGGCTTAGAAGCATTACTTTGGGTGCATTTTGGCGCAGCTTATTAATGAATGCTGGTAAGCCTACGCTGGCTGACGTGCCCAGAGTGGCCAGTGATATTGTGGCGGCGGTGTTCGCTGGGTCAAACTCAAGATTACTCACCATTAACTCAGTGAGTTGGTTAAGAATGTGATTAACCGGCTTTTCGAGTTCCAAAGTTTTAGGTGTTGGTGTAAGCCCGTGAGAAGACCTCACGAAAAGCTCATCATCCAGCAATATGCGCAGCCGGTTCAGCGTTTTGCTCATCGCTGGTTGTGTCACAAACAGCCTCTCGGCGGCCCGTGTCACGTTTTTTTCCTGCATCAGTACTTGAAAGGAAACCAGTAGATTAAGATCGATTCGAGAAAGTGGGTCCTGCATATTTTATCCTGCTTAATGTGCGGCGCTTTTGTGATGAGTAATAATTCTAAGTTATGCTGAGATTAAAAGAAATGACGAATTTATTATGATGGATTCCAGTCTCGAATTGGGGCGTGGCTCACGAAATTGTTTGGCGTCAAAATAGTGTCCGCTGCGTGTTCACGCATATCGGGGTAGTCCAACGTGTAGTGCAAGCCACGACTTTCTTTGCGTGTTAAGGCGCATTCAATGGTGAGTTCGGCCACAGTTGCTAGATTTCTTAATTCGATTAAGTCATTGTTTACTCGGAAATTTCCATAATATTCAACGATCTCCTCTTGCAGCAGCTTGATGCGGTTAAGCGCGCGCTCTAAACGTTTGTTAGTGCGAACAATACCAACGTAGTCCCACATGAAGCGCCGCATCTCATCCCAGTTATGGGATACCACGATGCGTTCGTCTGGGTCGGAAACTTTGCTTTCGTCCCACTGCGGCAGTTCAACGGCTTGAAAGTTCTTTTCTTTGTTCAAGCGATTGCTAATGTCTTTGGCTGCCGATTCTGCAATAACCAAACATTCCAGTAGTGAATTGCTGGCCAAGCGATTAGCTCCATGCAAGCCGGTGCAACTGCTTTCACCAACAGCGTAAAGTCTCTTCAAATCTGTTCTGCCGCGCAGGTCAGTCAAGATACCTCCACAGGTGTAATGCGCGGCTGGCACGACAGGAATCGGCTGAGCGGTCATGTCATAACCATAAGTCTCGCAGCTCTCCGCGATGTTGGGGAAGTGGTCTAGAATGAACTCTTTGCCTTTGTGGCTAATATCCAAGTAAACCGAGTCAAATCCACCTTTCTTCATTTCATAGTCGATGGCTCTTGCTACGATATCGCGTGGTGCTAATTCAGCAAGCTCGTGATGATCATCCATGAATCGGTCACCATTGGGTAAGCGCAGCAATCCGCCTTCGCCCCGCACAGCTTCGGAAATCAATGAGCCTTTGGCATAGGGGTGATAAAGGCAGGTTGGGTGAAACTGTACAAACTCCATGTTGGCGATACGGCATCCCGCACGCCAGGCCATCGCAATGCCATCGCCCGTTGAAGTGTCTGGGTTAGTTGTGTACAAGTAGGCCTTCGAGGCACCACCAGTGGAAAGCACCACCGAGCGAGCGCCAAAGGTTTTTACGGTGTTGTTATCAATGTCAAGCGCATAAGCTCCGTGTACGCGCGAGCTCGATAAACCGAGTTTCTGTGAGGTGATCAGATCAATCGCAATGTGGTTTTCAAGAATGGTGACATTAGCTTGAGCGCGAACATGTTGCTCTAAGGTGGTTTCTACCTCACGGCCTGTTGCATCCTTGGCATGGATGACACGACGATGCGAATGGCCACCTTCTCGTGTTAGATGGTAGTCGCTATCGGCTCCATCGTATTCGGCACCATCAACCAGTGTAAACTTGACGCCTTTCTCGACTAGCCAATTGATTGCTTCGGGTGCGCCTTCAACTACTTTTCGTACAGTAGCATCTTTGCACAAATCGGCGCCAGCTGTATGGGTATCGTCGATGTGCGCTTGAAAGTTATCATCATCGTCTAGCACGGCTGCAATTCCGCCTTGGGCATACAGACTCGAGCCTTCGGTTAGCTCGCTTTTTGATAGTAAAGTAATGGATACATCTTCTTGTGCTAATCGAAGAGCGAGGCTTAGACCTGCTGCGCCACCGCCAATAATCAGTACGTCCGAATGAATTGTTTTCATAGAGTTGTCAAACGTTTGTTGCGTTCTGCGAGTATAGCGTAGCCTAAGTGTTTGGTGACGATGTTTATCACCCGTGTTTATCGATCAAAACTGTTGAAGATTACTTACTAATCATGAAGCGGGTTTGCTAAAATAACGCGTCGCGAGCGCTGAGCGCTCGCCCACTATTTATGGCCGCTTGCACATTGCGCTTAAGGCCACCTTAAGAGAGCCTTATGTCGCACGATATTACAAAAATCCGCAATTTTTCGATTATTGCTCATATTGATCATGGTAAGTCCACCTTGGCTGATCGATTTATTAGTGTGTGCGGTGGTTTGAGTGATCGCGAGATGGAAGAGCAAGTCCTCGATTCGATGGATATTGAGCGAGAAAGAGGCATCACCATTAAGGCACAAAGTGTGGCTTTGGAATACAAAGCTAAAGACGGTGTGACCTACCAATTGAATATGATTGACACGCCCGGTCATGTGGATTTTTCCTATGAAGTTTCCAGATCATTGACAGCTTGCGAGGGCGCACTGTTGGTGGTTGATGCTTCTCAAGGGGTCGAAGCACAAACGGTTGCCAACTGTTATACCGCCGTTGATCTGGGCTTAGACGTATTGCCGGTTTTAAACAAAATTGATCTGCCCGCTGCTGACGTGGATCGGGTTAGCGCTGAAATTGAAGACGTCGTTGGTATCGATTGTTCAGGCGCATTGCACGTAAGTGCTAAAAGTGGCATCGGTGTGCAGGATTTGTTAGAGCAAATTGTAACCGAGCTTCCACACCCAAAAGGTGATTCGGATTCGCCGCTATCGGCTTTGATTATGGATTCTTGGTTTGATAACTACTTAGGTGTAGTGTCATTGATTCGAGTAATTCAAGGGTCAATCAAAAAACGAGACCGCATCAAAATGATGTCGTCTGGCGTTGAGTATGGTGTTGAAGATCTGGGGATTTTCACTCCTAAACGATTGTCAAAATCTGAGCTGCATGTTGGTGAAGTGGGCTATCTGATTTCAGGCGCTAAAGAAATTTCAGCGGCTAAGGTGGGCGATACGATTACGCTCGCCAAACATGGTATTGAAACTCCGCTGGACGGCTTTCAGGAAGTTCAGCCAAGAGTATTTGCTGGCTTGTATCCAATCAACTCAGCTGATTATGATTCGTTTCGCGATGCGTTGGGAAAACTGAGGTTGAATGATGCTTCGTTAGTGTATGACCCAGAAGTGTCTGACGCATTAGGTCTCGGATTTCGCTGCGGCTTCTTAGGCATGTTGCATATGGAAATCATCCAGGAGAGGCTCGAACGCGAATACGATATGGATTTGATTACCACGGCACCAACAGTTGTTTACGAGGTGCTATTGAAAACTGGCGAGTCGATAGAGGTTGATAATCCGTCGGCGCTGCCAGATTTATCTAAGATTGAAGAGATACGAGAGCCTATAATTGATGCAAATATGCTTATGCCTGAAGAGTATATTGGCGCAGTAATGACCCTATGCATTGAAAAACGCGGTATTCAAAAAAACATTCAATATCTCGGTCGTCAGGTTATGTTGCACTTTGAGCTACCGCTGAATGAAGTGGTAATGGATTTTTTCGACCGGCTAAAATCAGTGAGCCGCGGTTACGCTTCGCTGGATTATCATATTAAGGAGTACCGAGCTACTGATATGGTTAAAGTTGATGTGTTGATTAATGGCGACCCTGTTGATCCATTGGCCATTCTAGTGCACCGTGAGCAATCGGTGTATCGAGGCCGCGAACTGGTCAAAAGAATGCGTGAGCTAATTCCGCGGCAGATGTTTGACGTAGCAATTCAAGCGGCAATCGGAGCCAAGATTATTGCGCGAGAAACGGTCAAAGCACTGCGTAAAAACGTAACGGCTAAATGCTATGGCGGTGATTTGTCGCGTAAGCGTAAGTTGCTAGAAAAACAAAAGGAAGGTAAAAAACGCATGAAACAGATTGGTTCTGTTGAGATCCCACAGGAAGCGTTCTTAGCCGTACTAAAAACGAGCGGGGATTGATCCATGTTTGAGATGATTTTATTTGGGTTGGTGTGCCTTTGTGCGATCGTGATTTTAGTGTGCCGTTTTGCTTTTCCTGATGTGGCTAAGCGCGAGCCGGAGCCTTGGTTTTTGGATTACGCTCGATCATTTTTTCCGGTACTTCTAGTCGTGTTTTTGTTGCGTGGGTTTGTGGCTGAGCCATTTCGGATTCCATCAGGGTCTATGTACCCCACCTTAGAAGTCGGTGATTTTATTCTTGTGAATAAGTACGCTTATGGTCTGAGATTACCGATCTTGCAAACTAAAATTATGGAAGTTGGTGAGCCAAAACGTGGTGATATTGTCGTGTTCAAGTATCCGAGAGACCCGTCGCAAAATTACATCAAGAGACTGATTGGCTTGCCTGGTGATCGAATTGATTACATTGACAAAGTTGTGTTCGTAAACGGTAAAGAAATCGCTCAACGTGAAATAGAGAGCTACGAGTATCTAGATCAGCGGGGAATACGCCACAACGCCTTGAGGTATGAACAAATTATTCCGATGAGCGCTGACACTCCCGATGTTGCCGCTAAATTCTCGACGTTATTGAGTAGTCCTAAACCACGGCGTTATCGTCGTTCCTGGGTTGTTCCTGAAGGTGAGTACTTTATGATGGGGGATAATCGCGATAACAGTGCCGATAGCCGAGCCTGGGGGTTTTTGCCGGATAGAAATATTGTTGGGAAAGCATTTTTTGTTTGGATGAGCTGGGGTAACGAAGAAAATGAGAACGGCGGAGGTATTGATTTCGATCGCATCGGCGCGGATATTCAAGCGGAGCAGGTCGGTACTGGTGCAAACTAGCAGACTGCGCTACTCTAATAAATACTAGAATTTTTGGAGCAACTAATATGAATACAAAAAAGGTTGGATGTCGAGCTGCCGGTTTTTCGGATATTAAGCGTCAGCAGGGCTGGACATTGTGGAGCCTCTTGTTTGTTCTTGGTGTACTACTGTTTTTCGCCTATGTTGGTATGCAGCTGGTGCCAGTGTACGGGGCTAACGGAAATATTGTAAATGCCATGGAACGCAGTGTGGACGGTCAAGATTTGCGTAGAATCACTCGAGCTGAAATCATTAGAAAGATGAATAGTCAGCTCTATTTAGATGGCACTCATCAACTGCTGGACTATAAGAACGATTTAAAGGTTAGTCGAAACCGCAATAAATTTGTACTACAAGTCAATTATGAACGCAAAATACCACTTTTTTTCAATATCAGTGTTGCCGCTGATTTTGAGCCTAGGTTGGAGTGCAGTTTAAGTGGGCAATGCACAACAACTTCTATCAAATAGATTCAGTTTAATTAGCGCGAGATAGAGTGTAGTTGTGGATAGCTTGGCCGCATTGATGCGGAAAATTGATTATCAGTTTGATGACATAGAATTGCTAAAGCTGGCGTTAACGCATCGAAGTAAAGGTGCTCAAAATTACGAACGCCTCGAGTTTTTAGGCGACAGCATTTTGGGTTTTGTTGTTGCCGAGCTGCTATATACAAAGTTTCCTAAGCTTGCTGAAGGAAAGCTTAGCCGCATGCGCTCTAGTCTTGTTCGCAAAGAAACCTTGGCGGTTGTAGCGCGTGATATCGGAATGAGTGACTACTTGATCCTTGGCGAAGGCGAGCTCAAAAGTGGTGGTTTTAATCGTGACTCGATACTCGCTGACACCATAGAAAGCATGATAGGTGCTTTATACCTAGATGCTGATTTTGAGACGGCTAGCCGTTTCATACATACGTTTTTTGAATCACTTTTTGCTGAGATATCTGAAGAATCAACGTTTAAAGACCCCAAAAGCAAGTTACAAGAAGCAATGCAGAAACAAGGTATGCAATTGCCAAACTACAAAATAGTGGACACGCTTGGAGAACAGCACGATCAACAATTTACCGTGCAATGCTCGTTGGTTGATTTGCCCGTTTCCTCGAAAGCAACTGCGCACTCTCGGCGTTCGGCTGAGCAAAAAGCAGCTGAGCAAGTTCTCAAACTAGTGAATGAAAAAAATGGTAAGTTTACCGCCTAATGAGTGATCAATTTAAATTTGGGTTTGTAACCATTATTGGTAAACCCAATGTTGGTAAATCGACATTAATGAATCGAATCATCGGTCAAAAGATAAGCATTACCTCGCACCGACCGCAAACAACGCGCCATCGAATTCTAGGCATCCATACGGATAAGTATAAACAAATTGTATTTGTGGACACGCCAGGCATTCATTCAGTTTCAAAAAAATCGAATCGAAAAACCATTAATAAGGTCATTAATAAGACCGCTGTGTCGAGTATTGATGGTGTTGATGCCGTCTGCCTAATGATTACTGCGGGCGGTTGGTCTGAGGCTGATCACTTGGTGCTTCAAGCTTTGAATGGCTCGTCTATTCCGGTGATATTGGTGATCAATAAACTGGATAAGCTTAGATCGGTGAATGATGTTTTGCCTCTAATAGCTGAGTCTAGCGAGTTGTATGATTTTGCTGAAATTATCCCAATCTGCGCAATTGGTAAGGCTGGTGGAGATAATGTCGACCGATTAATGGAAGTATTGACTCAATATCTACCCGACGAAGAAGCTGGTTTTGACGAGGATCAAATCACTGATCGTAGTTTCCGTTTCTTGGTTTCAGAGTTGGTTCGAGAGCAGTTGTTTCGTCGCTTGGGCGATGAACTACCTTATGCGACAGCCGTTGAAGTTACGGAATTTGCTATCGAAGGCAACAAGGCTCAAATAGGTGCTGATATATGGGTTGAAAAAGATTCTCACAAAGCCATGGTCATTGGAAAAAAGGGCGAGTCACTTAAGAAAATTGGTACGGCGGCGCGCAAAAACTGCGAAGTCCTACTCGAGAAAAAGGTGTTTCTTGAACTGTTTGTTAAGGTACGCTCTGGTTGGTCGGACAATGCTCGTGACTTATACAGCCTGGGTTACGACGAAGACCTCAAGTAGCCGCCTAGGAGCCAGATGAGAGTTCATCAGCAACGCGCCTATATATTGTTAAACCGGCCCTATAGTGAGACTTCTTGGGTTGTAGAAACGTTTAGCCGTGAACACGGGCGGCTTGCAGTGATGGCAAAGGGGGCGCGTCGTTTTAAATCTAGATTGCGCGGCGCACTGTTACCATTTCAGCCGTTATTACTCAGTTGGTCAGGCAAAGGAGAAATTCCAACCTTAACCTCTGCGGAAATTGACCTGGTAGATTACAAAATAGCCGAGCATGAACTGACCCGCGACGGTTTGGTTTGCGGTTTTTATTGTAATGAACTAATTATCAATTTGTTGCATCGATACGACCCGCACCCCGCACTTTTTGATCATTATCATGAAACCGTGCTGGCGTTATCAGATTCTCAGGGTGTCGAATTGGCAACTACCTTGCGAGACTTTGAGCGTGTTTTGATGAAAGAAACAGGCTATGAAGTGAGTTTTGATATGGAAGCCGATGGCAGAACTGCGGTTGAAGATGATGGCTATTATCGTTATCAGTCTGGTGAGGGTTTTATCCGAGTTGCGATTCAACAACCCCGCACGGTGAGCGGCCGTGTTATTAAGTCACTCGCTTCAAGTTTTTCCGGTGAGTTGTCCAGCGCCGAAGTTGCCCAGGGAAAACAACTTATGCGTGATATATTAGGGTTGAGCTTGGGCCGCAAAAAAATTGTCAGCCGTGAATTGTTTTTTCCCAAAGCAGGTAATCAAGAGGTTCGTTTTAACGAAGCTCGTAGTAAAAGCGTCCCTAGAAAAATGACCCGTAATTAAAATATCTAAACAAGCCGTCCAGAGCATTTCATGAGCGATCACCATATTTTACAGCTTGGGGTTAATGTAGATCACATTGCTACATTGCGTCAGGCTCGAGGAACTAATTACCCAGATCCGCTGCAAGCGGCAGATATAGCGCGCCAGGCTGGTGCCGACGGGGTAACTGTACATTTACGGGAAGATCGCCGACATATTCAGGATTACGATGTATTTGGTATTCGTGAGGGTGTGAATTTACCGATGAACTTTGAGATGGCGGTAACCCAGGAGATGCTACAGATTGCCAAACAGGTAAAACCTCACGAGTGCTGTCTTGTGCCAGAGAAGCGCGAAGAACTGACTACAGAGGGAGGCTTGAATGTGATCGATCAGCTCTCAGATCTAAAGCCATTTATTGCTGAGCTAAAAGAGCAAGCAATCCTTGTGTCGTTGTTTATCGACCCCGATGAAGCGCAAATTCAGGCCAGTAATGAAGCTGGCGCCGACATTGTAGAGCTGCATACTGGCACCTACGCTGATTGCTCTGCTGATCAGCAGCTTAGCGAGCTGGAGCGAGTTCAACATGGTGCGCGAGTGGCACATAGCCTAGGTTTGCAGGTTAATGCGGGCCACGGTTTGCACTACCAAAATGTGACCGCCATTGCGGAAATTCCAGAATTGGTTTGTCTAAATATCGGGCACTCTATTGTAGCGAGAGCGTCGATGACAGGCTTTTATGAGGCTGTTTTTGCGATGAAGCAAATTATGATTGGTGCGCGCTTAGAATCTGAAGGTGAGGGCACCTAAGCTATAAAGTAGATGGGGAGTTGAAGCCCATGCAGTAAGTGGTTTAGATTTCTTTTTTATAGAGTTTGTAAAGCTTTAGTACTTTAACAACGTAATTCTGAGTTTCTTCATATGGAGGGATGCCACGATACTTAGATACGGCGCCTTCGCCTGCGTTGTAAGCGGCTAGCGACAGTTTTTTATCTTTACCGTAACGCTCCATAAGGTCTTTGAGGTGTTGAACACCAGCTTCAACGTTGCGGTTTGGGTTAAAGTGGTCTTGTTTAAGTTGATAATTTGAGGCCGTGCCCGGCATAAGCTGCATAAGCCCCATAGCGCCTGCTCTTGACACGGCATTAGGATCAAAAGCCGATTCTACATGGATAACCGCTTTCACGAATGACGGTTCGAGGTCGTACTTTAATGCCATATTCACAATGAGTGCATCGTACTGAGACTTAATTGTTCTGGCATGATAGGGCGCATTTCGGGTTCCTGAGCGATAGGGCTTGGTTTTATAGCTGCGCTTTAATTTGTACCCTTTTTTGCGTACCTTTTTGTCGGTGATCAGCTTTGAGCCATCCGGTGCCACATACACGTATACAGTTGCGTTGGCTATTGGGCTAACGCTAGCAAATGGCAGCGCTAAAGCAATTGCCAAGATAAATGAAAAGATGTGTGAACGCATATTTTTTCGTGCAATAAAGCCTAGCGAAATAAGGTCTAATATAATCAGTGAATCTTAGTATTAAAGCGGTTTGTGGTACAGTTATAGTTTGCGAAATTTTAACTGGGTGCGTTAAACACCTTTTTGACGAAAATTATGCCATCTTTTGATATTGTTTCCGAGATCGATAAACCTGAGCTTGCGAATGCGCTTCACCAGACAAACCGAGAACTAAGTACGCGATTTGATTTCAAAGGTACTGACGCTCGTGTCGAGCATGTTGGTTCCACCTTGACCGTATTTGCGGACAATGATTTTCAGGTACGACAAGCCGTTGAAGTTATGTGTTTAAAATTGTCAGCCAGAGGGCTGGATTTAGCCTGTTTAGATTATAATGAAATTGAAGAAATTGGTGCAGGTAAAGCGCGACAGGTCATCGAGTTAAAAGAAGGCATTAATTCAGATTTAGGCCGTAAGCTAGTAAAACAAATCAAAGACAAAAAAATGAAGGTGCAAACTGCCATTCAGGGTGAACAGCTCCGCGTCACCGGGAAGAAACGAGATGATTTGCAGGCGGTTATCGCATTTCTGCGCGAAAGTGATGTGGGAATTCCACTGCAATTTAATAACTTTAGAGATTAAAAAAGGCCTAAGATTTACATCAGAGGCTTATTTGATAGAAAAATGAAAGTAGTTTGAGTTGTTCAACGAATAGCTGGGTTACTAATACATAAAACTAATATTGGATACGACAGTAACATGAAGATGAATTTTATAAGTGCATTGAGCTGGGCTACAGTCGCAGTTGGCTTGGTGCTTTCAGGGGCGGCGACTTCAGCAAACAGTGATGAAATCGAACGCATTAGAGCTGAGTTGGTTAAAATGGCGCCAGCCGCTGCCAGCGCTGAAATTGTTGAGGCTCCTGCGAAGAATGTTTATCAAGTTGAACTTGGTGGCAGTTTCTATTTCGCTTATGTAGACGGCGATCATGTTTTGTTTGGTGATTTGATCGATACCAAAAACAAAGTCAATTTAGGAACTCAGGCCAAATCTAAGCGCATGGCTAAGGTGATCAGCGAAGTACCAACCAGTAAAATGATTGTGTATGGGCCAAAAGATGCAAAGCGACACATTACTGTGTTTACCGATATAGATTGCGGCTATTGTCGAAAATTGCACCGCGAGGTACCGCAGTTAACTGACGCTGGTATTCAGGTCAGATATCTGGCCTTCCCACGCGCTGGTGTTGGTTCAAATAGCCATAAAAAATATGTGTCGGTTTGGTGTAATGACGATCAGAGAACGGCACTCACTGATGCCAAGGCAGGTACTAGTGTACCAACCGCAAGTTGCGAAAATCCGGTAGCGGAAACTTATCAGTTGGGGCAGCAGGTTGGTGTTGAAGGCACACCGACTATTATTTTCGATGATGGCACAATGACACCGGGCTATATCCCATCAGATCAGTTGATTAAGCGTTTGGGTTTGGACGGCTAGAGCCTAAATTTCAAAAAAGTAAAAAAGGAGCCGAGCGGCCATTGCTGTCCCACAGTTCGCCTTAAGTAAAAAAGCCTGAACCCAACTGGTTATAATGATTCTGCGAAGAAAACATGATAACTACGAGGATTCAGGCTTTGTCACATAATAATACGGCATTTCATCAGCTCCTTTCAC
>CALKRK010000061.1 GCA_937989675.1 uncultured Arenicella sp. | reverse complement strand
GGCCCATGGCCTTTAACTTCGGCCGAAGGCGACATAACCCGCAGGTATTCGCAGGGCAGAGTGAATTCCTCATCTGCGTAGGTAATTTTGAGTAAATGAGACTTGCTGTGCAAGCGAATATCCGTCGGTGTATTTTTCATTATTTAGTCAAGTATTCTTGATTTGTTAGAGCGCTCTTTACAATCTCGAGCAACTTCTGATGAGTCGCCAAATTTGTACTATGCTCAACGCCTAGGTAAGTCTTGAAGATAACATTTGCATTAGCATCTTTGTAGATGTCTTGGCATTTCATCCAACGGTCTGGTTGCATTACTTTGCAAAGGGTTGTGTGCACAATAAGTTCACTCCCGGTTCGAATAGCCATCACCGAACGCCATTACGATTACCGTGTAGGCTTGAGACAGTCGGCTAATAAAGTATGAAGCTCGCTAAGAAGATTAATTTTGTTTCTAACATATAAGCAAATTTTTCAATTTTACCTGTCTATTGTGCAGCAACTGACCTAACAAATAAGCGCTAAATCGTGCTATTTTGGATTTAAGATTTAAAGATTTGAATCAACTATTGAGAGCTAATTAGCATCATGGAACATTATAAGGTTGTTCTTCCGGCAGACTTGAATGATTACGGGAGTTTATTCGGCGGAACCCTGCTCAAGTGGGTAGATGAAATTGCCTACATTCGAGTGAGTCTGGATTTTCCGGGCCAGCATTTCGTGACGATAGGTTTGGATAATGTCGAGTTCCGTCATCCCATTCGCAAAGGGCAAATACTTCGTTTTCGATGTAAGAAATCAAGGGTTGGGAAAACCTCTGTGACTTATAACGTTCGGGTGTTCGGGGCACGTTACAATACAGAGTCTGAAGAAGTATTGTTTGAGAACAACATCACTTTTGTTTGCGTTGACGGGAATGGCGTCAAAACGCAAATAAGCAAGGAACGTTAAGCTAGGATGCCGAAGAGTCTGACATTTTCCGCTATGGCGTTGATAGCGGCTAACCTAATACCGCTGGCGGGAGTATTGTTTTATCAATGGGATGCTACCTTGGTATTAGCACTGTTTTGGGTGGAGAACCTGATTATTGGTGCGTTTAACCTAGTAAAAATGTTGTCGCGAGTTGCGATTACTAAGAAGCTAGGTGATCTTTTTCAATGCGGTTTTTTCGTACTGCATTACGGCTTATTCTGTTCAGTGCATGGCACGATACTTTGGGACATTCTGGATCTTGGCAAGTTAGATCCATCACTCTATTTCTCCGGGGCCAATGACGGTTTCTCGGCCATTTTCACTGAGGGCGTTACCGTGCTTCTTAGTTTTGTTGACATGTTCGGTGCCGTTATATTGATGGGTATCGCAGCGCTTGTGCTCAGCCATTTGGTTTCATTTATTGAGAACTTTATTTTGAAAGGCGATTTGTTTAAGCAGAAGATCAATAGCCTAATGGGGAAGCCGTATTCACGAATAATGATCATGCATGTCGGCCTAATTTTGGGCGCCTTTTTGTTACAAAAGCTGGGTTCGCCTATATGGCTATTGATCGTGATAGTCCTATTCAAAATAGTGGTGGATCTAGGTCAGCATATACGCCGGCGTGACAAAAGTGACCAAGCGGAAATGGTTAAAGACCTTTAAGCCAGTATTCGGCTTCGGCGTGCGATAATGGTGTGATAATTAACAGAGGCCCATATTATGAAGATTCTAATAGCCCTTATTAGTGCAATGATGTTGCATAGCGCGGTGCTTGCGCATGAATCGTCTCAAGTAGAACAAGTCAGCGTAATTGGTGTAGGTGAAGTGAAGGCTGAACCTGATCAAGTAACGTTAAACGTCAGTGTTTATGCAATCGAGAAAGATTTGAAATCCGCCAAACAGGCAGCCGATAATCGTTACCAAACGGTTTTGGATGAGCTTAAGACTCAAGGTATTAATGATAAAGACATAAAAGTAGCGCGGTTGGATATGCGGCCTGAATACGAGTGGACCTCTCAGCAACGGGTGTACAAAGGTGAGCGAGTCAGTCGTTCGCTAACTATCGTGATTAAAGACCTGACCAAGGTTACGCCGGTACTGCAAGGTTTGGTGGAAGGGGCTGTGTCTACGATTGATAATATGTCGGCGGGTTTTCAAGATGAAGCCGCGCTTAAGCGCCAAGCTTTAGGCCGTGCTGTTGAAGACGCCAAAGGCAAAGCTGCCTTTTTAGCCAAACGGCTAGACAGAAATCTGGGGCCTGCCTTTAATATTGTGGAGCAGAACGCAGGTGCTCCAATGTTTCAAGATTATGCCATGGCAAGATCCAACAAGATGAGCGCTGAAGCCTTTGCGCCACCACCCGAAATGTTTGGCACACAGACCATAAGCACTAATATCACCGTCGCATTTAAATTAGATTAGACAAGGCATCATGTTCAAAATTATAGGGGTTGTGTTACTACTGCTAATGTTAGCTGGTGGCGTTGCTTGGTACTCAATGCAATCGTTGCCGAGCTGGTTTGATGAATCTGCAGATCAAGACGAACAGCGTATTGAAGCCTTGAGTAAGCGGATTCAAGATCAGGGTGTCGGTGAGTTTTTGGGTAGTAAAGTGGCGGATGTGCTGAATGGCCAGATTGTACTTTCCGAGCCTGAGTTTAATGCAATTTTTATTGCGAGCCTGAAATCGGACGAAAAAGGCCAGGAGCTGCTTGAGGTGAGCGATGCGGTCAAAGCTTTTCTGCATAAAGACAAAGTGGAGTTAACGGCGATTATCAATTTGGACAAGGTAGAAGCGAGCAATCCTAAAGCGCGAGAGGCGGTTGAAAAGTTTGACCGAATTTTCCCGTTTATCCAAGACTCAAGAGTTGCTCTCACTGTGTATGGCACGCCAGTGGCGCGCCATGGCCGCGTTGGCATTAAGGACGATTTTCACATCAAAGTTGGTGCGCTACCGATTTCAAACGAAACTTTGCGAGGCTTTGGTGTGGAAGTGGAGCGGGCAAACACAACAGACTTAGCGCTAAAATTTCTTTCGATCCAGTCGATCGACTTGCAAGACAAGCAAGTGGGTTTTAGGGTTCTGCCGCGTTTTTAGGGTTCTTAAGTCGATAGTAGTTGTAGAGCCCAACTAAAGAAGCGGCAATCCAAAAGAGCTCGATAACAAAACTGGCCAAGTTGAAATGCACCAGCAAACTGATCAGTAGTAGTATCGCACCAACCAAATTCCATACGTTGTATGCAAGCCCTTTTGGATCAAGCTTGCTTAGCTGCAATAGACAATAAGTGCCGACAACCAGTGCCGTGCCGGTCATGCCAATTATGTTGGCGAGTAATTC
The DNA here is from genome assembly GCA_937989675.1 of uncultured Arenicella sp. Lineage (GTDB taxonomy): Bacteria > Pseudomonadota > Gammaproteobacteria > Arenicellales > Arenicellaceae > Arenicella. The sequence continues at coordinate 4,614 of CALKRK010000061.1, read as the reverse complement.
TATATTCATTATTTTCCCTTGTCTGTGTTCGCAATAACGCGCACTTCTACGGATACATCTTGGCCAACCCAGGACGTGTCCGCCCAGTCGCCACTGCCGATATTCCAGCTTAGTCGATCAAGGACGGCGGTGCCGTCAAGAATGACTTTGCCATCAACTTCGTTAACGCCGAATTTCAAATTCGCATTGCTACTAAAGCCTTTCATTGTAAGTTGCCCAAGCGCCTCATAGCCTTGTTCGCTTGGTTTGAAATGATTAGCTTGAAAAGTTGCTTCAGGGAATTGAGCGGTGTCAAAAAATTCAGTAGAGCGAATTGTACTGTCTCGTTCCTCATCGTTAGAAAATACATGATCGACCGCTATTCGTACATCAAAGCGCGCACTGGCTAAAGCGCTTGCATCGAACTGAATATCTGCCTTCCAAGATTGCCATTCGCCACTAAAGGGCGCACCAGCCTGATCACCGCTAAAGCGTATGTAGCTGTTTGAATAGTCGATATTCCAGAGCGGTAACTTGCTAAGTTGAAATGCCTCATTTGAACTATTAACGGTGGTAATTTGTTCAGTCGTTTCAGAGCTCGGAGTGATAAAGCGGCCTAGGGTGCTTATAGCAAGTAAGGCAACGATGATGAACAAAGCCCAACTACCGACGCCCGCCATACGCTTTAAAACGTCGTCCTTGTCGAGAAAGTGGTGTTTCAAGGCGGCTAAAATATGCAGTACTGCAACAACGACTAAGGCATCGGCCAAATAGCTGTGTGTTGTCTGGAGTTGCTGTGCAAGTGATTCAGCCGGCTCAACTAAGTTTGGAAATGCGAAGAGATTAAACCAACTGACTGAGTAGGCCTTAGCTGACGACATAAGCCAGCCAGTGACAGGCAATGCGAATAGAAAGCCGTAAAGTAACAGGTGCGAGATTTGTGAAGCTGTCTTCTGCCAATTTGGCATGGCATTTGGCAGCGCCGGTGGTTTGTGTGTTAAGCGTATGCCTACACGAACAATAGCTAAAAATAAAACCGTCATACCGACCGATTTATGGTTCGCCAATAAAGCCAACTGATTTAAGGTGTCGTCCAGGTGTTCAGCGCGTTCTGCCAGCTTCGCTAGCACGTATTGCGTGACAATCAATGCCGCGACCGACCAATGCAGAAATTTAGCGCTGTTTGAAAAAGACGAAGGTTGCATGCTTGCTTCTAACTCTCGTTCTTCGGATTTTTTACCCCTTTGGCTCGGGGGTGGGCATCGTCATAAACTTGCGCTAGATGCTGAAAGTCCAAATGTGTGTAGATTTGGGTGGTGCTGATATTGGAATGCCCAAGCAGCTCTTGCACTGCGCGCAGTTCGCCGCTGGATTCCAGCAAGTGACTAGCAAAGGAATGTCGCAACATATGTGGGCTTACTGATAATTCGATGCCTTGTTTTGCTGCCCAGTGTTTTACTCTGGCTTGAATGTTGCGAGTGCTGATGCGGTTACCATGCTTGCTAACGAATACGGCTTCGAAATCTTTCAATGGTAAGGCGTTGCGCTGTAATAGCCAGTCGCGGATTGCTCGATCGGCTTGTCGGCCAATGGGTAAATCACGAGTTTTGTTGCCCTTACCTGTGACCCGCACCAATTGTGACGGAAGGTCTAAGTCGTTTAAGTTTAACGAGCACAATTCTGATAAACGTAAACCAGAGGAATAAAAAAGCTCCAAAATGGCTTTGTCTCGGTAACTCAGTGGATCATTTACATCTATTTCAACCAGCGACGTGATTTGATCGACACTCAACGTTTTTGGTAAACGCTTCTCAGCCTTAGGCGCGCGTACATCGTCGAAAGGGTTTGTCGTTAGTTCCTTTTTTTGTATTAAGTACTGGCTAAAGCCACGGCCTGACGACAATATTCGTTGAATACTTTTTGCATGCATGCCATTGGCATTCAGACTGGCGGAGAAAAGCCGAACGATATGGTTGTTCAAGCCTTGCCAAAGTAGGGTGCCGCGGTCGTCGCAGAAGTTAATCAGTTTGGCGAGGTCACGCCGGTATGCCTTAATAGTATGTTCAGATAAACGCCGTTCAACAGCTAGCCCGGTGAGGTAGCTTTCAACATGGTCTTGAACGGATAAGGTCATTGGGGTTTACGCTGCCCCTATTGTGCCGGCTGCAAACGCGCCAGGCATAAGCCAGACATCAAACCAAGGCGATCTAAGTGTGCGGTGCCTAAGTCGTTGGTGTAGCGATCAGGGTCACGTGAGCCAAGAGCCAGTACGCCAAGCGGTGCTTTACTTTCATATGTGCGCATTGGCACCAGAGCGGCGGAGTTGATGTCTTTGGAAAAAAACAGATTCATAATTGTGCTTGGCCAGCGGTTGTCACACACGGCGCGGTTGTTAACCAGCCGGCGCACGGCGTCATCATAACCTTCGTTATCACTTGGGCGCCGTGATGCCGCTTGTTCAGTTTTAAAAGCCACTTCGTCGATTTCAAATTTGGTGCGTAGTTCGCTTGGGAACTCAGTGGCAAACTCTGACAGATTAGTAAATCCGATCATTTGGCAAATAACGTGTGTGAAATTATCACTGATTTGTTCGTTCTCACGCGCTACCTGCATAAATTGAGATTGCTGTGACTTGTGCTCGCGTAAGCGCTCATTCAACATCGATACTTGCCGTTCCAGCAACGAGGCTGTGCCGCGGCTGTCACTTAATGTGACCAGCTCTAATAGCTCCGGGTGTTGTTGAAAGATATTCGGGTTGTCGCTTAAGAAGTGGAAAAGGTCTTCTTTCGTCATGGTGTTCTCAATTTTCGCTGTTTTCATATTATTGTTATAGAGTCAGCACGCCTTCAAAGCTGGTTTGCGCGGGCCCGGTCATCATAACGCTTGCGCCTTCGCCAGCCCATTGGATTGTTAGATCGCCACCAGTCAGGTGTGCGGTGACCTCGTTGTCCAAAAGCCCAAGTTGGATGCCCGCGACCACTGCGGCGCAGGTGCCTGAGCCGCAGGCGATAGTCTCGCCCGAACCTCGTTCAAATACGCGTAAACTGATGTCGTTGCGACTATTGATTTGCATGAACCCAATGTTAGCTCGCTCTGGAAATATGGGGTGATTTTCGAGTTTGCTACCCAGTTCGAGAACTGGCGCAGTGAGAACATCGTCAACCAATAGCACCGCGTGTGGATTGCCCATCGACAGTGCTGAGAACTCATGTGTTTTGCCATCGAGATCTACATAATAGCTTGGTGTGCGTTCTTGGGCGTCGAGCGGAATGTCTTTTGGTTCAAATCGAGGTGCGCCCATGTCGACAGTGACTAATCCGGTTTTGATATCGGACGTTAAGGTCATTTCGCCGGTTAAGGTTTCGACCGTGATGGGGTTTTTCTCAGTTAAGCCTTTGTCATGCACATAACGAACAAAGCAACGCGCGCCGTTGCCACACTGGCCAACTTCGCTGCCGTCTGCGTTTAAAATACGGTATTTAAAGTCAACGTCACCGCGTTGGGAGCGCTCAACGATAAGAATTTGGTCGCAGCCGACGCCAAAATTCCGGTCGGCGATATGCGCAGCTTGGTTAGCCGACAGTGGTAAGACTTCATCAGTGAAGTCCAGCACCACAAAATCGTTGCCGAGGCCATGCATTTTTGTAAATTGTAATTCCATGCTCGTATTTAATCACAGTTTAACCTTTCCCCTAGTATAATCGGCCTATGCAGATAGATTGGCAAAATATTGATACGGTGTTGCTCGATATGGACGGCACCTTACTGGACTTACACTTCGATAATTATTTCTGGCGAGAACACGTGCCGGGTATTTGGGCGCAACAAAATGGGTGGAGCGTAAGTGAGGCGAAAGACCGTTTATACCCCAAGTTTATTGAGACGATGGGCACTCTGGAATGGTATTGCGTGGACTATTGGAGTGAGGAGCTTGGGCTCGACATCATGCAACACAAGGCTGAGGTGGCGCACAAAATTGCGTACCGACCGCGTGCGCAGGCATTTCTTGAAAAGTGCCAAAAAGAATCGAATGATGTGCGCCTGATCACCAACGCGCATCGCAAAGTACTTAAGCTAAAGATTAAGCACACGCAGCTCGACCAGTATTTTGATCAAATGTATTGTTCGCATGAATTAGATTATCCAAAAGAGCAGCAACAATTCTGGGAAAATTTGCAAGCTTTGCAAGCATTTGACCCCGCTAGATCACTATTTTTAGATGACAGTGAGTCTGTTCTCGAAGCCGCTGAGTGTTATGGGATTGGGCATGTTTACAGCATTGCTCAACCAGATTCACAAAATAAGAGAAGCGAACCTAGTCGGTTTATAATGATTAATGAATTTGCTTAGCGCAGGTTTTTAAGTAAGGGAGATAGAAATGACTTTTGAAAGGGTGATGGGCTTGCACGTCGTCGATGATGAAGAGTACCAACGGTACCGTGAGGGTATGGAGCCGATACTAAACTCCGTCGTCGGTGCGTTCGGCTTCGACTTTAAGGTTTCCGAAGTTCTGAGGTCCAAGACCGATGATCATATCAACCGAGTATTTACAATTGAATTTCCGAGCAAGAGCGTGATGGATGCGTTCTTCACTCGTGCCGACTATCTTGAGGTGCAGACACGGCACCTCACTAA
>CALKRK010000060.1 GCA_937989675.1 uncultured Arenicella sp. | reverse complement strand
TGTGCTTAGGCCTGCCACCGTTAAGGTGACGGTATTGCCTGCCGTTGATACCAGTGATTGGAAAGCGACAACGATGAATAAACACGTCGAAGAAGTGCGAGATATGTTTCTGGTTGAGTTAGATCAGATGCAGTTTCAACCTAGCCGTGAAGAAAGTCGTTTAGCCGCTGAGAGAGCTATAAAAGCGCGCGCGCAAAGTCGTAAGAAAGCCGAGGAAACGACTAAGAAATCTAAGGTAAGGAAGTCACAGACTAAGAAACGAGTAACTGCGACAAAACAATCGGTGAAGCTTGTGAGTGCGGCCGTTACGGCTAAGAGCAAGGCAACGAAACCGAAGAATTCTAACACTAAAAGTAAATCAGACAAGCTGGTTACGCCGCTCAAAACGAAAAAGACAACTCAACCTAAACGAACTACTAGGCGACGGGCACGTAAAACGACCTCGCCTAAGGTGTCAGCGCGCACTCTGGATGAATCGTAACTCTTTAATACACGAGGCTTGATGACAACGAACCCCTGGCAACGCATAGACTCTAAACAAGTTCTGTTTATTATTGATGCAGCACATCAAGTTGAGGAGCGGTTGCTGCTAGAGTGGTTAAACGAAAGTAAGTCGCAGCATGGGTTTGATGGTGCGGTAAGCCATTGTGTAGTGCCTATTGCTCACGACCCGGAAGATATTCCGACCGAAGGCTTGCAAATGGCCTTGCAGGTGTCTGATGATACTTTGGTGGCGCCAGTGCGGGTCGTGTGGAAAACCAAGTTTGATAAAGTCGATGGCAAACCAAGAGTGCGAGATCTGTTGCGCGGCAACCCTCGCCGCCCAAGCCAACGCCAAGCTCAACGAATATTGGATGCAGACCCGTCTAGAGCGTTATGCATTCTAGGTAAGCCCGCCACCATTGCAGATTTAAGCGAGCGCTATGAACAGCGGCGAGCCATTGCCGAGATCGACGCCGAGTTAGCTGAATACGTCGCGGAGCAAGCGAGCTTAGCTCTAGAGGTTGCTGAACGCAGACTGCGCGGAAGCCGTTATAAGGTGCCGCGCCAAGTGTCTAAGCAGGTAAGAGCCAGTGATCGTTATCGGCGTGGCTTACAAGAAATCGTTGAGCAAACCGGCGATAGTGAGCAGGAATTACGACAGCGGGCATTGCCATATTTTAAGGAACTGGTCGCGTTACCGCACAACTTTTGGCAAGATGTCGCAGGCGCGTTCAACCGCTGGGTAATCTCGCTCGGCTATCAAAACAAACTTGTTATTGATACCGACAAACTTGAAGGCTATCGCTCCATTGTTCGAGAGCACCCGACGGCTTTGCTGTGGACACACAAAACCCATATGGATGGCATTACCATGCAATCTGTGCTGTTCGAAAATGACTTTCCGCCACCCCACACGATGGGGGGCATAAATATGGCGTTCGCTGGCGTTGGTTTTTTAGCTCGCCGTTCAGGTGCCATTTTTATTCGTCGCTCATTTCAAGACAACCCACTGTATAAGTTGGTACTGCGAAACTATCTAGCGTATTTATTGGAAAAACGTTTCCCGCTGACTTGGTCGTTTGAAGGCACGCGCTCACGTGTTGGCAAATTGATGCCGCCGCGTTATGGAATGTTGAAATACGTCATGGATGCTATTCAAGATTCCAGTGCAGATGGTTTGCACATTATTCCCGTCGCGATCAACTACGATATGAATAACGATGTTAAGGATTATGCGGCAGAGCAGGGTGGTGGCATTAAAAGGCCAGAATCACTGAGTTGGTTTATTTCATACCTAAGGCGAATGCGGCAACCGCTTGGCCGAATTTATGTGGACTTTGGTGAGCCTGTGGTGGTAAATAAATCGGCGTTTAACGATGACCCATTGGCATTGCAGAAAACGGCTTTCCAGGTTGGCGTTGAGGCAAACCGAGTTACCCCAATAACGCTCACCGCGTTGATGTCTTTGTCATTATTGGGCGCTGCCCCGCGCGCTCAAACAATCGCCGAACTCGGCGAGAATATGAGCGCTTTGCGCGAATGGTCAAAACATCGCGATATTCGTTTCACCAGTGACTTTGACGACGCTAATGAAACGCAGATGCTTGATTTGATTGATAATATGGTAAGCGCTGAGTTAATCAATCGTTACGACGAGGGCCCAGAAACTGTTTACGCTGTGGCAGCCGAACAGCAGGTGATGGCGAGCTATTATCGTAATACGATTGTTCACCACTTTATCTCAAAGGCAATAGCCGAACTAAGCTTGGTAGAGGCAGCTACGGAACCTGGCGATGCTCTGGGCGCCTTTTGGCGTGAGGCTGATCGCCTGAAAGACATGTTTAAATTCGAATTTTTCTACGCACCTACTGATGAATTTCATGAGCAGATTAAAGCTGAGTTAACTCAATATGATTCTGAATGGGAAGCTAAAATTGGTAAACCTGAGTCCGCGGATAAAGACTATCTTGCACAGCTTCTTCGTTCGATGAAACCATTGGTCGCGCATTGTTGTTTGAAGCCCTACGTTGAAGCTTACCGAATTGTGGCTGACGTATTTGCACGTTTAGGCGAGGGCGAGACGCTGGATGAAAAGGCGATGCTGTCCGCGTCCTTCAGATATGGTCGGCAAGCGTATTTACAGCGGCGCATAAGCAGTAAGGCGTCTATCGGGCAAATTTTATTTTCGAATGGGCGCAAGTTACTTGATAGTTATGGCGTTGTTGACAGTGGCGGTGCTGAAATAGTCGAACGCCGCAAGCAAATCAGCCGAGATTTTCGTGTGCTTTCGCATCGTATTGAACAAATACGTGCACTTGCCATGCCAAATGATCTAGACTGACCGCGATAAAATCCGACAGCGGAGAATAATAATGCATAGACTAAAAGTGGGTTTGATTGGTGGTGGCTCATGGGGCACAACGGTTGCGTCGTTGATTGCCAAGAACACCGATGTGTCGCTGTGGGCTCGCAGCGCGGAAACTGTAAAGGAAATTAATACACAGCATACCAATTCTAAGTATCTCCCTGATGCGGTACTGCCCGAAAATCTAGTTGCACATCAAGAACTCGAAGCGGTAGTGGCGGACGCCGATGTCTTGGTCATGGGAGTGCCATCCAATTCTTTTCGAGAAGTTCTGAAACAGCTAAAACCACATTTGCGTGCTTGGGTGCCAGTGGTGAGTTTGACCAAAGGTTTGGAAAAAGGTACCGACCTGAGAATGACTCAGGTTATTGAAAGCGAACTGCCGGGCCACCCCGTTGGTGTGCTAACAGGCCCAAATCTTGCACGTGAGATTATGGCTGGGCAAGCTGCCGCGAGCGTTATTGCAATGGACGATGAAATCATCGTCAGAGAATTGCAAAAAGTATTTAACAGTGGTGTGTTTCGCGTTTATACCAATGATGATGTCGTTGGCTGCGAATTGGGTGGCGTATTAAAAAATATCATCGCCATTGCGGTGGGCATGGGCATTGGTTTGGGTGCGGGCGATAACACTCGTTCAGCACTAATAGTACGCGGTTTAGCTGAGGTGACTCGCCTTGGTGTAGCGCTTGGTGGGCGCGCGGAAACGTTTTCCGGTTTAACCGGCATGGGCGACATGTTAGCGACCTGTATTAGCCCACAAAGCCGAAATCACCATGTTGGTGTCGAGTTAGGCAAAGGCCGGCATATTGACGAGATCATCCAGGACATGGTGATGGTTGCGGAAGGAGTCAAAAGCTCGCCAACGGTAATAAAGTTAGCCGAGCGCTATAATGTAGAAATGCCGATCGCTATGGATGTACACGAAGTGATCGCCGGGCGACGCACAGCTGAGCAAGCCTTTTACGGGCTGCTTAAACGGAAGGTTGGGGCAGAGATCGATCCGGGGTAGCTTGTGCATATTTTTCATTGCGCTATATGGTCAAAATATCTATCTCGATGAAGGTTTTATACCTATAGCGTATATAACCTCACGGGAATTTGGGCTTTCTCCTAAGTGATTAACTTGAAGCCAATCGTTTAGTTAACATTCACCTTCCCAATTTATGTAGCTCAGCTAAAGCGTGAAGTTGACAGACAGCGTGAGGCCTTTAAAAAACATTTATGCAAAGGTCTCGGTGAGAATACATTTTTTCGGTTAACGGGGCGGGAGCGAAGTAATAGCCTTATCTACCACTCATCCAGTGTTAAGCACGAATCTGCGCTTGGTTACTTTCTCTATGTGACAATAGAATCGCTTCGCTAATATACTGAGCGTCTTGCGAGATTCCAGAAAAGCGTGCTGACCCCCATGTGTGCTGCCAAGGCAAGCCAAGAAAATAGAGCCCTTTTTTCTCTGTAATGCCACGCTGATGTTGTGGGTAGCCACGACCATTAAAGACAGGCACATCAATCCAACTGTAGTCGGGCTGAAAGCCAATACACCATACAATACTAGTAATGCCAGATTCGCTGAGTGATAAACGTTCTCGTTCGCAGCTTGGTTCCCAAACCGCTTGGTATTCGGTTTGCTCAGGCGCATCGATATTGTTTTGGACAATGAACTGGTCGATCTTGCGATTAATATTGTTATAACTCTGATCGGCTTTGTTGAGGTTGGCAACTAAGTTCGGGGTGAAGCAGAGTTCATCGCCCACAAGGTCGTTCATAAAGCCATACAATTCCATTCCTTGCTTGGCGAATACGCGTAGGTCGATGTCTCGACCACCATCGCGGCCAGTGACATAGTGGTTACTGTTATCGCGCACACCCTCGCGCAGGGGGTGTTCTTGCACAGGCATTTTGTAATAATTCATCTGGTTGAGCCAATCGACCACATCGCGCCCACGGTAAAAGCGCGCGCAACGTGGTGAGTCGCCTGTCGCTAAATGAACTTTGCGCCCGGACAAATGTAAATCTTCTGCGATCTGCGCGCCTGACTGGCCAGAACCAACGACCAAAACCGCTCCGCTCTTAAGTTGGTCAGCATTTTTATACTGCTCAGAATGCAATTGCTGAACGTTCGATGGTATTTTTTCCGCCATGCGCGGAATGATCGGCACTGGATAGCTGCCAGAAGCAATCACAACTTGATCGGCCGTTAACCTACCCGACGAGGTATCAATGTGGTAAACACCTCGGTCGTCGTTAACGCGATTCACCGAGGTGTTAAGTCGAATGGGTGGGTTCACTTTTTCAGCAAAGTCATCGAGGTAATCGATAATTTGGTTTTTGGTCATAAAACCATCTGGATCGTCCCCCGCATAGGGGTGACCAGGAAGCTGACACTGCCAATTTGGCGTGACCAAGGTGAAGGAATCCCAACGTTTTTCCTTCCATGCATTCATGATGCCGCCCTTTTCAACTACTAGATGATCAATTTGGTTGGCTTGCAGATAGTAGCTCATTGACAAGCCGGCTTGGCCTCCGCCAACGATCACAACCGAGTAATGCGTTTGTTGGGAATTAATATTAGATGTTTGCATAAGACTACCGATTAGAGAAACTTGTTTTATGTTTGGGCTAGGAAATACGTACTACCAAAACCTGTGGGTCAGTCATGTTTTTATAGCGCGTTGCGCGTTGCTTAATTTGGCTTAGTTGATCCATCGCACTAGAACATGCGTAACCGTATTTTTGTCGAACCCGCTCACTCGCTTGCTTAAGCGCTTGGTCTGACAATGCCACGAACTGGTCAAGCGGGTATTGCTGGCCCGCTGAAAAGTACTGTTCTATGCTGCTTGAGGGTGAGTAACAGCTTTCTTGATGATCGTCTGGCCACCGCACATCAAAATATCGTTCAGGCATGAGCCACCTTTTGCTGAGTGGTTAAATCGTTGTTGAGCGATGTCATGCCCGTAACCGGCGTAGTTGCGATGTTCCAAAATAGCTCCGTCTGTAGCTCATGCTCGATACATACCAATTTATCAGTGGTGATGTAGCCGATGTCTGCAGCGCTGATGTTCCGAGCGTCAAACGCCTGTAACAGGCCGTCCAACTTGCTACGAGGAGTCGTGAGCAAATAGCCGAAGCTTGGAAAGCAACATAGCCAATCAATCCACTCAACGTTGTTTGGCTTAGGGATGCGTTTGAGATCAATGTTAGCGCCGACTTGTGAGCTTTCGAGCAACATCAGGCACGTGCCTAGTAAGCCCGCTTGACTGATGTCTTTGGCCGAGTGCGCCCACCGTTGTTCGGCTATGTTTGCGAGTAGTTCAACGTCACCACGCAAGCGATCTGGTGGCGCGGTGGTCGCTGCATTCCAATTTAAAAAGGGTTTACGGAACTCGCCGCGCAAATCAATTGCGGCAACCAATACATGATCTGCTTGCGCTGAAAAACTACTCAGCAGGGCATTAGCTCGACCAAAAATTGAGGCGCCGAACTGTGTGTTGGCACTGCGCAGGTTGGTATGGCCGCCGACAATCGGCACATTGAAAATACTAGACGCGGCAGCCATTCCGGCCAAAATTTGCTCGCAAAGCTCGACATCGTAACCCCACAAGGTATTGGTAACCGCACACGGGCGACCGCCCATCGCTGCGATATCGCTGACGTTCACCATTACGCCACACCAACCTGCAAACCATGGGTCGGTTTCTACGAACTTAGAAATAAACCCTTCTCCGGCAATCAAATCATAGCCATCTGGTCGCACGATTACGGCCGCATCGTCGCCGTTCGGAAAATTTGGATTTGGCAAGGCGGCTTTAAGAGCGCGAGCTACCGTTTGTATTTCAACTTTTTGCTGAATGCCCGATCGTTGTTTCACATCGTCCAAAAGTTGTTTTAACTCGAGCGTCATTTACCCGTGCCCGCCATTGGCCAAAGGTGGAATCGATAGAAAGCGTTCACTGAATCGAGCTAATAATGCGGGTGCCACTTCATGGTTGTATTGATCTAGCTTCTCGCGCAACACGAAGCCTTTTTGTGGTTGATGATTGGGCGGGAACATCGACAGCTCGGCCTCCATCATCACATGCGGGTGATCGTGAATCATGAGTTCAAAGCGGCTCTGCCAGTTCAGGCGTTGAAATAAGCCTTCATTTCGTTTCTGAACCTGCGCCAAAAATTGCTGACACCCTTTGGCGTGAGCGCTTGATACGGCTAGTTTAATTAGTGCTGAGCCTAAGCCTATATGAGTGCGAAAACTTGTGTCGACTGCGAGCCGAGAGCCCCACCAAACATGGCCACCTTCGTCGTGAATGCGAACCGTACCTACCACCTTGTCGTGCCAACAACCGTGGTTAGCAATGGCGATCAAGCATTGCGCATAATCGTCAATCAAATCAGTGTCATCAGTATCGAATAAGCCTTGTTCTTCGCAGAAAACGCGTCGCCTGAGCGTGCGAGCTTGATCCACTTCCCACTGAGAAGTGGCCCATTTAATGGTGTAATCAGAATAAGGGTATTGGCTTGCCATATTTGATGCTGTCTCTCTTATTGACCGTGATTGTCTAGTAGTTTGTTATTTCAATTTTCAAAAGTGTTCAAAGAGGCGCATCATTGCGCTCGTAGCGGCTTAGCGACGAGCAAGCGCCGCAGCGCGCGCAACCCGCTTTGACATCGCTTGAGTGAATATTCATCTGGGTGAGCATGTCGCCGAGTGGCGCTAGAATTGATTGCATAAATTCCGAACTTGGCGGTTGATGGTCTTCCATTGGAGTGCCGCGGATCGGCACAAACGGCACTACAAAGGGATAAACCCCAATGTTGGTTAGGCGTTCGCACACCGATAGAATCGATTCTCGACTATCACCCAAACCTGCCAGAATATAAGTGCTAACTTGCGCCCAGCCAAAGATTGGAACGGCTACTTCAAACGCCCGCATATACTCATCAACAGTGATCGATGCTTTACTTGGCATGACTTGTTTTCGCACGTGTGAGCTCACGGCCTCAAGGTGCATGCCTAGCGCGTCTGCACCTGCATTTTTTAAACGTTGGAGCCACCCTAAATCTTCTGGCGGTTCGCACTGAACTTGTATCGGCAGGTCAACTGCGGCTTTTACCGCTAACACGCTGTCGCAGAGTATTTTCGCGCCACGGTCCGAGCTGGCAGTGGTTCCGGTGGTCATGACCATGTGTTTTACGCCATCCAGTTCAACGGCTGCCTTAGCCACTTCCGCCAGCTGTTGTGGAGACTTGCGCGCAATTGTGCGGTCGGCGGCGAGTGATTGGCCAATGGCACAAAATTTGCAGGTCTGTTTACGAGTTTCGTAGCGAATGCAGGTTTGCAGCACAGTCGTTGCAAGTACATCCGTGCTGTGCAAAGTGGCAATCTTAGAGTATGGGATACCGTCTTGCGTTTGTAATTTGTAGAACTTTGGATCTTTGGCAAATGATACATCGACTACAGGGATACCATTTAGTAAGAGATTAGCTTTGCCATGGTCTGTGTCTTCTAAACTATAAGGAGAGTCGATTACTGATTGGGTGTGCACTGGTACCATCACAGGTGTGCCGTCGATCACAATTGCTTGATGATCTGATGGCCCAGCACCGCCGCGGCGGCTTAGATGGTCTTGCTCGCGATGCGCCAGGCGAATGCCTTGCGTTTGAATATCGGTTAACAGCTTTCGTTTAGAGCCAGTCACGTAGTTCATCTCTATTTTCTCACTGTTCTGTTAGTTGTGTGTCATGAGGCACATTAGTTTTTTCATTTGGGGTTGCGAAATCACATTGAGATTGAGAAGCGCTATTTCTATTTACTTCTCGATACACCATTGGCTTGTCATTCATCATCAGCGATAACAATTCTGGCCGAGCGTAGTGGCCAACCGAATCCATCATGCGTTTGCGCTTTGTAATGAGTGACATATCTAAGTCCGCGACTAGAATCCCCTCGCCTTGAGTGAGAGGTTCGCACAGATGTGCGCCTTCTGGAGAAACAATGGCGGTCATGCAGCCGTGTCGCAACCCTTTTTGAAGGGTTTCATCGAGAGTAATGGATTCAATTTGTTGGTCGCTTAACCAGCCGGTCGAATTGACTACAAAACAACCTGATTCCAAGGCATGATGTCGAATGGTGACTTCAATTTGATCACCAAAAATTGGGCCAACCAGAGACCCCGGAAACTGGCTGCAATGAATTTCTTCATGTTGAGTCATTAAGGCATAACGTGCTAACGGGTTGTAGTGCTCCCAACAGGCTAAAGCACCGATTCGCCCTATTTGACTCTCAACCACTTTTAAACCAGACGCGTCGCCCTGACCCCAGATCATTCGCTCATGAAAGGTTGGCGTGATCTTTCGGCGTTTTAACAGTAGGTGCCCGTCAACGTCGAACACTAATTGGGTGTTGTAAAGTGAACCCCGATCCCGCTCGTTAACGCCTAGCACAACCGCAATACCCTTATCTTTGGCTCGTTGGCTGACCGCGTCAGTAATCGGGCCTGGCACTAATACTGCTTCGCTGTACAACCGCATATGTTCTTTGCCACTTTGCATTGGCGTAGACACAAACGAGAAATAGGGATAATAAGGAACAAACGTTTCCGGAAAGACAATCAGTTGAGCACTCCGTTGGGCTGCGTCGTCGATTGCTCCAAGTACTTTGTCGAGCGTACTGCTAGCTTTCTCTAAACTGGGAGAAAGCTGAGCAGCAGCGACGCGAACGATTCTGGAATCAGACATAATGTGTTTGATTTACATCGTCCAAGTGTCGATGATAAAGGCGTTGTCGCGTGTATGCAGCAACTTGATGTCCAACACATCTAGTGGGCTAATTGGCTGAACTCCCTCAACCAGCGATGGCTCGCCATGGCCGTACAGAGCTTGTAATGCGAAACGACAGGCATAGACCTTACCGCCCTCAGACATGAATTTTTTTAGCTGATTTGCGTAATTTTGATGACCTGGAAATGCCTCGTCGCCCAAGGTTGGAAAACCACGTTGTATGCCTAAGGTAACGCCTGGGCCGTACAATAAGATTGAGGTTTCATACCCTTTACGTTGCAGCCGAGTTGCTTGCAGCATATTCACTAAACCAATCGAACCTTCAAAGGCAACCGCATGAAAGGTAACCAAGGCCTTCTCGCCTTCCTTAGCTTGAACATCCTCAAATAATTTTTCTTCGTAATCGACAAAAAAATCGCCGTCTTTGTGTTTCGCAGTAGTAACCTGTGGCATTGATGTTTCCTCAATAATAAATGTTAGTGAATTCCTGATGCGGCTACTCGTAATGAATTCGCAGTAACCGCCTACCAGTCATGATTAAAAGAGCAAGCGTCGTGCCAACTGCGTTTCGCGAGCATCCAATCAACAGGCAATCAAACTTGGTTGATCATTGATGAGAAAGTGAAAAAATATTTTTTTTCCCCTAGATATGCGTCCGATAAGAATTTATCTAACTTAGACATCAACCAATTTATGCACTATTGTTGCGTCATGGTGCACACAATTAGCGCGCCACATCCAATCAATGAAGAGCTGAATATGCAATCAACATTTTCAACCTCAGCATCTGTAGCGTTGGCATGAATCGTGCTTATTAAGAGCATTAATGCAGCAAATTTGGAGCCGTTGATCGGGAGATAGTTTATGGATATGTCAAAATTCAAACATTGGCTATCTGAGTTAGCGGCCAACGAAAAACGACCCGCCTACCTACTTATCCCTGAGATAATTTCAGACGATATTGATCTCGGCTTACTAAAACCTAGAGAAAGACTGCCGACTATTCGGGAGCTAGCAAAGTTCTTAGAGCTTGATTACACCACCGTAGTTAGAGCTTATAAGGAAGCACGTAATCAAGGATTGATCGAGTCGAATCCAGGTTCAGGCTCTTTTGTAAAAGGCCGAGCCAAAACCATGACATTGCAAGGTGGTAGCAATTTTGAAATGACGATGAACTTGCCACCCGAGCCAAAGTTGGCATTGCTCTCGAAAAAAATAAACTCTGGCATAGAAATGTTAAGTCGAAAACACGACCTACATGCGATGTTCCGATATCAGGACTTTGGCGGCTCTGATAATGCACGTAACGCTGGAGTTAAATTTCTGGAGACGTTGATTGACAAGCCGCAGGCCGAGCAAGTATTGGTGTGTCCGGGCATTCACAGTGCGCTCGTTGGCCTTACGTCATTGTTAGCTGCTCGAGGTTCCACGGTTTGTGTTGAAAGTCTGATTTATCCGGGGATGAAAGCAATTGCCGCCCAACTAGGTGTCACGCTCACGGCAATCAGCAGCGACGAAGACGGGCCGATTATCAACGAAATGAAAGCCTTATTAAGCACTCAATCTGTCGCGGCGATTTACTTGAATCCAACACTGCAAAATCCCACCACGCGGACCATTAGCATTAATCGGCGCCAAGCGATTGCGGAACTGTCTACCCACTATAGTGTGCCAATCATTGAAGACGACCCCTACGCACTGCTGATCGATAAAGCAATACCTCCAATAGCGAGCTTCGCCCCTGAGCTCACATACTATATTACTGGTTTTTCCAAATGCTTTGGTGCAGGCTTGAGAACGGCTTACCTGTATGCACCAAGCAATTTACTTGCTCAGCGCGCCGCTGGGGCATTGCGGGCATTGTCTGTAATGGCCAGCCCGATTACAAACGCGCTTGCAACCGACTGGATTTACGACGGCACGCTATGGGAGGTAATCGAGGGTATTAAAAATGAAACCGCGATTCGGCAAGCCTGTGCCAAAGAGCACCTCTCAGATTTTATTGCAGACAACAACCCAGACGTTTTTCACCTATGGCTAGATTTGCCCAAGAAAATTGAGATGAATCCATCCGTGTTTGCCGCGCATTTGCGAGAAAATGGTGTGAACGCCGTATCAAGTGCTGCGTTTTGCACTAACAACAATCCAACTAATTCTATACGGATCGGTCTTGGTGGTTCATTATCACGTCGTGAGTGCGAAGAGTCTCTTAAGCTGGTCGCAGATATTTTCGAGCATCCCCTACATCTTACCAACGTGGTGCTTTGAAAATTAATTAATATAAAAATGGTGGCCTATTGCAGCCGGATGTTAAGGGCGCTCATGAGATGTAAACCGCCGCAGGAAATTATGGATGAGGGCGGCCTTATTTCCTAGTTAGAGGCGCAGCGCTATGGGCAATACTTAATGACTGAACAGACAAGCTAATTCTATAAGTCTAGCTACTTGTGCAAGTACAGTTAAGTTGCACTAGCCGGATAGATATATGCGACTTCATATTTTCCGTTTGCAGAGCGCCTTGCTACAATGGAGACTGACTAGCGAAGACAGTGATGTTTTAAGATAAAGGTAATTTACGCGCGTATGAAAGAGCACTCAGAAAAAGCAGGTTCTATCAAATCGACAAGCAGCTTGTTTAACTTGGTTTCGGCTTTGCTTGCATTTGTGATGTGGGGCGCCTGGGCCTATTACGTGAATCAACCCAATGGTGCATCTGTTGGTGTGAAGTCGGGTTTGATTCAAGGTGCAGCGAGTGCGGTTATCACGTTGATAATGGTGCGCATTGTCACTCGAGTTTACCAACGTTTGCCGTTAATCCCAGGGTTGCTAATTGTGCCAGCTCTGCTAACGGTTGCACTGACCGGTAGTTGTATTGTCACCCTGCACTGGTTTGCGCAAACGCCAGATATTATTCGAACCGTTGTGCCACCGTTGAGTGTGGCATTTTTATTTTGTGTATTTACTACTTACAAGTTGCACGCTGCTGTTGATAGCCGCGCTGCTAAGGACTAGAGGAAACACTTAGATGAATTCTAAACACGAAGAAGCTATCGACGAGATGGATGGTCGACGGCCATTGAAAGTCAGGCAAGCTGGATTCGCAGGTAAAGCAGCAAAGTGGTTGAGTGAAAAACAAGTGACACCAAACCAAATATCAATCGCGAGCGTCGGCTTTGCCGCACTGGCAGCCATTTGCCTAGTATTATTACCTTTATTGTCGAATCCTATAGAAGGTGGTGTGAGCAATTGCTTATTGCCGCTACTAGCTGCCTTGTTTATTCAGGCGCGCCTACTGTGTAATTTGTTCGACGGAATGGTGGCGGTTGAGGGTGGTAAGGGTACGCCGTCTGGTGAGTTGTTTAATGACATACCTGACCGCATTGCTGATCCGCTTATTCTTATTGCGGCTGGGTATGCTGTTAGCTCGTTCGGTTGGGCTTCATCGCTAGGCTGGGCAGCGGGAGTGCTGGCGGTAATGACCGCTTATGTTAGAACATTATCGGCGAGTATCGGTGCACCTGTCGATTTTAGTGGGCCAATGGCAAAGCAACATCGAATGGCCTTAATGACGGTGGCTTGTGTTGTTGCAGCATTGCAAGCATGGCTATGGAGTGCGGATATTACATTTGCATTGGCGCTCGCGTGTATTGTTATCGGTTGCCTTTTTACGATCTTTCGTCGCACCCGAAATGCGTATATCTTTCTGGAAGCTCAACACGAAACCAACGAGGCCTAAGTGATGATGTCCATACCGCAAAACTCTCTCTACCTGATGGGCACGGTTTTTGTGCTTTTGTTAATTGCCTCAGGTGTCAGCTTTATGTTCACTGTGCGTAATCCTGATTCGGATTACACAGAGCTGCGGCAGCGTATTCAGTCGTGGTGGGTAATGATTGGTATCTTGTTTACTGTCTTGCTGGCCAGTAAAGGCGTTGCCATTACCTTTTTTGCTTTTCTCAGCTTCTTGATGCTGAAAGAATTTTTATCGATAGTGCCCACGCGCATGACGGATCGGCGTGCAATTTTCTGGGCTTACGCAGCCATTCCAGTACAGTACTTTTGGGTTTATGTTGAATGGTATGGGATGTTTATTATCTTCGTTCCTATCTTTCTTGTTTTGATATTGCCCATGCGCATGGTGCTAGTTGGGGAAACCCGTGGCTTTATTCGGTCTGCTGGTGTTTTGACTTGGACCACGATGTTATCGATTTTTAGTATCAGCCATATTGCCTTTTTAATGGTATTGCCAGTTAAAAACGAAGCTGCAGGCTATATGGGCTTGGTGTTGTTTATTCTGTTTATGACGCAGTTCAACGACGTTTGCCAATACGTTTGGGGTAAAAAATTTGGTAAACATAAAATCATTCCTAAAGTCAGCCCAAATAAAACTTGGGAAGGGTTTCTTGGCGGTTTTTTTACGATTACGGTTTGCGCCAGTTTGGTTGCGCCACTGTTAACGCCACTCAGTTTTCTGCAGGGAGCGGGCGCTGGGGCATTGATCGGTTTTAGTGGGTTTATTGGTGATGTGGTTATTTCTTCGGTAAAACGAGACCTGCAAATTAAAGACAGTGGTAATTTAATCCCAGGCCATGGTGGGGTGCTAGACCGCTTAGATAGCCTGACTTACACCGCGCCGCTGTTTTTTCACTACGTCTATTATCTTCATTACTAGGCTAGCTTTGACTTACTCAATGATGAAACCCATCCAAGGTGATGTGATATGAAAAGATTTCTAAAAATAGTTTTCTTTGCTCTATTTATTAAGCCGGTTGTATTTATCGTGTTGGGGCTAAATATTCGAGGGCGCGATAACTTGCCCAAGCAAGGGCCTGCGGTGATTGTGGCAAATCATAATAGCCATCTCGATACCATGGTACTAATGAGCTTATATCCGCTCTCGATGATTCATAAAGTGAGGCCGGTTGCGGCAGCAGATTACTTTGTAGAGAAGGGCGGCTTTATGGCTTGGCTATCGCAAAAATGCATTGGTATTATTCCGATGGATAGAAGTGGTAAGACCGAGCGTGACGCACTGTTTGATGGTTGCCAATCTGCATTGGATAACGGTAATGTATTGATCTTGTTCCCCGAAGGCAGTCGAGGTGAGCCGGAGCGCATGAGCGATCTTAAAAAAGGTGTCTATTTTTTGTTGAAAGGCCGCCCCGACACGACCGTTACACCGGTTATGTTGCACGGCTTGGGGCGCGCACTTCCTAAAGGTGAAGCGCTACTGGTACCGTTTAACTGTGATGTGATTATCGGTAACCAGATTGCTCACAAGGGAAGTGCCGATGAATTCATTGGCGATGTATCGGAGTCGTTTACAACCTTATCAGAGTATTGTTTAACGATTGAAAAAACAAACGATGACACTGATTTGTAAGGTCTAACAGCCTGTGTCGTATCAGTCTAGTGATTCAATTTTCGTTTTAGCAAACGTTTATTGAGTGATCGCTACTTTCATATCAGGTGCAGGTTGGTCGTTCCACCACAATCCAATTCGATAAAAAATCAGGTAGTTAACTGGAATGAGTATGAGCGTGATGATCGTCGCGAATAAGATACCAAAGCCTAATGAAACGGCCATTGGCACAAGCGCTTGAGATTGAGTGTCGCTGGTTATCATCAGCGGTAGCAAACCGACAAACGTAGTTAAAGAAGTTAATATAACTGGCCGGAAGCGCACTTCGCCAGATGTAAGTACTGCCTCCAGTATTGGAACCCCTTTTTTGCGTTGCTGATTGATGTAGTCGACCAGTACCAGGCTGTCGTTTACCACAATGCCAGTGAGTGCCAGAATTCCCATCACACTCAACATAGAAAATGATAACCCTAGAAGTAGGTGGCCAATGATCGCACCGATGATCGCTAGAGGAATAATCGACATCACGATAAACGGTTGCGAGAAAGATTTGAATGGAATTGCCAGTAGTGCGTAGATCGCCGCTAATACCAGCAAGAAGCCTAAGCCGAAGCTGGCATTCGCTTCACGCTCACTTTCCGCTTGGCCCTCAAGGCTATAGGTCAGATCAGGTTCAGCGGCGAAATAAGTCTCTAAATATTGGACTAAGTCTTTGGTCAAAACTTTTTGGTTTACGTTGTCTTTATCTAAATCGGCTGTTACTGACACCGAACGCCGTTGTCTGTCACGATAAATCGATGCGGCGCTGTTGGTGGTATTAAAAGACGCCAACTCAGAGAGCGGAATGGTGCCGCTCTGATTATTGGCACTGATCGGCAGGTTATTCATGTCGTTGAGCGATTCGCGATCTCCAGGTGGATAGCGAACCATGACCTTAAGCTCATCATAGCCACGCTGAATTCGTTGTGCCTCAAAGCCAAATAAAGCCTGGCGAACCTGATTAGAAATATTCGCTAATGAGAGCCCAAGTGAGTCGGCCATTGGTGTAAGTTCCAATTGAATTTCTTCTTTACCCGACGAGAAATTATCTTGGATGTCGAAGACTCCAGGGTAGCCTTTTAAGTATTCACGTAACGACTCCACAGCAACGCTGATACGCTCATCGTTATTGCCATAAACCGCGATGGAAATGGGGCGTCCGGCATCGGCAAAATTAGAGCTTAGGCTCAATTTCTCCGCACCTGGAATATCGCCAATTTGCTCTCTTAAACGGTTTTGTACGTCTTTGATCGACAGGTCGCCGGTCCGTGCACGGTCAGACTCAATCTCAACAATGACGATGCCTTTATTGGTGCCAAAGGTCAGGCCAGCGGGACCAAAGGTGAGGCCCGCTACCGCGACGCTATAGCGAAATACCGTGCCTCCAGTTTGTAGGTCTACGAACTCACCAGAAATCTCATCAGCTGCCTCAACGATTCTGTCGATGTATTTTTTTGTGGTGTCATAACCTGTCGTTGCAGGCATTGAAAGATTGACATATACGGCATTGTCTTCGAATTCGGGGGCGAACGAAGATTTCAACCAACCCGCACTCATAATGGTGACCACGATGAAAAATGTGCAGATCGCGGTAACAATAGTGATGGTCTTGTTGTTTATGCAGCGCTCCAGAAAGGGGCGATAGACTCGGATTATCGCATTTTCAAAGCCACGAGAAAATCGTTGCTGTATCCTGCCAAGCCCAGAGATTTCTTCTTCGTTACGGGCTTTAATTGTGCTCATGTGTGCAGGCAGAATTAACTTTGATTCGACCAGAGAAAACGCCAGCACCGGAATTACAATCAACGGGACCTGCTTGGCAAAACTACCTAAGGTGCCATCAATGGCAAGCAATGGTGCGAATGCAATCATTGTTGTCACAACGCCGAAGGTGACCGGCACCGCCACTTCCTCGGTGCCGAATACCGCAGCTTGTTCAGGTGGCATGCCATTACGCATGTGCCGGTAGATGTTTTCGCCAGTAACAATGGCGTCGTCGACCACGATGCCAAGCACAATCAGGAAGGCGAACATGGTCAACATATTAAGCGTGACGCCCAATATTGGCATCATCGCGAAGGCGCCTAAAAAGCACACCGGGATGCCAATGCCGACCCAAAGTGCAACCGCCGGCCTTAGGAACAAGGCAAGCAAAATCATCACCAAAATACCGCCCTGAATAGCGCTGCTGATAAGTGTGTTTAAGCGGCTTTCAACAACCTTTGCGGTTTCTCCATAGGTGCCTAACTTAGCTCCTTTGGGTAACTCGCTCTCATATTCGGCTAGAAATTTTTTAGTGCGTGCTGACAAGTCGAGCGTACTTTGTGTGCCAACTCGGTAAACCTCAAATGTTAATGCTGGTTTGCCGTTGTAGGTAGTTTCAACCTGGGTCAGTTCGTAGCCATCGATTACTTTGGCTATATCGCCCAAGTAGACTACCCGGTCTCCAGAATTGGTGACCGGTATGGCGCGGAACTCATCGGCGTAATACGCCTGCCCATTGGTTCTTACCAGAATGTCGCCATCCCGAGTCTTCAGATTACCGGCCGATATGTCGGTAGAGTTGCGTTGGATTGCTTGCCCAATGTCGGCGAGGGTCAGATTAAACTGTTTAAGTGTTTCTGGTGCTACCTCGATATGCATTTCTCGTGGCGGCCCTTGTAAATCGCCGACCCGAGTGATGCCGTCTACCTGCAATAACTTTTCCCGTACATCTTCCGTAGTTTGAAACAACTCGTTGTAAGTCATTTCGTCACCATAGACTGCGATACCAATTACTTGAAACTGCGCTTCTACAATCTGAATAATCGGGCGCTCTGCGTCCAGTGGTAGGGTGGTGAGAGCATCGATCCGGATCTTTATATCACTGAGTAAGTCTTGCTTATCGTAGCCCGGCTCGATTTGCGCAAAGACACTCGAAACGCTCTCCGCGGTGCGAGAGGTGATCTTTTTGATGCCCTCAATATCGGCAATCGCCTCTTCAACCCTTGAGGTGATCGTTTGCTCTAATGACTTTGGATTACCGCCCGGTAACACAGTTACGATTGATACCGTTTCTAGATCAATTTCAGGTAACAATTCTAAAGGGATGTCGCGCTTGATGGCCAACAGCCCCATGATAACAATGCCGAACATAAGCAAGTTGGCGGCGACGTGATTTTTTGCAAACCATTTAATCATGCTTTGCTCCCCGATTTGTCTGTGATTAGAGTGTCTGGCGCATTCCAAAAACGCAGAACTGCGTGTTTAACTTGATGTGCCAGTAGGTAATTAATGGGTACTATTACAAGAGTCACGATGGTAGCGAACAAGATGCCAAAACCAAGTGAAATAGCCATTTGCTTGAGGAACTCAGCTTGTGTGCTGAAGTCTAATAGCAACGGTGTTAGGCCTGCAAAGGTAGTGAGAGAGGTTAACATTACCGGTCGGAATCGAGCTGAGCCGGATGTGACTATCGCTTCAAATAGCTCCATGCCGCGTTTACGACGCTGGTTGATTGTGTCTACCAGCACCAAACTGTCGTTGACCACTACTCCTGATAAGGCCAGCATCCCGACTATGCTTAAAAATGAGAGGTCACGCATCAACAGCATATGCCCCAGGATAGCGCCGACCACACCAAATGGAATGACCGACATTACAATAAATGGCTGCCCATAAGACTTAAAGGGAATCGCTAACAAGGCATAAATACAGATTAAGACAATAATTGTGCCACTTGCTAAGCTGTCATTGGTCTTTGCTTGTTCTTCGGCCTCACCTTTAAATTCATAACTAATGTCTGGATAACTCTGTTTTACCTCCAGCATGAAACTGTTCAGATCTCGCATGATGGCGGATAAATCTGCAATCTCTTTTTCGATGTCGGCGGTGACATTCAAGATACCAATGCGGTTTAAGCGATAAAGTGTGGTAGGGCTTGAGCCTGCGCTGAACGTCGCAATATCAGATAGCGGTATTTCGGTTGCGCTACTTCGCACCTTGATTGGTAGCTGTGTTAAATCTTCTATGGCTGAGCGGTTTTCTATGGGGTAGCGCACCATCACTCGAATTTCATTGCGGCCTCGTTGTATCCGTTGTGCCTGAAACCCAAATACGCCATGGCGAACCTGTTCAGCAACGTCGGCTAAGTTCAAGCCAAGCGCATAAGCGGCTGGTTTGAGGGCAATATTGATTTCTTCCTTGCCGCCAGTATAGTTATCTTGAATGTCATAAACAGTCGGATATTCCTTGAGCTTTTCTCGGATGAGGTTCACAACTTCACCCATGCGCTCTAAGCTGTCGCCCGACAGCTGAATATCAATTGGGGCGACACCGCCACCAGTTTCAGCTCTAACGCTTAACTTTTCCATGCCAGGAATAACACCAACTGATTGCCTGACTTCGCGGGCTAGTTGGGTAGCCGTGATTTCCACATGGCGTTCCGGAGGCGGAATGATTTCCACACTTACGCGGCCAACCGAGGCTTTGTTAACGCGCCCTGAACTACCACTGGTGGAAAAAATATGTCGGATAACCGATTTACCCGTTTCAGGATCTCTATATTTTTCCTGCAACTCCTGGACTTTAGTGTTGATAGTCTGGATGTGTTGATGAGTTGTTGCGAAGCCGGTGGTATCCGGCATGGTGAGAGAGAAACGAATTTCTTCCGCCTGCACCCGTGGCCATAAGGTAAAGCGAATATGGCCTAGTTGCGCATAAGTGATTACGATCAGTGACACACATAATAGCAGGCATACCGTCACCAGCTTATTATTTAGGCAGCGCTTTAAAAAGGGCTGATAGTAGCGCTCTATGGCACGCTCGAAACCGCGAGAAATTTTTAATTGTATTCGGGCTAGAAAATTGGTTTTTTGATTCTCTTGGCGTGGCTTAATATGGCTTAGGTGCGCAGGGAGTACCAGCTTGGATTCGATCAGTGACATCAACAATACAGGGATCACTACCATCGGGATTTGTGCGGCCAGAAAGCCTTGGCGTGTGTTGCCCATGTCCGCCAATGGCGAGAAGGCGACCACGGTTGTGAGTATGCCAAACGTTACGGGAATTGCGATTTGCTTAGTGCCGTTGATTGAAGCGCTGAGCGAATCCTCTCCTTCACGCATTTTCCGATAAATATTTTCCCCAGTGACAATGGCGTCGTCCACCACAATGCCGAGTACTGTGATAAATGCGAATAGGCTAACCATATTGAAGGTGCCACCTACAAATGGCATGAAGATCAGGGCACCCATAAAGCTAACAGGCACGCCGAGGAAAACCCAAAACGCTACGGCTGGCCGTAAAAATAGAGATAGAAGTAATAGAACAAGAATGCCGCCTTGTATTCCACTGGTTAACAGTGTCGATAGACGTGCTTTAACCAGTATTGCATCGTCATCCCAAAACTGCAGGCTAATGCCCGATGGAAGCGTATCTTGGGCCTTGTCCATATAGGCGTGTACAGCATCAGCAACATCGATAGCGCTTTGTTCGCCAACTCTTAGCACTTCCAACATAACCACAGGCTTGCCATCGAAGAGCGTAATTAGCGGCGTTTCTTCAAAATCGTCACTGATGCGCGCTATATCGCCCAATCGGATTGGTTGGCCATCGCCGCTGGTTAATATTGGAATGCGTGCAAATTCCTCGGCGTTGTAGGCCTGGCCAGCCGAACGCACAAGAATATCGCCGTTTTTCGATTGAATATTTCCTGCGGAGACATCGGCTGAGCCTTCGCGGATCCTGCGGCCGACTTCCGCCAGCGTAATGTTGTAGCTGTCCAGGACTTCAGGCGCAATTTCAATACCGATTTCGTAATTCGCGGTGCTGTCAAATTCGACTGTGGTAATGGCTGGATCGGTGAGAAGATCTTCGCGCACTTTGTCCGCAATTTGGCGAAGGCCTTTGGTGCTTATGTTTTGGTTTGCTTCACCAACAACGGCAACAAAGATTACGCCTGAGTTTCGCTGATTGATAGACACCACTGGTTTTTCAGCCGCGCCCGGAAGTGTGTTTAGTGAGTCTACTCGTAATTTTATGTCGTTCAGTATTTCTCTTCGGTCAAAGCCTGGCGCAACGTCGGCTATGACTAAGGATGAACCTTCGGATGAATGGCCGCGAACCTTCTCAATGCCGTCGAGGTCGTAGATGGCTTCTTCGACGCGAGTGGTCACACCATCTTCAACAGATTTAGGTGTGGCACCGCGAAACTGAGTTCGAACGGTTATTCGGTCAGACTCGAATGATGGGAACACCTCCATTGGAATGGACTGCGTAGCCGAGAAGACACCAGCGATGATGATGCCGACCATAAGCAAGTTGGCGGCCACGGGGTTGCGGGCAAACCACTCAATCATACTTCGTTCCCCCGCCTGATACAGATCGCGTCGCGGGCATTGGTATACGCCCTAGTTTTGGATGGCGGCATTACCGCTATCTGTGGTGCCACCCGATTCATTTTGCAAAACTGTCTCGTTAACGGGTTCTACCGCAGCCTCTTCAGGCAGTGGCTCTGTTAGTGGCGGCTCGGCAACTTGCCCGCCTTCGCTCGCACCATTGGGTGACGTGCCCGATGTTTCGTTTATTACATCTTCAAGTTGTTGTTCAAGGGCCTGTTCAGTTTGCTTAAGGTCGTTCTGGGCTTGCGCTGGAATTTCGCCTGTATCAGAACTGGCATTCAGTTCGGGGGCAATATTCGGCTCAGGGCTGTCTTCCGCATTCGGGTTTTCAGCGAGAGCTTCGGCTGGCTCGGTGGAGAGTGAATCTGAAAATTTAACCTTCGCGCCAGCGAGCGTGCTGTTTAAGGAAGTTGTGACAACTAAATCGCCTGCGTTTAAGCCGGACTCAATCAGTGCATTTTGATCATCTTGCCAGATAACAGTGACAGGCCTGCGCTCTAGCCGCTGATCTTGGGAAACGAACACGTAGTTTCCTTCGCGCAGTGCCTTATTGGGAACAACCATTGCGCTCTCAACGGTGCGACCTTGAATGTTGGCGTTCACAAACTGCCCAATCTTCAATGGTGGTTTGTTACCGGCGCTTGAGAACGGATCTTTGACTGTCGCAATGACATCAATCTGGCGAGTGTTCAAATCAAAGGTGCTGTCAGTTCGGGTAACATTGGCATCCCAAAAATAGCGCTGGCTACCCACCTGTGTGCTCAGCGTGACGGCAAACTGATTATTGAATTGATCGTTTGAGAGCGAATCTAAGCCAAGCTGCGAAAATTCGTCTTGACTGAGGGGCAAGCGCAGTTCTACGCCCTCGGTTGCGAAAACTTCCGCTAACACAGAACCAATGCTGACGTATTGGCCAAGTACGGCTTGTCGCTGAATAATTCGGCCCGTATACGGTGCGGTTATATAGGTTCGCTCTAGATTTAGTTTTGCTGTCTCGAGGTTTGCTTCGGCTGATTCCAATTGTGCTTTCGCGGCGGCCAATTGTGGTTTGCGTGCGACTAAGTCTGGTGCGCTGCCTGTATTGCCTAAGCGCTCCCAGTCGCGTGTGGCCTGTTTGGCGTTAGCCACTTCTTGTCGGTAATTGGCTTTCGCTTGAGACACGGCGGCCAAGGCCTGACTTCGAGCTGCTAAGTAATCGCGTTGATCGACTTCAGCCAGCACCTCACCCTTTTTGAACGAACCGCCAGTTCTGAATTTATCTGACACGCGTACGATTTCACCGCGTATCTGAGAGACCAGGTTGCCGCGGGTATCGGCCTGAATGGTGCCGTTGGTGGCAACTATTATCGGGTAGTCCGAAGGTGCCACCTCAATTACATCGACCTTGACCACAGTTTCAGGAATTGCGCGCTTTTCAGCTTGTGGCTGCAAGGCTGTTAGCAACGCCATAATCGCAAACGTGACGCCCACAATGGTAATCACGATCCGTGCTTTACGCGGAATGAGCAGCAATGCGGCGCCAAGCCCGCTTAGAATTTTTCTGAAAAGGCTTTTGGAACTTGGTTTTTCGTCAGAATTATCAAGGTTTAAATTCAGTTCACTACTCATTGTCACTCGTGTGGGGGTCGGTCACCAAAACCTTTGTCACCCGTTCTTGTTTGAATCGGGCTCGGGTTCAGGTTGTGTTTTTATGTCTGTTTGTTCAGTGAGTACTTCTTTTGTTTTGTCTATCGGGCTCGGGAGCGTTTGCTCAGTCGCACGGCTTTCTTCGGTTGCAAAGTCTCCGCCTAACGCTAGGTGAATACCGATGCGGTTTTGTAGTAAGGCATTACGAATATTGATTTCGTTCTGCATTGAATCAAATAGGCTTCTTTGCGACTGAAGTACAGTTGTGTAATTTTCAATACCGGATTGATAACGATCCAGTGCTAGGTTCAAACCGCCTTGAGCCAATTTTACCGCTTCCTTTATAGCAGTATGCTGTTCAAATAAAAGTGATTCTCTGGACAGAGCGTTTTCAACTTCTTCAAAAGCATTTAACGTGGTTTTGACCAATGAAGCATACGCAGACTCGGCGTCGTAATAGGCTTGGTCCTCTCGTGACTTTAGAGCACCGGCCTGAAACAAGGGCTGGCTGATTCCCGAAACCAGCGTCATAACCATATTGTCATTGTCAAAGAGCTGGTTAAAGCTATCTCGGCTATCACTAATAGAACCCCTAAAGTTGATAGTTGGGTAGCGATCACGATTGGCCGCTTTAGCGTTTGCGACCTGAGCTTTATACTGAAGCTGGCTGGCTTTCACATCGGGCCGCCGTGTCAGTAATTTTGCCGGCAAGCCAGCGGAAACCGCGCCACTCAATGTTGGCAGTTTGGCTTCAAATTCCATGGCGATATCGGGGTATTCGCCCATTAAGGTTTTGAATGCGCGCAATGAACTAATGTAGTCAAACTTGGAGTCAGACAGCGATAAGATTTCGCGTTGCACGTCGGTACGGCTTAGGTAAACATCCAGAGCTGAACGCAGACCTCGCTCGTAGTTTTCCTCAATTAAGTTCGCCGTATTTTGAAAGCTCTCTAAGCGCTGTTGTGCTAGGTCCAGTTGAAGTTTATTGCTAACTAGGTTGAACCAAGCGCGAGTAACATTGGCAACCAGCGATAGTTCGGCAGCGTTATAAATTTCACCTTGAGCTTTTGCTGAATAGGCGGCAGCGCGTTTACGTTGAGTGAGCTTGCCCCATACGTCAGCCTCCCAGCTAATGTCGAGTGTGCCGGTTACGGTGCGAATCTCGGTGGTGATTCCATCAACTTCGTCATCCGTTCTCGTGCGACGGACATCTGCGCCTAAATTTGGCCACAGCGCGGAGCCGGTTACAGTAACCTGTTCGATGGCTTTTTTGAGGTCGGCGGCTGACGCCCATAAGTCTGGATTGTTGCGTAGAGCGATGCCAACATATCGGGCTAATTCTGGATCATCAAAACTACTTAACCAGCCGCTTTTAACTTCTTCTGTTTGTACGGTTTCAGGTGTGCTGGTGTCGAGAGGTTTGGTCTCTGGCGTCTGTGTTTGCCATTTTTCAGGCACCTTGATATCCGCTTCATCCGGCAGATTTTGGAGCTTACTCATGCAGCCAGAAAGAAACAATAAGGTTGCCAAGCTGGAAACTTTTAGCGCTCGCTTGCTGTAATTTAAGTGAGAAGGCTTAGTCATTTTTTCAGTCATCGGGTTGTCAGCTCATACATGGTTAGTTTTCGTATTCTTAATAAGATGGCAATACTCGATAAATGGATTCAATTTAATGGAAAAAATTTCTTATCTGTCATCGCAGTTCATGCAACAGTCGCTAATAATCTATGGCCGAGTTTTAGAGGGTGGCCATTCATGTCAGTAACCGTTGGCTGATCCTGCGCGACAAGGTGTCTAATATTAGTGAAGTTTTAACACTATTTGGCGCGCTTATTAAGAGGTTATCACGTAAAAAGTTTGATAGCGCTTACCCGCTTTCGAACTAACCGTGGTGATAAAGCCAGTGATATACTCTCCCATCAATAAATACGGGCGTTAACCATAATAACAAGATGTCAGACAGTACCCAACAAGTTGCACAAATATTAATTGAAGCCTTGCCTTATATTCAACGCTTTCATGGGAAGACCATCGTGATCAAATACGGCGGTAACGCGATGATCGATGATGCTTTAAAAGAGAGCTTCGCACGCGATGTCGTTATGATGAAAGCGGTGGGCATGAACCCAGTTGTGGTGCACGGTGGTGGCCCGCAGATTAGCGGCACGCTTGAACGAGTTGGCAAGACCACTGAGTTTATCGATGGCTTACGCGTTACTGATTCTGAAACCATGGAAGTGGTCGAGATGGTGTTAGGCGGCCTGGTAAACAAAGAGATCGTTAAGCTTATTAACTCGCACGGTGGCAAAGCCGTCGGTCTTTCTGGAAAAGACGGAGATATGATTCGTGCGCGGAAAATCAGTTCTGGTAAGGCGGATGTAGACTACGGGCATGTCGGCGAAGTTGTTTCGATAAACCCTGGGCTAGTAAAAACCTTGGAAGCCGAGCGATTTATTCCTGTTATTGCCCCCATTGGGGCTGGTGAAGACGGCGACTCGTATAATATCAATGCAGATTCCGTTGCCGGCGCGCTGGCCAGTAAATTACAAGCGGAGAAGTTAGTATTGATGACCAATACTTCCGGTGTTTTGGACAAACAAGGAGCACTGCTCACTGGGTTAGATGCCGGGCAAATAAGTGCTTTAAAAAAAGACGGGACCATTCAAGGTGGTATGATGCCAAAGGTTGATTGTGCGTTGGATTCGGTGCTGAATGGGGTAAAAACATCTCACATTATTGATGGGCGAGTAAATCATGCTCTGCTTTTAGAGGTCCTTACCGATAAAGGCGTTGGGACACTGATACGAGGTTAGTATGAACTTAGTAAACTTGAAAAGATGGTTACTCTTACTGTTAATCTGCTCGAGTTTTGCTAATTCAGCGCACAGCGCGGAGTTCGAATGGAGTTGTGGTTTCTTTAAGGGGCAGGTTCAAAACGATACGCCGCATGGCAAAGGTACCCTTGAGTGCGACCGATATACTTATACAGGAGATTTTGATCAAGGCGTTCGTAGCGGCCAGGGCGTATTAGATCTTGGCCGACTCGGGCGTTATGAAGGCGAGTTTGAGAATGGCCAGCCACATGGCGAAGGAGCCTTCTATTTTCCAAATGGAGATCGTTATGAAGGGAGTTTCACGCAAGGAAAGCAAACCGGTATGGCAAAACTAATTAGTAGAGAAGGGCAAGAAATTCAGGGTGAGTTTGTCAACGGGGTTTTGAATGGTAGCGGTACTTTGATAATGATCGACAAAAGCCGTTATGAAGGTGAGTTTGCCGATAATTTCCCTGACGGCCAGGGCACGTTGAATTTCGCTAGTGGTGATCGTTACGTCGGAGGTTTCAAAAAAGGGAAGTTTAACGGTGAGGGAACATTGTACTACAACGATGGCAAAGTATTTAAAGGCAGGTTTGTAGATAGTAAGCGTACTGGCCAGGGTGTGTTAACAGACACCAATGGCAACATTGCCCAAGGTAATTATGTTAATGGGCGCTTAGAGGGCAACGGAAAAATTACTTGGCCCAGCGGTGACTCTTACGTAGGTGAGTTTAAAAATAGTATCCCCAGCGGAACTGGTCATTATCAATGGAGTAATGGTGATTCGTATCAAGGCACGCTTAACGAAGGAGGCATTAACGGCGAGGGAGAATTTCGTTGGAAAAATGGCGATGTGTATGTTGGCGCCATGCGAGACTCTAAGCCGAATGGACAGGGCGTCTTAAGCCTAGAGACAGGCGACCGTTTTGAAGCGAACTTCAAAGATGGCGTTGTTTTTGGTCAAGGAACCCGTTTTTTCGGTGGTGGCGCGCGTTATGAAGGAGAGTTTGATAATGGTTTAGAGCACGGCAAAGGTAAGTTGATTTATGCTGATGGAAGCTATTATGAAGGCGATTTTGTTCGAGGAAGACAAAAGGGTTACGGTGTTGCTTATGACACCACCAGTGGTGACCGTTACGAGGGCGAGTTTGCTAATAATGAGTTTCATGGCGTTGGTACTATCACCTATGCGAATGGTAAGACGTATCATGGCAAATTCAATAATGGTAAGAAGGCTGGGCGAATAAAGAAATCTGAGCTGCCGGATAGCCAGCCTCACAGAGAGAAAGAAAAACAAAAGCCGAAGGACGAAGAGATAGACGACTGGGAGACGAGTAGCTTTTTCATGTTCACCAGCGATCAGGTCGTTGTTTGATTTTTGAATTAAACTAGCTGAGAACATTTTATGAGATTAACCGAGAGTGTGGGGTAAGCATGCATTTAATACTCGCCTTTTTAGGCACCGTTGTAACAATTCTTATTTTAGTTAATCGCTTATCAGATGCAGGGTTAGATATTGGTTGGTTAAACCCATTTACCTGGCGGCGGCGCCGAGCTTGGCGAAAGAAGTTTGAAGGCAACCCGGTGTTCTCATTAAGCGAACCCATGGAGGTCGCTGCGCTACTTTCAACAGCCGTAGCAAAATTGGATGGCGAGATTAGTCGCGAAGAAAAAGCGGCGCTACTAGAACTGTTCAAACATGAGTTTAATCGTACGGACGAAGAGGCGGCTGACCTGTTACGTTCCAGCACTTTTTTATACGGCGATGGCGATGAAGTAACCGCTAAACCCGATAAAATTCTGAGTAATGCCGTAGCAAATTTCTCGGAAGCTCAGGCGCGCTCTACTATGCAATTGATTGAAGCTGTAGCGCAGATAGACTCAGCAAATGAGAATTTAAAGACAAAATTTGTGAGTTCCGTGCGAAATGTGTTTGATCAGCATTTTGGCTCCAATGACGGGTGGTAGAGCGCAGTTTTTAGAGATAGTTGGAAACTATTTCAATGAAGGTTCGGAATGGGAATGCCAATTTAAGGTGAAATATCTTTAAACAACATCCTAATACCGATCACTATCTAGTAGATAAAAACGTTACTATTTAATCTATGGTACTGAGCCTGAAAAGGACTACATCAATTTTATTGCAATCACAGGGGACTTGAAACTTTTTTCGATTTCAAACGTTAAATATTGCATATACGGGTGTCTTTACCCAACCCCAAATAAATCAACTAAAAACAAAAATGCGCTATCTATTGACTCTGATTCTATTTTCTATCGCGCTAGTGCCGCAAACAAACTATGCGAACCAACGGGGCGAGAAACCAAATAACAACGACAGTAGTGAAAAGGAATACACCTTGCGTGCGTATTGGGGGGAGTCGATACCCGCTAAGATTTCGGCCTACGAAGACCAAATACAGGAACGCTGCAATGATGGCGAGCATATGGAGTGTTTGTTGATACGAGCAGCAAGTTTTCGCGATTTATATAAGGATATGCCTTATGAAAAAGCTCTCACTGTTTTAGCTGCTGACTGCGAAGACGGGAACGCTGAGCGTTGTATCGATCTGAGCATTCTGTATGGCTATGAAGAGTATGTGGAGGCCGATAAAGTTAAGGCTCGTCGTTATTCAGAAAAGGCATGTGATTCAGGAAATTTCGATGGGTGCTT
Organism: uncultured Arenicella sp.; assembly: GCA_937989675.1. GTDB lineage: Bacteria > Pseudomonadota > Gammaproteobacteria > Arenicellales > Arenicellaceae > Arenicella. Next base: position 22,876 of record CALKRK010000060.1, on the reverse strand, counting down.
TGTTTTAGCAACTATGCTGTCCTCTCGAATTCTGGAGAGTGAGTCGGAAAGCGAGGGATTAGATTTATTTAAAAAGACATGTGCACGAAAACACGCAGAGAGCTGTATGGCCGTCGCTGAGATACTTAGTTACGATTTTGATCGTAGAAATGAACAGTTGAATGCGAAAAAGGTGAAAGATGTATACAAATACCGGGAGCAAGCCTGCGACTATGGTAGTGCGTATGCCTGTTATGTTGTTGCTAAGTCCTATTTAGCTGAAGAGACCCAGCCTATTAAAAAGGATGTAGATAGAGCTGTGAAGTATCTTGATCGTGCTTGTAGAGCAGAAGAAGCTAGAGCATGTTCACACTTGGTTTACCTATATGATGATGGCAAGGACGTTGTTAAAAACCCGACTAAAGAACTCAAATATGGTCTCTTAGGATGTGAACTTGACGATGCATATAGTTGCTCTAGCGTATCTTATCAGTACCAATTTGCGTCGGGCGTAGAGAGAAATATGGAGCAGAGTCTAAAATTCAGCGAGAAAGCGTGTAGTTTAGGCGTTCTTCACGAATGTGTAAGCCTTGGCGAGTTTTATCGAGACGGTGAATACGTTGATCAAAGTGCCGATAGGGCAGTTGAATATTTCACACTCGGTTGTGAAGGCAACGAGTCTGATAGTTGTAACGATATTAGAGACTATATATACCTTGTCAGCAATAATATGCCGCTTGACGATACGGCCAATTTACCAATCGCAAAAGAAGTGTCGAGCGAGTTAGTGAAGAAAATTATCTGTGTTGTCAGCAACGAATATGGAGAATGCGATCGTGTTTTTGAAGAGGGTGAAAGGGCGCTTTCTGGAAAGTTGTATTTTTCGGTCCAAGGCGATGAGTTTATATCAATCAACCCCGAAACGCTGCGGGTAGCAACTCTTATGATCAATGGAGTTGATTCACGTAAAGATCAGGAGAAGGCTACCAATTTTTCTATTGAAGGTACGAACCACTCTTATTCATACGGTGGCTATGATAGCGCAGATGAGGATGAATCTTTGGATATGATTCTTTCGGTTGCCGAAGGGTTTACGTCCATGAATGACTCGATTGAGCTCGAGGGGTCAGTGATTGCGAACACAAGTGCAAAGGTCGAGGCAGTAGTGTCGGAGCCATTTGACCCAACGGACTTTCATTCGTTTAAGCTGGGGCCGATAACATTCCAAGGTATGGAATTTAGAGACACTCGGTATTCTATAGAGTATGTTGCTAAAGATATTGAGCACGTCACTAAGAACGAAATAGATATTCTAGAGCAGCTAATAACGCCAGAGATTGCCGAGCGAGAGCTAATTTCACCCAGACACCTTGATAGTGTCATTGAAGAGCAAAACTTAAGTGAAAAAGAAAAAGCGTTGGTCTCAGAGTTATTTTATCAGTATGTACGGTTAGACCAAAGAAGCAGATACCAGCAGTCGTCGGTAGATGAAGACGGAGACTTTTATCTAAGAGTCGGTAAAGGCTCTAGGCAGATAAAAAAAGTTATTTTACTCGATGGTGATACAGAAGTTGGTGTATCTGAACATCGAGCTTTTTTACGCATGGATGAAGATGAATCCTCTGGTCATCATTTTGAATCACCGATTCCAAAAAGAGTAAGGGTTAAGGTTGTTTATTGGAAAGACCCTAAAAATGTCAAAATTAAATTTAGCCTTAAGCCCTAGATCGTTTAGATCTAGTTTGAAAATGCAACTACTTAATAATCCCCAAATTGACGTTTTCCAGAAAATCATGCGCTATCTTCTTCTCACAGTAGTTTCTTCATTGCTAATTTTTCAATCGTTATATGCAAATCAGGGTAACCAGAAAGCCAATATAGTTGGCGTTACTGTAGACGAATATAGAAGTGAGTGCAGTAGAAAGCATGCGGACAGCTGTTATGGAATTGCATTAGAGATATCTCGCGATTTAAGGCATGCCAGCCGAACACCAAATGAAGAAGAGGCTATGTCTCTATTCAAATACTATAAGTTAGCATGTGAGTACGGCAATACTGATGGGTGCTATACGGTTGCAAGGTCGTATTTAGACGGATCCTTGTTCATAAAAAAGGATATTGATAGAGGTCTAAGCGGTCTCGAGAAGGCTTGTAATAATAAGTACGTAAGGGCATGTTCTGATTTGGCTGATTTGTATCTTAGAGGCACTGGAGTAACTAAAAACCCTAGTAAAGCAGTTGAGTACTATCGCAAAGGGTGCGAGCTTAACGATGCCTTAATGTGTGGTAGCGCGGCGCATGCTTATACAGTTTCTCAAGGTGTCGAACGTGATATGCGTGAGAGTATTAAATATCTCGACAAGACTTGTAAGTTAGGTTTTCAGGCTGCCTGCTTAGATCTAGCCGAGTTCTATCGTGATGGCGAGTATGTTGAACAAAATGTGGAGACTGCTGTCGACTACTTTAAGTTGGGTTGTGAAGACAATGAGTCGGGCCGTTGCATAGCGGCACGTAAGTATATCGAAAGTATTGTTAACGATGTTCGGATAGATAGTTTTGCTAATATTAGCGAAGAAATATCAGCAGTTTTTAGTCAGGCGACTATTTGCTCTTCAAATTACAAGCCTTCTTCTTATAGCGATGATTGTGATGTGGGATATAACTCAGATAATAAAAAGATCCATTCTGGAAAATTGTTCTTTTTTGCAAGAGGATATGAATTTATTTCGTTAAATCAAGAGTCACTAATTATTGATTCTCTAAAAATAGACGGGGTTGACGCAAGGCGTGATAGTGAAGGTGGTGAGAATTTCACTTTAGGTGGGTTGATGAACCAAAAAGATGATCAGGGAAATGACTATCTTAGCTGGAGCATTAAGGTCCACGAAGGGCTATCACCGATGAATTCCACGCTAGAGTTACAAGGTTCGGTTATCGCAATCAAGGGTCAGAACTTTACCGAACTGGAGTCGAATATATTCAGTGCATCAGACTTTAAGTCTTTTCAAATTGGGCCGGTATTTATACGAGGAAATGAGTTTAGCGATTTAAGATATGGTTTGGAGCAAGTTTCCAAGAAGTTTCCTGACTTCTCTGTTCGTGTAGTAGATATCCTTGAACAATTGATTAAGTCAAAGGGCGCCGATATCCATAAGTTGCGGCTCGACATCACTCAAACTGAAATTAATTTACTAGATATAAGCGATAAAGAGAAAGAATCTGTTATGAATTTGAAACAAGCTTATGAGGGCTGGAGTCAAAGATGGTCGGGTGGCTCCATGCTTGATGAAGAGTATGGTAAGTTTTTTCTTCAAATAGATGCTGGGTCTCGTTTAGTAAAAAAAGTGGTGCTGCTGCAAAATGATGAAGAGATTGGCGTTTCTGAGGCCAGTCAAGCGGAGTTTTCAGAAGCGGGCGATTCTTCAGTGCACTATTTCGATAAACCAAATACAGATGAAGTAAAGTTGAAAGTGGTTTATTGGGATGAGCCTGAAAACGTCAAAATTAACTTTAGTATAGAGCCTTAAAACTAAAAAGGCCGATTCACAAATCTCTCCTTGTTGGTGATTTAACTCTAACTGTCTTAAGGCGCGTTATACATTGCATGGATGCTTGGACATAAAGCCCAGACGGGCGCACATAGTTCACTCGTCTCCTCACCGTTAGAGTACATGCATGGCGATTCAAGCCAACTGAACTTTAACTATCATGTAGGAGAACACTCATGAAATATTTACAAAAAACTGTTTTCACAATCGCACTTACGTTCATTTTTTCATTAGCCGCTAATGCTGGCGATAAGCTTTTATCACAAGGTACTTTAAATGGTGCCTTCTCATCATGGGGCAAATCATCGTTACAAGGCGATTGGAAAATTGTAGAAGAAAACGGCAATAGCTACATCGAGCTAGGTGATAACTTCAAGGCGAAAGACGGGCCCGACGTTAAAATATTTCTGTCGCCTATTTCCGCAGAAGATGTGACTGGGGATAACGCCACTCAAGGCAGTCTCTTTGTTGTTCAGATTTCATCGTTTGAAGGTGAGAATAGAATCAAAATTCCCGCGGGCACTAATATCCAAGACTACAAAACGCTGATCTTTCATTGTGAAGCCTATAGCAAGCTTTGGGGAACCTCAGAGCTACATAGTACTAGTTAACGTCACAAATACAGGAGGCACAATCATGACTACTAAAATCATATGGGTATTAAGCGTAGTTGTTGCATTTATCTTTGCACAATCGCTTTTCTTTAAATTCTCTGGCGCGGAAGAAACCGTTATTATCTTCACGACCATTGCCGCTTGGATGGGTGATATTGGCCTGCCTCAGAGCTTCGCAAATGCATTCGATCAGTACGGAGCACTCGTAATTGCGTCGGCAGAGCTGTTAGCAGCTGTGCTAATACTGATGCCAAAGCTGAGGCGGTTCGGTGCCGCGTTGAGTTTGTCTATTATTAGCGGCGCGATTTTTTTCCATCTGTTCACTCCATTAGGCGTAGATAGAGTGGTTGACGCTCAAGGTAATACTGATGGAGGTGGGCTATTTTATACAGCTCTGGTCGTCGCAGCTGCTAGTTTAGTGGTCTTGCTTATTGATAGAAAAACGTCAGAGAGACGCGGAGCGGACGGTATTCTCTCCCCCGTCTTTGCAAACTAATTTCGTTTGTGATCGAGGAGTCAAACTACTATTTCAGATTTTTATTTTATACACGTATGATAGTGGCGAAAATTGCCCTAGAGATTTCCATGAAAAAAATCGCCTGTTTTGCTGTGTTTATAGTCGCTATCGGCATACCGATGTTGTGCTTTGCTTCGGACTCTAAACCTAAGAACTTTACCTTTGTGATCGTACACGGAGCGACTGGTGGAGGTTGGGATTGGAAAACCGTTGATGCGAAATTAGTAGATTTGTCACACGACGTTTATCGCGCAACACTAACTGGCCTGGGTGAAAAACATCATTTAGCCAAATTTGATATTAATCTGACGACTCACATCGATGACGTGGCAAACCTTATTATTTATGAGGAGCTAAATAATGTGGTTTTGGTGGGGCATAGTTACGGTGGCATGGTGATCACCGGAGTGATGGATCGAATGCCAGAGCGTATTCAACATGCTGTTTTTCTGGATGCTGCGGTGCCTGACGATGGTATGTCGGCGCAAGATGTATGGGGAGGGCTCTTTTCGCCCGATACAAAAATTGAGAATGGGCTGGTCTACTTTCCTTGGTTGGATGATTCAGCCGCGCCACCTAAGGATGTGCCGCATCCGCATAAAAGTGTTACCGAGAAGGTGTCTTACGATAGTGCCTTAGCCAAAAGCATCAATGCTACCTTTGTTGCATTCGTCCCGGAAGGTGTAACGCGAGAGCAGCGTGCCGAAGACCCATCCTGGAAACGTGCTGTGGCGCGCGGGTGGACCGTGCGAACCTTTGCAGGCGACCATGTGATTTATCGAGAGAAGCCACGCGAGATAGCGGAGCTGTTGGTCGAGTCTGTTGGTGATACAAATAGCTCCGAAGACTAGATAGCCCTCATGCGAGCTTTTGCGCTACTTTTATTCCTATTCAGTACTCTGCCAGCTAGCGCAGTTGAGGTGAGGGTTGCGGTTGCGAGTAATTTTTTCACTACGGCTGAGATACTCGCTCAGGAATTTGAGATGCTGACTGGGTATGAGGTGGTGTTGCTCGCAGGCTCAACCGGCAAACACGCGGCGCAAATCAGTAATGGGCTCAGAGTCGATGTATTTATGGCCGCAGACGTGGCCAGGCCACTTCTATTGGAAGAAAAGGGTTTGGCGATTAAGGGCTCAAGGTTCACTTACGCAAAAGGTCGTTTAGCTCTATGGTGGCCATCCGAAACAAAAGTGAATGAAGAGAGTTTGCGAAACAAAGCTGCTGGCCACTTAGCCATCGCGAATCCAAAATTGGCTCCTTACGGCATGGCGGCTGTGCAAACCTTAAAAGCGCTTGATGTTTATAAACACTGGCGAACGTATCTAGTGCGTGGTGAAAATATCGCACAAACTTATCAATTTGTGCACACGGGCAACGCTGATGCTGGCTTGGTCGCGCTTTCTCAAATTAAAGGGCGGCCTGAAAAAATCTGGCTGATACCGGAGGAACTTCATTCGCCAATTAAGCAGCAAGCGGTGTTATTGAGCAGCAAGCAGGCGGCGATCAAGTTCCACGCTTTTTTGCGAAGTGAGAAAGCATTGGAGCTAATTCGAGATCACGGTTACGATACGCCGTAATGTTTTCACCCGATGATATTAGTGCACTTCAATTAACGCTCAAGCTAGCCGCCATTAGTACCGGCCTGCTGTTGCTGTTGGGTACGCCATTAGCATGGTGGTTAGCTCGATCTCAATGGCGATTCAAGTTTCTAATTGAGGCTTTGGTAGCGTTGCCGCTAGTGCTGCCGCCTACTGTATTGGGGTTTTATTTGTTGATAGCGTTTAGCCCCAATAATTGGTTTGGTGGTTTGATGATGTCGGTGACTGGCGAGACCCTGGCCTTTTCATTTATGGGCTTAGTCATTGGCTCGGTGATTTACTCTCTACCATTCGTGATACAGCCACTGCAGAATGCGTTTACCATGATAAGTTCCCAGTCGCTAGAAGCGGCGGCAACGCTGCGTGCATCTCCGCTTGATCGATTTTTTAGTATTGCTATACCACTAGCTCGCCCAGGTTTTATCTCAGCCGCTGTATTAGGTTTTGCGCATACGCTGGGCGAATTTGGTGTGGTGCTAATGATCGGTGGCAATATTCCTGGGGAAACACAAGTTGCTTCAATTGCGATTTATGAACACGTTGAGAGTTTAGAGTATACACAGGCGCATTGGTTGGCTGGGTGCTTGTTGTTACTGTCTTTTGTGTTGTTAATATTGGTTTACGCCAGCAACCGGCAGCTACGGATAATGCGCACATGAGCTTAGACTTAAAATGCCGGGTTGGGCGTGAGGCATTTTCTTTGGATGCAAGTTTGTCGTTGCCGCCAAAAGGAGTGTCGGCACTCTATGGCCCATCAGGTTGTGGTAAAACCAGTTTGTTGCGCGCTATTGCTGGTCTAGACAAGGCGACGCACGGGCAGATTAGTTTTAATAACTCTGTGTGGCAGTCCGATGATGTTTTTGTGCCAACGCATCAACGGGAGCTTGCAATGGTTTTTCAAGAGGCACGACTTTTCGCACACCTAAACGTGGTTGAGAATTTAAACTATGCGTTTAAACGGGTTCCAGTAGAGCAGCGCCGTATTGAATTGGATCAAGCGATTAAATTGCTTAGCTTATCAAACTTGCTCAAGCGGCGAGTTGATGGCTTATCTGGCGGTGAGCAACAACGAGTGGCGATAGCTCGGGCGTTGTGTGCTAGCCCTAAATTGCTATTGATGGATGAGCCATTATCGGCGCTGGATAGAAATGCGAAGCGAGAGATTTTGCCATACATCGAAGGCATGGTCGCTGAATTGAATTTGCCGATTGTGTATGTGAGCCATTCGCTTGATGAGGTGGCACGGTTAGCTGACACACTGGTGTTAATGGAGCCTGAAGGTATTGTTGCTGCTGGAGATGCGCCTTCTATGCTAACGCAATTAGATTTATCTTTAGCAAAAGACTTCGATGCGGAATCCATTGTCGACGCGCAAGTAACGGCGCATGATGATACATATCAACTGACCTATCTTGATTCAGCTGTTGGTCAGTTTTCGGTGGCACGTAAATCCTTGGCAATTGGCACTCAAGTTCGATTGAGAGTATTAGCTAAAGACGTTAGCTTGACACTCAAGTCGCAGACCGACACCAGCATTCTAAATATATTTCCAGCGACGATAAGAGAAATATCCGAAACCGACGGTGCTCAGGCGACGATTAAATTACATTCAAACGGTGTACCGGTATTGGCGAAGGTGACTAGAAAATCCGTTGATGCATTGGGCTTGAAGGTCGGGCTGGATGTGTTTATACAAGCAAAAAGCGTGGCGCTTTTATAAATGATCAATACAAGGTTGGGGTTCAGGGGAATATGCAAATAGGACTTGGTGAAGTATATTCGCTTGCCTGCGCTCTGATGTGGGCCAGCGCTGTTGTGCTCTACAAATATGTAGGTGAAAGCATGAGTGCAAACACCTTGAATCTAGTCAAAAATGTACTCGGTTTGGCTCTCTTGCTGCCTACTGCCTTGTTTGTGGAAGGCGTCACAATACCGAACTTGACGAACATCGATTGGTTTATTTTGGCTGCCAGTGGGTATATTGGGATTGCGGTGGCCGATACATGGTACTTGCAAGCTCTGCGTTATCTTGGAGCAGGTAGAACCGCGATCGTCGCAAGTTTGTATAGCCCTTTTGTGGTGATCCTATCCATCGTTTTTCTTGGTGAGCACTTGGCTGCTTGGCAATGGCTGGGTTTTGTCATGGTACTGGCAGGAATATTGGTCGTGGTTTATCAACGGCACTACCAAACGATAGATCGAGCGGTTCTGTTGAAGGGCGTTGTATTTGCAGCCAGCTCTGTGTTTTTCACTGCCGCTGGGGTGGTTGCGATGAAACCTATCCTTGTTAACGATGGCTTCTTCTGGTTGGTGACACTTCGTATGATGGCGGGTATTGCAGGTATGCTTTTATATCTCGTATTGAAAGGCCACTTGAAGTCGACCCTGGCCGTTATTCGTGAAGGGGAGCATCGATGGTGGAGTATTGGGCTGGCTAGTGTTTTTGGAACCTATTTCGCCATGTTGTTTTGGTTAGGCGGGTTTAAATACGCGGATGCGTCGGTGGCGTCTGTGCTAAACGAAACCGCGAATATCTTTATCGTGATCATGGCGTGGCTTTTTCTTAAAGAAGCGATGAGCAAACGAAAGACTGTTGGGGCCATACTCACCTTCGCTGGCGTGAGTGTTTTTCTTGGTTTGTGGAGCCAGTTACTCATATGAGAACCGTTTTGTTATCCGCATTTGCATTATTGGCTTTCGCGGGCAACTCTGTTTTGTGTCGCTTGGCATTAGCTGATGGCAGTATCGACCCAACGAGTTTCACCATTATTAGGCTAATTTCTGGGGCGGGGGTGCTGTTATCTATTCTCCTATTTTCAGGTTCGATTAAGAGTATTGCGACTAAGGGTTCTTGGTTTGGCGGGTTTTGGCTGTATCTTTACGCGGCGCTTTTCTCGTTTGCATACATTACTTTGGACACGGCAACCGGAGCGTTGATTTTATTTGGTGCGGTGCAGTTAACAATGATCTCCGTTAATCGGCTCCAAGGTAATCGCCTATCTCACATAGAGACGGCAGGTTTTATAATCGCGTGTATTGGTCTGGTGGTTTTGTTATGGCCAGAGCTTTCTAAGCCTTCCATCGTTGGTTTTCTTATGATGGTTGTATCCGGTGCGGCATGGGCTGGTTACACTCTAAAGGGTTTAGGGTCAAAGGATGCTTTGGGTGACACAACGTCAAATTTTGTTCGTTCTTTGCCCTTCCTCGTTTTGTTGCTTATTCCGTTCTACGAACAGTTGGCGGTCACTCAAAAAGGTTTTCTGCTTGCCGTGGCTTCTGGTGCACTCACTTCAGGTTTAGGTTATGCGCTTTGGTATGCTGCGTTACGAGGGCTTTCCACCACACAGGCGGCTGTTATTCAACTATTGGTGCCGGTGATTGCTGCTATTGGCGGTGTGTTGTTTGCGAATGAAATCATCGACGGCCGTTTGCTTGCCTCCTCAGTGCTGGTGCTAGGCGGTATACTGATACTCACTTTAGCCAAGCATAGTCAAAAAATAGAATGATGAATAAACCGATTAATTTTGAGAACAAGCTCTCGCGAATCGACGAACATTGGTCTCCGAAAGTGATCGCTGAAATGAATGACTACCAGTTCAAGCTGGTTAAGATTAAGGGTGATTTCGTTTTTCATAACCACCCAGACACGGATGAAACGTTCATCGTTATTGAAGGGAATCTAAGAATCGATTTTCGTGACGATCATGTGGAATTAGGCCCGGGGGAAATGTTTGTGGTACCCAAAGGTGTTGAGCATAAGCCTTACGCGCAGGAGGAGGTCAAAATGATGCTCATCGAACCGCGTAATGTGAAGAATACTGGCGTTGCTCAAGCCAGTGAACTAACTGCTGAGAATGATGTTTGGATTTAGTTTTTTCTCTGATAGGCCTTTAGCGAAAGGAGTAATACGATTTTGTGATGTTGAGTTCAACACTGAAGCTGTCAATTCGAGTAGGGTTTCTTAACCTAAGTCCGGTTTCTGTATTTATAACCAAAAAATCGATGGCTCTATTCGATTAAGCCATCGATTTGATTATAGAGATTGTTGCAAATTTTTTAACTAACTGCCTAGTTCAAAGCCTTTGTTACTCGCTTGTTTTTTTACCGCCTGCGATAAGGCATCGCTCATACTTGCAGATTCTTCGCTTTGTTCTTGCTTTTTCTTTTTAACGAATTGATCTCGCTCATCACTGAGTTTGGCAATTTCGGCTTTTACCCGTTTGCGTTCCTGGGTTTGCTTGGCGACGTAATCTTTACGTTGTTCGGCATCCATATTTTTCATCGGCTCGGGTAGTTGGTCTTCCTTGAGTTCAGCGAGCTCAGCTTCCTGTATTTCTCCGTCATTGATTGCGTCGACTAAATCCCATTTACTGTTGCTGTAGTACGAAGATGATTTTGATTTTGCGCGCTTGGCAAGCAAGGCCGGAGAAATTGAGCTGTTCTTTTGGTCTTGCTCAACTTGGCGAGCTGCGCTGTCTTTGCCCAAAGCACCATAAGGTACATAAGTTTTATTCAATTCGTTGTTTAAACGGGCAATTTCTTTGTCTTGCGGTGCCTCTATGTGCACGATGGCGCGGTTAGCGTCAATGCTCATATAGTCTCCGCCCGCAAGTTGAGCACCAGTTTGCCAACCTCCACTGACTCCGCTTTGGTGATCGCCAGCAAAAATAGTGTTCACCGCAATGCCTTGTTGTTTGGCTAAGGATATCGCTTGTTTATAATTTACAGGCCCTTGGGTGAATGGCTCATTGCCAGCAATAAAAATGATTTTGATGTCGTTGTTTGATTGGCTCCATTGCAATGAGTCAACAGCCGTTTGTACGGCCATACCGCAAAACTCGTCGCCACCGCTGGTTTGTAGTGAAAACAGGCCTTCCGAGATTCGATCCAACTCGCCAGTAAAGTGATTAAGTTTACGGATGTAACCAGAACTTTTTGAAAGGTTGTTATTGCCGTATTCGAATAAGGCAACTTCCAGGGTTGGGGTTTGGCCGTTTCGTTTGGCGGTGGAGAATTCATTTACTACGCTCCAGAGCTGGTTGCGAGTTTGGTCGATCAAACCGTCCATAGAACTACTGGTGTCGAGTAAAATAGCCAGTTGAATCCTAGGCCCTCGAGCGATACGCGTGGTTGCCTGCACAGAAGTAGATTGTTCTGCGGATATTGACTTTGCTAATGCCTCGTGTGAGGGTGCGCCGCCGACTAAGCAAGCAATGGCAAGGGTGAGTGCTGTGTGTTTTATAGTTGGCTGTTTAGAGTGTTTTTTGAACATGTTATCTCCCATTGGTTAACACCAGTTGTTGTTGAGAGATAAGTTAGCGTTGCAAGCAATCTATCGTAAGGCGCAAAGATGTAACGATTTAGCCTAAAAGTTTACATTCGCGTTACATATTGAAATGCTTTGATTTGTGATGAGCAAAAAAATACCGATTGGCCCCACACCAATCGGTATCTTTAGTCCTGGGTAAGACAAGCCCTTAACACCCGTTCCAACCCGTTCCAACCCGTTCCAACCCGTTCCGCAAACCTAGGGAGTAAATTCTGTTAATCAAGCTGTTGTGTATGCTTGCTTGACTGTAGTTATACGCCTGATATCAATCAGAACAAAGCTTCGTTGAATGAGTTAACAATTATTTTTATTTGGAGTTAAGTTATTGATTTTAAATGTTTATTTTGAGTGTCTTAATATTGTAATTGTTGTTAAGAGTGAGCCTGGTCAGTGACGTATTTTGTTCAGTTAGGGGCAAACCATACATTTTGTGGTTTGCGTTACATTTGTAAGAAAATTCATTTAAATTGAGTGAGCTTCGCGTTGTGTAAAAATGAAAGTTATCCGCATAAACTGAAAAAGGCATCGCCTAATATGACGATGCCTTTTGCGATTCTAATCAGTGAAATTGGCTTGGAGGGAGGTAGAGAAATGTTATCTAAGGTTTTTTCTCGCTAAAAAGAGAAATTGCGCTAGCTTTACTCGTTTGTTGCAAAATGGCTCGTTTGCGAAGAAATCGTGTAAAGCCGCTTTCTCCCATGCGCGACCCACCCGTGCCTGATAGCTTGAATGAATTCTTCTCGGCGTCGTTAACCAAAGCCGTTAAGCTGGCGTCGTTAATACTGACTGCACCAACTTCAATTTGCTCTGCAACGGTATTGATTTCTTCTTCATCACTTCCGAATACTGCGCCAGATAAACCGTAGATAGAGTCGTTAGCAAGCTGTATTGCTTCTTCGGTTGATTGAAACGGCATGACTGGAATGACCGGCCCGAAGGTCTCCTCGGTCATTAACGCCATGGAGTGATCAACACTGGTAACTACGGTTGGAGCAATCCAGCAGCCGCCATCATGATGCTCGATTTTGCCTCCACAATGAACCTTGGCCCCGGATTCGACGGCCTGAGCTAATTGTGCGCCTATCTTTTCCGCTTGAGCTGCGAAGATTAATGGGCCAATTTGGCCCTCATGTAGGTCTGGCCAGTTGTATTTAGTATTGCTGGCTTTGCTTGTAATAACGTTCACGAACTCTTCAAAGACGGACTCGTGTACATAGATGCGTTCTAGAGACTGGCAGGCCTGGCCTGTGCTGCCGGCGGCGCTTCTGAGAATTGCGTTAGCAGCGTTATCAATGTCGGCTGATGCTAATACGATAGCTGGGTCTTTGCCGCCCAGTTCTAAGAAAGCTGGGATAAAGTTTTTAGCCGCTTGCATTCCAACTTTACGACCGGTGGGTACGCTGCCTGTAAAGCAGATGGCGTCAACATTATCTATAATGGCCATACCAGTTTCTGGCCCGCCGGTGACTATATTGAGAATGCCTTTGAGCCCCTCGACTTGATCGATAGTTTGCTGCAGAGGCTTTATAAAGCGTGGAGTGACTTCACTCGGCTTTAGTAGTACCGAAGCACCCGTTAATAAGGCCGGTATGGTGTCGATCATCGAAAGAGTTAACGGAAAGTTCCAGGGGCTGATTACACCAATCAGTGAGTAGGGCACCAGTTTGTGTCTGACCTCAACGCTAGGGGCCATCCGTGATGGAGTGCTGGCATTGGGTTCAAGTAATTCTGGGGCGCGTTCCACCCAGCGGTCAATCATGCCAATTAGGCCATACACTTCAAACTCTGAAATGACACGACGGCCGGTGTCTATGCAGAGGGCCTCAATTATTGCTTCCGCATTCTCAGTAATGGCTTTTTGCCATTGCTTGAGAACGCTGCACCGCTGCGCAATGCCAATGGCTAGCCAGTTTGATTGTTCTACTCGTAACTGGCCTGCTAAGCGGTTAATTTGATTGGTGTCAAGCGCAGGAACTTGGTAGTCAATCTTGCCATTTCGAGGGTTGCGAACATCTAGAATAGTCATAATTAATTTTCTCCGTATGGCCAGCCTAGCGGTGTACCTGCGTCGGGTGTAAAACCATATAAGGTTTCGTCGGGAAGGGCGGCTTGTACCAGCGTCCTTACCTCGATCAGCTTTTCTATGTCTATACCAGTGTTCAAACCCATGGATTCAAGCATAAATACCAAGTCTTCGGTAACGATATTACCGCTGGCACCAGGCGCGAAGGGGCAACCGCCCAGCCCGCCCAAGGAACTATCAAGTGTTGTCATCCCTATCTCAACGGCCATAAGCGCTACCGCTAAGCCCTGCCCACGAGTGTTGTGTAGGTGAGCACCATTCAGTTTTTCTCGGCCGCAGTGTTGCCAGATACCTTCGGCTAAGCGCTTCAATTGACGGGGGTTACCGACGCCGGTTGTATCTGATAAGCCAACTTCGTCGACACCTAGTTTAATCACTTCTTCAGCCATTGCTATCACGCGTGACTCAGGCACCGCACCCTCAATCGAGCAACCAAATGCGGTTGATAAGCCTACCTCGAGCATTGGGCGTTGTTCACCGAGTGATTGAATAAATTCTGAACAACGCGCTATTTCTTCCAACATCTGCGAGTGTGTTTTTCTAACGTTTTTAACGGAGTGTGACTCACTCATCGAAAATGGGATTGAAATTTTGTGCGCGCCGTTTTCAGCCGCCGCCTTTACACCGTATAAATTGGGGGCGAGCACCGCTACGTCGAGCCCCTCTAGCGAGCTTGCATAACGAGTGACTTCAGCCGTATCTGCCATTTGTGGCAAGAGTGATGCAGGCACAAAAGATCCAACCTCAATTTCGGTAGTGCCTGCTTCAAATTGGGCTTTTATCCATCGTTTTTTCGCGTCGGTCGGCATAATGGATGTGACGCTTTGTAAACCGTCTCTTGGTCCTACTTCGCTGATTTGTATGTCTTTTTTCATCTTCTGCTGGTCGCTTTTACGTATCAAAAGCGGGTTTGGCTTGCTAAAATGTATTATTGATATATCATATTAACAATATACAAAATTTAAGGGTAGCCCTGAATCACAATTTCATGTGAATTTCAGTCATACTCAAGGTACATATTAAGTAGATAGTAGACGAATGGATAACAATAATTTGCCGTTAAAAGGCATTCGCGTAGTCGAGTTTACCCATATGGTGATGGGGCCTGCGACTGGTGTCATCTTAGCCGACCTAGGTGCGGATGTTGTCAAGGTCGAACCTATAGGTGGGGATAAGACTCGTCGGTTGAAAGGCTCAGGAGCAGGTTATTTCTCGATGTATAACCGCAACAAAAAGAGCATTAGCGTTAACCTTAAGTCGACTGAGGGTCTGGAAGTTGTGACCCGTTTAGTTAAAGAGGCCGATGTTGTTATCGAGAACTTCCGTCCTGGAGCTATGACCAAGCTAGGCTTGGGCTATGAACAATTAAGTGAATTGAATTCACGCCTGATCTATTGCTCGCTTAAAGGGTTTTTATCTGGGCCGTATCAGCATCGAACGGCGTTGGATGAAGTGGCTCAAATGATGGGTGGTCTGGCATATATGACTGGATTACCCGATAAGCCAATGCGTGCGGGTTCCTCTGTGATTGATATTACCGGCGGTATGTTTGGCGTGATCGGAATCTTATCCGCGCTTGAGCGTAGACATACAACCGGGCGTGGCGAGTTGGTTTCAAGCTCCCTATTTGAGACGACTGTGTTTATGGTTGGTCAGCATATGGCTCAGCAAGCTGTATCAGGTGAGGCGCCACAACCAATGTCGGTGCGACGCTCAGCTTGGTCGATTTATGACATTTTCTACAGTGGCGACCAAGAACGTGTTTTTGTTGGCGTGGTCAGCGACGCTCTTTGGAAATTGTTTTGCACCGAATTTGAGTTAGATGACCTTGCTGCAGACCGCGCCTTAGATGCGAATAACGAGCGTGTTAAGCAGCGTGACCGGATTCTTCCTCGTGTTGAGGATTTGTTTGCGGGCATGACTACTGATGAAATGATGCGCCGCTTAGATCGAGCTGGAATACCATTTGCGCCGATTAATAAGCCTTCAGATTTGTTTGATGACGAGCACCTAACAAGCGCTGGTGGGCTGGTTGACTTAACTTTACCAGATGGTGAGAACGAGGGTGAGGCGGTATCACTACCAGCCCTGCCGATAGAGGTTGCAGGTGAAAAATTCTCTGCGCGTTTGGATTTGCCAAAGGCTGGTGAAAATGCAAAGTGCGTCTTAGGTGAGCTAGGTTTCGCCGACGCTGAAATAGAGAATCTTAGAGAGCGAGGAGTTATAAATTAACAAAAATTTTCATTTATTTTGAAAGCTTCCGTGATCTACTAAGGTCTCTTGAAAGGATTAGATATGCACTGTCCCCCCAAAGGTTATTAGTTCATGTCTGATAAAGGACAGGCCCGGCTGAGCAACTCAGTCGGGCCTGTTTTTTGGGTGTTAGATTCTCCTTAAAGTTAGAACTTATAGGATACCTCGACGCCATAGCTGTCGCCTGCTGCTTGGTGATTAAAACTGCCGCCGAACTCGGGTGCCGGTATCACTTCTTCCAAGTACTGTTCGTCGGTAATATTGCGGCCCCATGCGGTAACTGACCATTGCTCAGATTCAAAGCCGAGCCTTAGATTTAGGGTGTCATGGGCATCGCGTTCGGAGTTGGTGAAGTCTTGTAGTAAACCTGGGCCAAAAAACACCTGCCAGATGGTCGGTGTTTGTTCGCCTTGTAACGTATGAAATTGCGTATCACCGATGTATTGCCAATCGGCTCGTGCAAAAAAGTTGCCGTTATCGCCGACTGGTATTTCGATTGCAGCGCCTAAGTTAAAAGTCCGCTCTGGTGCTTGCGGTACGTCATTGCCGACGCTCAGTGGGCGATTCCTGTTCTGTTTGATTTCTGAATCAATTAGTCCAAAACCGCCGAACACGCTTAGATAGTCATTGGCCACAAAATTGAAGTCTGCTTCTAGCCCTCTGAGTTGGATTTCCTCGATGGTGGTAACCACGCGCAGCAATCCGAATGGGCCGGCAAAGAATTCAAAGAACTGATTGTCATCAACATCGGTGTTAAACACAGCGGCATTGAGCTGTAGTCGACGTTCTAGAAATTCGCCCTTGAGCCCGAGTTCGAAACTTTTGGAAACTTCTTTTTCGTACTCATCATTGATACGTAGTTGTGCGTTAACCGCTTCGCCAGGCCCACCAGAACCGGCATTAAACCAAAACTCAAGTAGGTCTCGGCTGCCTAGAGAATTAAAGCCACCGCTGCGAAAACCAACGCCGTAGCTGCCGTATAGGTTTAACGCGTCAGAGGGTTGCCAACTGAGTGTGAGCTTCGGTTGTAGCTGGTCGAAATCTTCCGAGCGACTGGGTATGCCTGTTGGGTTGTTGGCAAGTGCTGGGTTTATAAATCCAGGCAGACCGTCAGGGCCAAGCGTGTTGATGTTGAGACCCGAGGCACGAACGGCCGGTACACGGTTGTCCACCGAACGATCTTCGCGGTCATAGCGAAGGGCTAGTGCAACTTCAACAGTGTCGTTTAAGTCATACTCGAATTGCCCGAACACAGCGAATACATCGGTATTGAATTCATCGGAGAATAGTAGATCGGTTGGGTTAGGGCCGCTGGGAGCAACATAGGCTTGGCGCAGAAATCCCTGGCCTTGGTCCGCACCGTAAGCCACCACCACTTCGCGCTCGATTTGTGTGACATAGGCTCCGGCTAACCAGCGTAATTCGCTGTCTTGTGGCGATGTAATGCGGAACTCTGCGCTAATATCATTTTGGTTGCGTTCTTGATATTGATAGCCATCACAGCTGGTTGGTGTATAGGGGCCATAGACGCCCGCGAAGTCGGCGCCCGGAGGCAGTACCCCAAACGGTTGAAAAGCTGGGCCAAACAGATCAGAGCGAGTGAAACTATTAAGAGTTGCCCGATCAGCTTGGCATGCTGGGGTTAATTCATAGCCGTAAAAGGTGGCGCTGGTGCCGTCAGAGAGCAAATATTCTTCAAGATCGTTATAAGTGATGTTGGCACTGATATCGCCAAATGAGGCACTGTAATCCATCTTTAGTGAAAAGTCGGAGGTCTCTTGTTCGTTCTCGCCTGGCACGTTGAAAACGTAACGAAAGTCTAAGTCATTTACGTTGGAGTTAAAGGTGGGGCTGCCGAAGTTTGTAACGAAGGCAGGGATCGCAAAGGCGGCGTTAAAATTGATGGCGCCAGCGCTAACTTTTGACACTCCAGCCTTCAAGTCAAATGAAAGGTTGTCGTTGACATCCCAAAGCAAACGAACTCGGCCGGTGTCATCCTCAAGAAAATCTACGCTGTCATTGGCACCGGTAAATATGTTCGTATAGTGCCCATCGGTTTCACGGTGGCTATAGGTGAAGCTGCCTTTAAGGTTGTCACTTAGTGGTGTAGAGTAGCTGGCGGATACCTTGGTGGACCCTTGTGAACCTAAACCCACCTTAACTTTGCCTTCGGGTTCGTCGCCCGGTTTTTTGGTTGTAACAAGTATCGCGCCAGCGACCGCGTTGCGGCCATACAGCGCGCCCTGCGGGCCTTTTAACACCTCGATTTGTTCGATATCCACCAGCTCTTCATTAAAGCTGTTCGGATTGGTGTTGAGAACACCGTCAACAACATAAGCAAAGGTAGATTCGGCGTCGCGTGTAGAGACAATGCCGCGAATACTAACCTGAGTGTCGCCGACATTGGCGGTATCAACAATCGTCACATTGGGCATTAAGGAGATGAAATCGCTTGGGCGTTCAATACCGGCTTGTTCGATGGTACGCGCCGTGAATGCCTTGATTGCAATGGGGACATCTTGCAAACTTTCGGATCGTTTACGTGCGGTAACGAGTATTTCCTCAAGCTCAGCGGCTGATAGTGTTTGTAAACCAAACTGCGGTGTCGTGCTCAGAGCGAGCATTAGGCCAGTGGCCAGTGCGGTCTTCTTCATGGGTTACCCCTCAGGTATTGTGGTGTGTACTACTCTCTTTTGTTTACGTCCTGTGTTAATTGCAATTGTGTTCCGAAGAACGGTTCTTTGGGTAGGTCGCGTATGCGCCAACCCTCTAAGCCAGTACGCTCTGGTGTTGAGAAATTCAACCCGCTGAGCGCGTTAATTCGTTGTTGCTCTTGATCTAAGTCATCACAATTAAGTGACAATAAAAAGAACCCTTCGCCATGTTGTTTAAGGTGTTGAGCAGGGGTGCTTTGCTCATCGGTTGGTTGTACTAATATCAACCAGGTGTCGCCGAGCTTGGTACGCGCGGTTTTGACTGAGCGCTGGTCCAGTTGGTCTTCAATAAATTCGACCCCGCCTAGCAATGCACTGTAACGAGTGATTGCTAGGGCGAGGTCGTTGACCAGAAAGTTGATGTGATGGATATGTGTGATCATCGTCTTACACACATACCTATCACGGGAGGTGAGAAACTTTGGTGATAACGAGTTTACTCTGCCGCGGATTTTTCAGCACGGCGTTGGTCAATAATCTTTTTCATGTACGTCCAAGAAGTCTCGTTTTTACGCGTGTCGTCGGCCGGAGGTGCGTTGGTGTATTCAGGGTAATTCTTTGCGATTTCCTTTTTCATGATGTCTGGCAGCTCATTCCAGCTTTGCAACTTTTTGCCAACGGCGTTGAAATACATTAATCCTGGACGATCACCCATCTCCATCCAAGGTAACCATTTAGCAATGCGAACCCAGGCGATATTGCCATATTCGATATCGGTGTTGGCATCTAATAGATCATCCTCATTGCCACTGAAATCGAAGATCTCAGCGCTATGGTATGTACCCCCGATAAGTTTTTGATAGTCGCCACCAAGTGGGTTTGGATAGAACAGCGGTACTTCAAAGTTTGCAAAGTACGTACCGTTTAAAAAGCTCGCGTGAAACTTATTCTCTTTACCGTCTTTGTTAACCGGGAAACTCGGGCGGCCATTAACAGGGTCGTTTGCAACATGAATTACGTCATTGGTCGCGCCGGTCAATGGATTCTCCCACTTACGCATTATCTCACCGGTTTCTGGGTGCAAGTAGAGCATTATTTCGCGCGATACCATGCGGTAACCTGTGCCCATTTTTTCATCATTAAGGGTGACGCATTGGCGAACATTCATACCCTCTAACTTAAACAATAAAGTATCGCGTTGCCCTGGTATACGCGAATACGCATTGCCCCACCAGCGGTAAGTCACCTCTTCGCCGTCTTTGAGTGAGCAATGCAGTTTTCGATTAAGTTTGACGTAGCCTTCGCCAGTGTTTGGATCGATTTTTTCGGCCAAAACTGCGGTGCTAGCGAATGCGCAGAGAAGTAATATTTGGAGGGTTTTGGAAAATAAGCGGAGCGGGGTCATGTTCATGGGAATCCTAATAAATATATTGATATGTCATTAATACATTTATATACTAGTTTTCAGCTTAACCGATGTCAAGTAAGAGGACTCTTCATGTTGCGACCATTTTTAGTTGTGTTTCTGTTTTGTTGTGCTGGGATGCTGCCGGGTGCATACGCTGATGAGAATGCGTCGGCGAAGATGAGTGAAGTTGAGAAACGATTACCACTAACGTACTCAGGTTGGGCTGTAATTAAGCGTCAACACCTGGAACCCGAAGCTGACCCCGATCAGTGGATATCCATTCGTGATATCAAAATGACCGACGAGGGTCAGATTTTAAAACTGATGGATGGTGACAAAGAGACGCCTTATTCGATTGAATTGATTGTGATCACCTACGAAGAAACGAATACCACCGTTCTAAAATTGGCTTTGTATGAAGAAGGGAAGGAACGCGCCATTACCTACATTTGGGGCGAGCCAGGTGCTGGGCGTTTGGGGATGAATTTGAGGTGGATGCAGGTGGGCCTTACATTAGCTGAGTAGGCTAGAGCACAGTCAGTTAGAGCACATTTAAATTCCTCGCTAAAGCTGCTTTAAGCCAATAGCTGCAACGCTGTGGTTTCGCCAGACTCGAGTGCCCCTTCCATGCCGCTAGATGCGCGCGCGCAATGTTCCCCAGCGAAGAATAGTCGCCCCGCTGGTAATACCAGTTGGCGGGCAAACCGAGTAACCTGACCGGGCCCATAAGCGTGGTAGGCGCCCGCAGCGAGGTCATTGTTTCCCCACGAGGTATAGATCAGCGGAGTAAGGGCATTGCTCGTTGAAGGTCGGGTTTGAGCAAGTTTCTTTAATATCCATTGGCTCGCTTCTGCGTCGCCAAGAGTATCTAAGGTTTGGGTGCCAACCCCATTTATAAAAACTGTTAATAGGTCAGTGCCACGCTCAGACTTGCCTAGAAAGCAACGCTCTAATGCGGAGTCGCACCACATGTTAGGGGGTAAGCCGTCTTGCTCCCAAAAGGGCTTATCAACACGAGCAACCAGCTTGTTGATTTTGGTGTAATTGAGTTGGTTGATGGCGTCGCGTTGAATCGATGGTAAGTTCGCTTGCAGGTCCATTTTTCGCAATACTGAGAATGGTAGCGCTATCACAACATACTCCGCCAGCCATTGTTTGCCATTCTCACAGTCAACCTCTATGCCATTAGGCGTTTCGATAACTGAGTTAACTCTGTGATTGGTAAGCAACCTGGTTTGCTGCTGTGCCATGGCTAAACACAATTGTTGGTTGCCGCCTTTGAGGCGTAGTGTTTTGCTTGATGTACCAAACCGGAAGTTGGCATAAGAGCGTAATACATGAAGTGTGGACACTTCATCAATATGGTTGAAGTTGCCTGCTCGGTTAATTAAATCAATAGCGGCTTCAGGAGCGCCCAATGCACGTAAGCTTGCGCCTTCCGCAATATCGTATTTGGCGTATTTCTCATCCAGCCAATCGCTGGTGCTGGTAAGTGGAAAGTCTTTTGTGTGGAAGCCGTATTGCAGGCGCGAAGGCAATTGAGATTTGAGCTCTTCGGGCAATGGGTTACCAGAGAACTCAGCCCAGTCTTTTGCATCTATCAACTGCTCGCTGTGAAACAGACTAAGCCCTCCAACCGATTCGTGAGGGTCGTAGGTGGCAAGCTCTAGTTCCTTGACCAAATGCATAAATCGCGCGTATCCATCGCCAATTTCAATGCCGCCGAGGTTAATAGTTTCGCCGTCGATGGTTTTGCTGCGAGTTCGGCCGCCGGCCTCATTGCTCGCTTCTAATACAACTGGGTCCCACCCTTCGGACTGTAAAATCCGTGCACAATTTAAACCAGCCAGGCCACCACCAATCACTAATACTTTAACTCGCTCACGTTGACCACAGGCGGTGATAAATGGGGCCGTGCTAGTGGCAAGTGAATATTTTAGAAATCGTCGTCGGCTATCGATCATCGCTTAAGGTTCCCGAAAAATGTCGTAAATAATAGTGTACTAGGGTCTGTTGACAGTTCATATTCAATCGAGATTATGGCCTCATTTTGGTTCTGACACGGCAGAAATCGCGACGCTTAGTCAGTCTAAGCGAGCGGTTTCTAACAAAGTATGAGCCAAAATGAGTCATAACCTGACGGGTAGCGCCTACGTTTCGCTCTTTTTGTTGTTCATTTATGATCGGGAATAACTCAATGTCAAAATGGACGCCTCAATAGCGAAAAGTAGGCGCTATCTCGGTTTGAAGATGAATTATCAACAGACCCCTAGAGTTAGGCAATTTTTTTCGGAAGGCTAAACCATCGCAATGATTCTGCCTGAGCATTCAAAGAGGGAGCCGAGCAACGCGTCTTCTGCTGATCTTGCAGCAGCGCTTGTTTTCCTTGCTCCAGATAGCTTGCTAGCTCATGATCTTCGATTTTCTGATCTAATAAACGTGCCTTAGATGTTTCAAAGTTGCAGTCTTTCAGGCTGCTGCTAAACGCCATCTTTTCGTTTTGATAACGCCATGTGCCACTCTCTCTATCGTATTGGTAATACGGCAGAAGTCGCCAGCCATGTTGTGCAACAAGCTCGACCGCACTAACGACATAATTGAAGGTTTGCTCACTTATGAAGTAGTTAAAATTGAGCCTAACCCAACCGGGCCGCAGAATCATTTGACCATTCATGAGCTCTCGTTCTATGGCATTGCTGGTGGACATGTCCATGCTGAGCAAGCTATGTGCGTATGGCCCGGCACAAGAGCATCCGCCACGCGCCTGAATGCCGAAGAGATCATTCAACAATGCAACGACAAAACTATAATGCAGGTCTTTCGAATCATGCCTTATCCTAAAAGAGATAATCGAAAGTCGAGGTGCGTCCACGTTACCAAGAATATTGATGTT